>JAZSBU010000173.1:0-15329 GCA_045602565.1 Eubacteriales bacterium | reverse complement strand
CACCTTTACCTTGCCCGACGGATTCAAAAAGGAGTCCGTTTGGTTGCATTTCGGGGCGGCAGATCAATATACCACGGTTTATCTCAACGAGAAATTGGTCGGCAAAAATGAGGGTGGATATCTCCCCTTTTCCTTTGATATCACCGACGCTTTGACCGATCGAGAAAATATCCTACGGGTGGAGATCACCGACCCGATGGATCTGAATCTGCCCTACGGCAAGCAACGGTATAAGCGGGGCGGAATGTGGTATACCCCCATCGCAGGGATCTGGCAGACGGTCTGGCTGGAAAGCCTGCCCGCTCAACCCATCACCGCATTGAAAATGACCCCGACATTAAACAGCATCACCTTTGAGATCGAAGGCGGTGCCGATAAAAAGAAAATCACCCTGGCAAGCGGCGAAGAATACTGTTTTGACGGAAACAGACTGACGATTGATTTGGATCAGCCGCATCTTTGGAGCCCCGAAGATCCTTATCTTTATGAATTCACTTTGGAGAGCGGCGAAGATCGCATCCGATCCTATTTTGCATTACGGACCATTGATATTCGGGAAATCGACGGCAAGGCAATGCTCTGCCTCAACGGAAAGCCCTACTTTTTCCACGGACTTTTGGATCAGGGCTATTATTCCGACGGCATCTATCTGCCCACCACACCCCAAGGATATATCAACGATATTCTGCAGATGAAAAAGTGCGGTTTTAACACCCTGCGTAAGCATATTAAGATGGAGCCGGAGCTTTTCTATTCCTATTGCGATCGATACGGAATGATCGTCTTTCAGGATATGATCAACAGCGGTCGCTACGGATTTATTATTGATACCGCATTACCGACTCTCTTTTTGCGTAAAGGAGTGACCCATCGGGCGACCAAGCAACGCAAAGCCCATTTCCTGCGGATCGGCGAGCAGATGATCCGGCAGCTTTACAATCACCCCAGCGTTTGCTACTATACCATCTTCAACGAAGGCTGGGGGCAATTTGAAGCGGATGCCTGCTATACTTATTTCAAAGCATTAGATCCCACCCATATCTTTGATACCACATCGGGCTGGTTCAAAGAGCAAAAAAGCGATGTGGAGAGCGATCATATTTATTTCAAGCCCATTCAACTTAAAAATGTTTGCGGCAAGCCGATGGTGCTTTCGGAGTTTGGCGGATATTCCTGCCGCCTGCCCGACCACGCTTTTAATCCTTCCAAAAATACAGGATACAGTGTGTTTACCGATCAGCCGATGGAATTTGAAGAGCAGTTGATCGCCCTTTACGATCGGGAGATCCTCCCCGCCATCAAGCAGGGCTTATGCGCTGCGATCCTGACCCAACTGAGCGATGTGGAAGATGAGACCAACGGGCTTTTGACCTACGACCGCGCGCAATTAAAGGTGCGCCCCGAACCGATGCAACAAATGGCGCAACGGCTGAATCAAGCCTTCAACAACATTAAACAATTATGAACTTTTAGCGAAAACGGTTGACGACAAATTTTGCATCCTATAAAATAGAGGCATATCATTTTAAGGAGAATCCCCTTGAGCAAGCAAAAAAGAACATTTAAAAAATCACATATTACTGCATTGATCCTGCTGCTCGGCGGAAATCTGCTTTTTCTTTTCACCCTATGGCTGCTGAGTAAATATGATCATATTCTGCTGGATCAGATCATCTATCAAATGAAGACATCGGCGGCAGGTGCCAATGAAGACTTGATGAGCAGCGCTTATGTTCGGGTCATCTTATTTGGTGTTTTACTGACCGCAGGGGAATTTTATCTTTGGCGGTTTCTTTCCGGCAGGATGGAAAAATGCAAGCAAAAATACGAAAAATATGCCGCCTTCTGCCGCGGGAAGATCTGCAGTTTCTTTAAGCGCAACGCGCTGCCGATGGCGGCAGGGATGCTGACGGTCTCGGTCTTATTTTTCACATTGGAACTGCGGGTGACAAGTTATATCCACAAAAGCACAACCGAGACCGACTTTATTGAAACCCATTATGCCGATCCCGAAACGGTGAAGGTCACCTTCCCCGAAGAAAAGCGCAATCTGATCTATATCTTTTTGGAATCGATGGAGACCACCTTTGCCGATCCCAAAGCGGGCGGTTCCATCACCGAAGATCTGATCCCGCAGCTTTCGGCATTGGCCAAAGAAAATGTTCATTTTTCCAATACAAACGGATTGGGCGGCGGATACGCTCTCACCGGCTCCACCTGGACCGCCTCGGCGATGGTGGCGCAAACTTCGGGGATGATCGTCAAGGTGCCGCTGACTGCTGATACCTACGGCGGTGAAGACGCCTATATTCCGGGGCTGACCTCGATCGGTGAGATCTTAGAAAAAGAAGGCTATTACCAAACGCTGCTGATCGGCAGCGATGCCGAATTTGCAGGGCGGCAGACCTATTTCACCGAACACGGAAACTACAATGTTGTCGATATTAACACTTTAAAGGCCGATGGGCGATTGCCCGAAGATTATCGGCAATGGTGGGGCTTTGAAGATGCCAAACTCTTTGATTTTGCCAAAGAAGAGTTGACCAAGGCGGCAAGCCAAGGAAAGCCCTTTAATTTCACCATGCTGACTGCCGACACCCATTTTCCCGATGGATATCTTTGCCCTGATTGCCCGCAGAAATATGAAGAGCAATATGCCAATGTTCTTACCTGCTCGGCGCAAAAGGTGGGGCAGTTTATCGATTGGATCAAGCAGCAGCCCTTCTATGAAAATACCACGATCGTTTTGAGCGGCGACCATTTAACGATGGACCCGAACTTTTTAAAGGACATCGATGAAAACTACACCCGCACTGTCTATAACTGCATCATCAATGCACCCATCGAGCCCCAAAAAGAGCAAAACCGCACCTTTGCCACCTTCGACTTCTTCCCCACCACCCTGGCGGCGATGGGCGCGGAGTTAGAAGGCGATCGGTTGGGGTTGGGGACCAATCTCTTTTCGGAAAAGCCGACCCTTGCCGAGCAATTCGGGCTGGAACGATTGGACGAAGAACTGCAGCATAAATCCGAATTCTATAACACCCGATTTCTTGAAATGAAGAAAGCAACAGACCAATAACAAAGTCTGTTGCTTTTTTTATATAAATATGGTAAACTAACGATAAGTGCGGATTTTTTGCACTGAATCTATGATTTAAAAAGGAATCTTTTATGAAAATCATTATTGTAGGCGGCGGCAAAACCGGCGCCACTCTGGCCGCCTCCCTAAACGACGAGGGGCACGATGTTACGATCATCGATTTCATTGCCGAGCGCATCTCCACCATCTGCAACGACAACGATGTGATGGGGCTTTTAGGCAACGGTATGAACTATTCCGCCCTTTCGGAGGCGGGGATCGAGGATGCCGATCTGCTGATCGCGGTCACCGGTTCGGATGAACAAAATCTGCTCTGCAGCCTTTTTGCCAAAAAGAACGATCATTGCTCCACCATTGCCCGCATCCGCAATCCGATGTATTTTAAGGAGACGGATTTTATCAAAGATCAGGTGGGGCTTTCGTTGGTCATCAACCCTGAATTTGCAGGAGCGATGGAGATCTCGCAATTGCTGCGCTTCCCCTCCGCCATTGAGGTCAGTTCCTTTGCCCGCGGCAGAGTGGAAATGCTGACCTTTAAGATCCCCGAGGGCTCGGTTCTGGACGGAAAGAACCTGACCTATGTCCGCTCCAAGCTGGAAAGCAACGTTCTTTTCTGCAGCATCGAGCGGGAGGGTGATTTCACCATCCCCTCCGGTTCCTTTGAACTGAAGGCGGGCGACAAAGCCACCGTTATGATCGAAACCAATCGGGCAAATCAATTTTTCCGCAAAATCAAGTTTGATACCCATAGCGTCAAAAGCGTTATGATCGTCGGCGGCGGGACCATCGCCTACTATCTGGCGCAGATCCTTTTGGCTTCCCGCATCAATGTCAAGATCATCGAGAAAGACGAATCCCGCTGCAACGAATTGGCGGAACTGCTGCCCGAGGCGATGATCATCCACGGCGATGCATCCGATAAGCATCTTTTGAACGAAGAGGGCATCGCAACCACCGATGCATTCGTTGCGCTGACCGGCTTTGATGAAGAAAATGTTTTGCTTTCTCTTTATGCCAAAGAGATGGCGGATATCAAGGTGATTACCAAGGTAGATCGCCCGATCTTTGCCGAATTGGTAGCAGGACTGGATCTGGAGAGTGTGATCCACCTGCACCATATTACCACCGAACACATTTTGCAACACGTGCGCGCCAAGCAAAATGCATTGGGCAACAATGTGGAGACCCTTTATCGCCTGTTCGACGGCAAGGTAGAGGCGGTGGAATTCAACATCAGCCAAAATGCCCCCGCCATTAACGTCCCCTTAAAGGAGATGAATCTGAAAGAAAATCTGATCGTTTGCGGCATCATCCGCGGCAAGCGGTTTATTCTTCCCGACGGTGACAGCACCATACAACCCGGCGATCGCGTTATCGTCGTCGCAGGGCAGACAAAACTCAACGACTTTAAGGATATTTTAAAATAACGATATGAATTTTCAGATTATTTTTTACATTATCGGTTATATCTTACGGATCGAAGGACTATTGATGCTTCTTCCTGCCTTGACCGGTCTGATCTATCGGGAAAAGGAAGCGGTTGCATATCTGATCTGCGCGTTTATCATTGCGCTGATCGGGTTCTTGATCACCGCCCGCAAGCCGAAAAACCAAGAATTTTATGCCAAAGAAGGGTTCACCTCGGTGGCTCTCAGTTGGCTCTTTTTAAGCCTGTTCGGTTGCGCCCCCTTTATTCTCTCCGGCGATATTCCTCATTTTGCCGACGCTTTTTTTGAAATGGTTTCAGGTTTTACCACCACCGGTTCTTCCATCTTATCGGATGTGGAAGCGATGAGCCACGCCACGCTCTTTTGGCGCAGTTTTTCCCATTGGATCGGCGGAATGGGCGTTTTGGTTTTTGCTCTTTCCATCCTGCCGCTGACCGGCGGTGCTACCATGCATCTGATGCGGGCGGAAAGTCCGGGACCGCAGGTGGGCAAAATGATGCCTAAGATCCGTGACACCTCCAAAGTATTATATGTCATCTATACCGTAATGACCCTGGTGCAGATCGTTATCCTGCTCTGCTTGAAGATGCCTTTGTTCGACGCGATCACCATCACCTTTGGTACCGCAGGTACCGGCGGCTTTGCGGTCCTAAACGCTGGGCTTGCCGCCTATTCCCCTGCCTGCCAATATGTGGTTGCTGTCTTTATGATCCTGTTCGGCGTCAACTTCAACGTCTACTTCCTATTGGTGCGGCGGCACGTTCGGCAGGCGGCGCGCTGCGAAGAGGCACGCTGGTATACTGCCATCATTGCCCTTTCCACTGCGGCGATCTTTATCAATACCCTGCATCTCTTTGAAACCGCAGAAGAGGCTTTTCGCCATTCTTTATTCCAGGTCGGAAGTATTATCACCACCACCGGCTTTGCCACCACCGATTTTAATCTATTCCCCGCCCTTTCCAAGACGATTTTGATCCTGCTGATGTTTATCGGCGCCTGCGCGGGAAGTACCGGCGGCGGTATCAAGGTCTCGCGGATCGTTATTTTGATCAAATCTTCCTTTAATGAACTCGCGCGGATCATCCATCCCCGCACTGTCAAAAAGGTGCATCTGGAAGGAAAGGTCATCGAGCACAGCACCATGCGGTCGGTCAATACCTTTTTGGTCTCTTATTTAGGGGTCTTTGTGATCTCGCTTTTACTGATCTCTCTGGATAACTTTGATTTTACCACCAATTTTTCGGCGGTTGCCGCCACCATCAATAACATCGGTCCCGGTTTGGAATTGGTCGGCCCTTCTAAAAATTTCCAAAATTATTCCGATCTGTCCAAGTTGATCCTTTCCTTTGATATGCTGGCAGGGCGGCTGGAGATCTTCCCCATTCTTGCCTTGCTTTCCCCGCAGACTTGGGCAGGAGCCTTTAAGTTCAAGAAATAATAAATGCGCGATGCAAAGCATCGCGCATTTATTATTTCATCTTCTTTAATTTAGCAGGATCGGCAATGATGATCAACTGCATATCCTCTTGCAAAGGAAGGGTCGGATCGATCTCGGTGGAAACCTTTCCGCCTTGCTCTGTGGCAACGACGTTGATTGAGTATTTTTTACGCAAATTCAATTCTGCCAGAGTCTTGCCGACCCATTCGGGCCGGACATTGAAATGGAGTACCGAAACATTTTCCGCCAGATCCACCATATCGATAAAGCCTGCACTGAGCAGGTTCTTTGCCAAGCGGGTCCCCGATTCATATTCGGGCACTACCACCTGATCGGCACCCACCTTGCTCAAAATGCGGCAATGCATCTCATCGGCGCATTTGACGATGACCTGCGGAACCCCTGCTTCTTTGCAAAGCATGGTCGCCATCACGGCGGCCTCCAGATTTTCTGCCATTGCAATGATGACCACATCCATTCCGCCGATATCCAGCGCATTAAAGACCGCGGGATCGGTAATATCGGCGCATTTGCAGAGAGGCAGTTCCCCGCTCAATCCGTTGACGACCGATTCATTGCGATCCACCGCCAAAACGTCAGCACCGTTGCGGACCAATTCCTTTGCCACAGAGCGGCCATACCGCCCCAGACCGAAAACTGCATAACTTTGATGAATACTCATAATTTATTCTCCTTATCAGCCCACGCTGATCTGCTCGGTGGGATTCTTAATTAAATTCGGGCTTTTGGTTCGGATATTAAAGGCAATCGCCAAGGAGATCGGCCCGATCCTGCCCAGATACATCGTTGCAATAATAATCAACTTGCCCCATAAATTCAAAAGCGGGGTGATGCCGCGGGTGAGCCCCACGGTCGCGGTGGCGCTAATGGTTTCATAGGCAATATCCAATGCCGGCGCATCGATGGTCGCTGATAAAAGCAACATCGAACTGATAGCGATCAATGCCGACATTGTCACAACTGCCAATGCCTTACCGATCATCTCGCGGGATATGCAACGGTGGAACAAAACCGTCTCATTATTATTCTTTACGGTGGAAAATGCAGAAGCAAGCAAGACAGCGATTGTCACGGTCTTAACACCGCCTGCGGTGCCGACCGGAGAACCGCCGATAAACATCAGCAGGCAGGAAACCATTGCCGCGCCTTCGCTGAGGTTTTGCTGAGGGATGCCCGCAAAGCCTGCGGTTCTGGTGGTGACGGATTGGAACAATGAAATTTGAATCTTATCAAATAACGGCAGGGTGCCGATGGTTTGAGGATTGCGGTATTCAAACAAAAAGATCAACAATGCGCCGCCGAAGATCAAGATGGCGGTTGTGGTCAAAGCGATCTTACTATGCAATGTCAAATGGCGCCAGCGGCGCAATTTCGGATCCTTCAACACCCGAAGAACATCCCACCAAACAATATAACCGATACCTGCGACAATAATCAACGCGGCGGTTACGAAATTGATCAGCGGATGGGTTGCATAGCGGCAAAGGCTATCTTCGGCAATAATGTCAAACCCCGCATTGCAAAAAGCAGAAACGGAGTTAAACACCGAGACCCAGATGCCCCTCAGCCCAAAATCCTTGATAAAAACAGGCAGATAAAGCATTGCGCCAACGCCTTCTACCAGCAAGGTGCCGAGCAATACTTTTTTAACAAAGGCGCCCAAGCCCGAAAGCGTATTCAAGTTAAACGCGTCCTGCAGCAACACGCGGTCGCTCAGCCCCAGCTTGCGGTGCATAAAGACCACAAAGGACGCCATCACGGTGATGATCCCCAAGCCGCCGACTTGAATCAACAGCAGGATCACGATCTGACCGAAGACGCTCCAGGTGGAAAAGGTAGGCACCGTGACCAAGCCGGTAACGCAGGTGGCACTGCCGGCGGTAAACAGCGCATCGATATACGGCACCGCCTTGCCCGAAGCAGAGCTGATGGGCAACGCCAGAAGCAGACTTCCAAGCAAAATTGCCGAAAGAAAACTCAGCATAATAATATGCGATGTGGATAATCGGATCTTTTTCATAGATACCTCATTCGATTACTTCAATATAAAAACTGACCGGGCGAAAGCCATCGTTGCAGGAGATCATAGCGGATTTTTTGTTCTTCATCCAGCCGTCATAGAAATTCCCGCCGCCCTTGGCAAGCTCAATTACAAAGGGAACCATACTCTCCCACGCGCTCTCGCAGAGCCCTTGGGGCTTTTGACCGCCCTTTGAGATAAATACCTGCCCCATCTTCAGGTCACAGGTGTGCTCGATGGGGTTTTCGTATTTTTCGATCAAGTCGTCATACCGCGCCATTTTCATCACGGTGATACGGCAGTCTTTCATTGAAATCTCCCCTTTCAATGCACTTTAAATTTATTATACTATAACGATACAAGTTTTTCAATCTAAATATAATAGGCGCTCTTGCGAGCGCCTTTTAATTACTTTTTAGAAAAGATCTTATTGATCAGCAGGGTGGAAAGGATGATGACACCGATAATAATAAAGATGACCAGCATCCCGATCCCCATTTTATCCAGCATCTGGACAAAACGCATCGGCTCAAAGTTCATACCGGAGAACATATTTTTAATCGAATCTAACATGGTTCTTTACCTCCTTATGCCCCGAACATATTCAAGATGATACCGCCGGCGATAACCGAGGCAATCTGACCGGGAACGTTGACACCGATGGAATGCATCAGCAAGAAGTTCTGCGGATCTTCCTGCAAGCCCATCTTATGGACAATACGGCCGGACATCGGGAATGCCGAGATACCGGCAGCACCGATCATCGGGTTGATCTTCTTTTTCAGGAACAGATTCAGGAATTTTGCAAAGAGAACACCGCCAGCAGTATCCACGATAAAAGCAATCAGACCCAAGAACATAATCAACAGAGTAGCGGGTTTCAAGAACTTCTCAGCGGTCATATTGAACGCAACCGAGATGCCAAGGAAGATAGTGATCAAGTTTGCCAATACCTTTTGGGCTGTTTCGGAAAGGGAATCCAAAACGCCGCACTCACGGATCAGATTACCGAACATCAAAAAGCCGATCAGCGCAGTCGCCTGCGGGACAATGGCGGAAACCACGATGGTGATGATGATGGGGAATAAAATGCGGGTGAGCTTAGAAACGTCCTTTTGCTCATAAGGCATACGGATCAACCGCTCTTTCTTGGTGGTCAGCGCCTTAATGACAGGGGGTTGGATAATGGGCACCAATGCCATATAGGAATAGGCGGCAACGGTGATGGCACCGACATATTCGGATTTCAGAGTGTTTGCAACAGCAATCGAGGTGGGGCCGTCGGCAGCACCGATGATCGCAATGGATGCGGCATCGTTATCGCCGAAGAAGATGGACGCCATCGAAAGAGTGAAGAAGATACCGAACTGCGCAGCCGCGCCAAACAGCATCAACTTGGGGTTGGTGAGCAACGGACCGAAATCGATCATTGCACCGATACCGATAAACAGCAGCAACGGAAACAGTTCGTTTGCAATACCTGCGTTATACAAAGTCGTCAGCGCACCGTGCTCGGTGATCACGTCTGCCAACGGAACGTTGACCAGAATCGTACCGAAGCCCATCGGCAACAGCAGGGTGGGTTCCATTTCCTTTTTGATTGCCAGATAGACAAGAACGCAACCGATCAAGATCATAATGACATTGCCGATTTCAAATCTGGCGAGGTTTTCCCAAAGAATGTTCATCTTTTTCTCTCCTTATTTTTAATATTTATAAGCATATCGCGATAAAATATAACATATTTTAATCAAAAATGCAAGCGATATTTTTTTAATTGGAAGCAATGGCCATCCTCCAAGGATACCACAGTGGGGCCGTAGATGACGTTTGCATAAACCTTATCGCCTTCATTAAAGGAATGATGGTCGCCGGTGGGACCGTGGCCATAAAGATAAATATCGCCTTCCCCATCTGCATCCTTCACACGGTGACAGCAAAAGATCTGCTTACCATTCATATTTAAAACCGATTTGGGCGGAATAAAATGCGCTGTTTTTACGGTTTGCTCGATCAGCTCGGGAAGATCATTGTTCCCCGGCACAAGATAAACCTCGGGAACCAGCTTTTCCAACCAATGAATTACATCGGGGAGCCATTCTTTATAGGCCGGAATATCTTCAGGCAGGCGACCGACCTTCAGATCGTCTACCAAATCGCCGGTATGCACCAGAATATCGGGGCGAATGCGGCAGATCAGACTCATAATCTCAGCATAACGAGCCCGAGAAACATCGCCAATATGGAAAAGGACTTTTCCTTTACATCCCTTGGTGTCGGAAATATGATAGATCGGGTTGGTCAGCATGATGCAGCGGTCTTTATAATAAACTTCCGCGCGTACAAAGTTGGTCTCATCCGTCGTCGGAATGGCGCAAGTGCCTTTATATGTACCGCTGCAGAGATCGGTTTTCACTGTTTTCCCGTTTGCCACCCAAACAATACGACAATCTTCCGGCAGCCCGCTCAAGCTTAAGATAGCATCTCCCGGTGCTTTGCTCAAGGAGATCTGACCCATCCGCTTGCCTTCGGTGCTTTCAAAGGAAACCTGCATCTTTTGCAGATACACCGGATCACCGGTGTAAATATTCCCCGAAAGCATCCCTTCGATAAAGCTTTCTTCCGAAGGATCCTCGGTGCCAATATAGGCCACAAAGTTATTTCTCTCGAACCAGTTTTTACTGTTGCTATGGTTATCGCTATCGCCGTAGCCGGTGATAAACACCCCCGCCGATGAAAGCGCATCCCAAAGGGAAAGGTGATCCTGCAACGAAAAACCGCCCCGCCCTTCCGGAAAGCCAACCTCCATCATAGAGGCATGCCAAGCGCGATTTTCGATAAATGTTTTGCTCAGCTCCTGCTCCCATTGTTCTTTCTCTTCTTCAGAAGCATTTTTGGCTCGATTTTTATATACCTCAAAAGGATGGTTGCGGGAATAGATTCCGCGATGCAGCAACACATGGTCCACCGCCTGCTCATCGGTCACCTTATAATTTAGTGCGGCATAATCGATGATCGGTACTTTAGTAGAAAAGCAGATCTTATGGGGGCCAGCCGCCGAGATCTCCGAAGTGACGATAGGAGTTACACCGTATTTTTCGCCAATCTTTTCGGCCAATTTTTTCTGCTCCTTACGCCCTTGATCAAAAGAAAGCTCGGAGGTGATTTTCAGCTCGTTCAAAAGCAGGGTCGCCTGAGCTCCGTTTCGGGCAGAGACAGAAAAGGAGATGGTATTCAGGACATTATCTCCCCCGCCAACCTTGGCGGCATCCTGCAAGAGATTCAAGGCATAGCGCTCGAATTCTCCTTTGTTTTCCATCGGAAATACCGCTGTATAGGGAGAATCCAGCCCTTCGGCATTGCCAAAGACATAACAAATATGCCCAAACTCAAATTCCGGCGGACGTTGGGATAATTTGATATCCACCATCGCGCGCACATCCGCATCCTGCGCAGAGATCTGCAACCCCAGATAAAGCATCACTTTGGCAAGTAATGCCACTTCGTGGCGTTTTGAGGAAGAATCAAATTCCACTGTGACTGTGGACCAATCCTCTCCTTTGGAAACAGCGGATAGGCAGAGCGCGTTATCTTTCACTTCTGCGGTCGTTCCGTCGTCCTGCTGAAGGATTGAAAAGCCATGTTGTACTTTGCTTTTATCCTCGGGGCGCGATTCCTGAATCATCAATTCCCCTTTGGAAAAATCAAAATGATCAATATGATTATGTCGTCGACCCATTCGGTTATCATGGTCGGTGAGATACATATGATGAATCCCTAATTTTTGAGCATTATAAAAATGCCCTTCCATACTGGCTCTACGCTCCCAGACAGAATGGATATGTAGGGTTATCGGATAATACTTCATTTTCCTTCCCTTTCTAAAACAAACGGTGCAACGCGATCGATTTTATTCGTATTGGAAGTTAAATATTCATCAGGAAGATGCGCATTTCCAAAAAGAACAGTGCGCACCAATTCACCATTATCATCCAATTCAAATTCGGTCAAATTGCAGTTGACATTCTTTAATCCGGAGGGCTTTTCAAAGCCAAATTTGCGCATAAAATACCGAACCGTTGCGCCCACAGTCGCGCCATGCCCCACCAAGAGAATCTCTTTATGGTCGGATGCCAACAGATGATCTAAGAGCGGATCAACACGCTTGGAAAAGGCTTCGGGATTATCTTCAATCTCGGTGGTCCACCAAGGGTATTCCAGCTTCACATCCTCTGCCACATGGGGAAACCGCTCCTTCAATTCTTCCAACGTCTTTCCCTTTAGGCTCATAATTTCTTTGGTACTGAACACCCCTTCTCTGAATACGGCTTCGGGATAAATTTTCACATCGCAGGCAGAGGCCACCGCTTCCGCTGTGGTCATCGTTCGCAGATAGGGGGAGGAAATAATGATTCCTTTGAAATTGCGAAGCGCAAGTTCTTTCCCTAAAAACTCCGCTTGCTTTTCGCCTAAATCCGACAAAGCAATATCACCATCGGGACAATCGACGGTTCCGGTAAATTTATCAGGCAGGACCTGCCCATGTCTTGTTAAATAGATCTTCATTTATAAAAGTTTCTTTCTCAATGTTTCCGTATCGGCAGGATGCAGCAGCGCAGGGGCAATATCAAAAACAGTCTTACAGCCCTGCTCCCCTTTTTGGTTTAAGCGATAGGCCGCGCGGGCATAGGCGGTCAATACGCTGGAGGTAAATTCGGGGTTGGAATCCAGCTTCAAGCTGTATTCGATGATATGGGTATGCTCCCCATTCCAACCGGTCTTTCCGGTGCGGAAGACCTTGCCGCCGTGAGGAATTCCCTTATGGTCCCGATCCAATTCCTCTTGGGAGATGAAATGGACGGTGGTATCGTAATCGGCAAAATAGTTCGGCATGGTCACGATCGCTTGCTCGATCGCCTTTAAATCGGCGCCTTCTTTTGCCACAACGAAACATTCACGGGTATGCTTTTCGCGGGTGGTCAGTTCGGGATTTTCGCCGCCGCGCACCCGATCCAATGCTTCCCCGACGGGAATGGTATATTGACGGGCATCCTGCACTCCTTCAATACGACGGATGGCATCGGAATGACCTTGGCTGACGCCCTTACCCCAGAAGGTATAATCCTTGCCTTGGGGCAGGATCGCTTGCCCATACAAACGGTTCAAGGAGAACATTCCGGGATCCCAGCCCACCGAAATAACCGCGACCTTGCCGCTCTTCTTGCAGGCGGCATCCACCGCTGCAAAATGCTCGGGGATCTTAGCGTGGGTGTCGAAACTATCGATGACATTGAAATGCTCTGCCATCAACGGCGTTTGCTCCGGCAGATCCTTGGCACTGCCGCCGCAAAGAACCATCACGTCGATCCGATCCTTCATCTCAAAGGCTTTTTCGATCTGGTAGACCGGTGCACCGCTTGCTGATTGGATCCCTGCGGGATCGCGGCGGGTAAAGATCGCCACCAGCTCCATATCTTCGGCAGCCGATACCGCACACTCGGTACCTCTGCCCAAATTTCCGTAGCCGACAATTCCAATTCTGATTTTCATTTATGTTCCTTCTCTCAATTTATTTTACAACATTATAATTATATATATTTTTTTCTCTGTTGTAAAGAAAAAAACTCCCTTTTGGGAGTTTTTTCAATCAAAATAAATCGATAGAAAGATAACGGTCGCCGATATCAGGCAGCAGGACAACGATGGTTTTGCCCTCGGCTTCAGGGCGGTTGGCAACTGCCAATGCCGCCGCCAAGGCAGCACCCGAAGAGATGCCCACCAAAAGCCCTTCCTTTCTTGCCATCAGCCGCGCCGCATCATAGGCTTGTTCGGTGGTGATCGGAAGAACCTCATCATAAACTGTTGTATCCAAAACATCGGGGACAAAGCCTGCGCCGATGCCCTGCAATTTATGGCCTCCCGCCTCTTTGCCCGAAAGCACCGCCGAATCCGCAGGTTCGACTGCGATCACTTGCAAAGAGGAAATCTTTTCTTTTAAAAATTTACCGGTACCGGTAATGGTACCGCCGGTTCCCACTCCGGCAACAAAATAATCCATCTTGCCTTCGGTATCCCGAACCAATTCGGGACCGGTAGTGGCATAATGGGCAGCGGGGTTGGCGGGATTGATAAACTGCCCTGCCAAGATGGCTCCTTCGACTTCTTTCACCAAAGTTTCTGCTTTGGCAATGGCACCTTTCATCCCTTGGGTGCCGGGGGTGAGCACCAATTCGGCACCATAGGCGGTCATCAGTTTTTGCCTCTCAACCGACATACTATCGGGCATCACAATGATCGCGCGATAGCCTCTCGCCGCACTAACAGCAGCGATGCCGATGCCGGTATTCCCGCTGGTGGGCTCGATGATGACCGAATGCTCGTTTAATTCTCCCCGCTCTTCGGCGGTTTGAATCATCGATAAGGCGACCCGATCCTTGACCGAGCCTGCCGGATTGAAACATTCCAATTTCGCATATATTTTGGCTTTAAAGCCACACTCTTTTTTAAGGTTGCAAAGCTCCAAAAGCGGAGTATTGCCGATCAACTGATCCATCGATTTATAAACAGCCATTTTTTATTCTCCTTTATTAAAAAAGTTTAGCATTTTAAGAAGGGTGTGTCAATCCATTTCTTAAATATCCTTTATTTGCATTTTCAGAACAACTATGGTATAATTTCATCATAAATTCATTAAAGAAAGGACTCTTTTTATGGCTGCATATAAAATGGAACTGACCGCAGAACAACAAGCAATTCTGGACGGTCAAAAAGGCGAGACCCTTGCCAAGGTAATGAAAACTTTGATTATGTACGGCGAGGCCTTCGGTGCCACCAAGATGGTACCGGTCACCAGCGAAAAAGGGCATTTGGTCACCAGCTTTGGTTTGAAGGCAATGACCGCCGTTTACGAATTGATGGATCAGCTGATCGAAGCGGGCGCCATCTCTCAGCAGAATTTTTCAGTGGATCCCAAGCCGCTGGACCCCAATGTTCCGGCCAACTTTTTGGAAAATTTTGTCTTTAAAAACTTTATGTATACCCGCCAAAACAGCTATGATAAGCAGTTGGAAAAATTAGGGTTACTGCATAAGGATGCCTATACCTGCGCCTGCTATCTGGACGAAGTGGGAAACACTCCCAAAAAGGGCGAGATCCTTTCCTGGGCGGAATCCAGCGCCGTTGTTTACGCCAACTCGGTGTTGGGTGCGCGGTGCAACCGCAATTCCGGCATTATCGATATCTTTGGTTCCATTTTAGGCTATGTCCCCTATTTCGGTCTGCTGACCGATGAGGGCAGAA
>JAZSBU010000172.1:0-1787 GCA_045602565.1 Eubacteriales bacterium | reverse complement strand
ATGGTGACTTCTTGCTTACCGACCTTCCGATTGAAAGAGATCATCGGGGCGGTGATGGGAATATCTTCCTCCACCTCTTCATCCTCATAGGTGGCGGTGAGGGTGCAACCCTCCAGGTTCAGTTCCAAGCCTTCTACAATGGTTGCAGGAAGGGAACCGATGATCTCCAGATCGCGGACGTTGACGATCGGCTTTTCTTCCACAAGCACCTGCCAAGTGTAGTCCTTTTTACCGTAGGTAACGAGTACATCTTGGGGGCCGAGCTTCTCTGCATTATATCCGCTCACTGTTGCATCTCGGAGGTAGGCGGTTTCTGTTTCACCATCGTTATATGTTACGAACAGTTTGGTATCCAGATCCAGCGGCGTTCCTTGAATATAGGTCGCATTTGCTGCCGGATCGACAAGGATGCTTTCCACCGCCCGCGCATCGATATGAATATAAAATGACGCTTGTTTATAGCGATAACGGACGATGACTCTACTATCGCCCAATGCGTTCATATCGTTGCTAATGGTAACATCGGCATGCCCCATCGAGATCTCTTCTTCGGTACCGTTATCATATTTGACCAAGATCTTACCGCCGGCAGGGTCAAAAGGCTGCCCTTGAACATAATTCAATTTCAAAGGTTTTTGAGAGACGGTAACCTCGACGATCTCCTTTTTCCTGGTTGTGACCTTTTGAATCGAGGTCCACACCGAACCATAGGTCACCTGCACTGTTTGCTCGGTGGGGATGGTGTTATTAAATTCCACCATTTCCAAGGTCAGGGGGAGCTCTTCGGTGGTATTATCTTCATATGTGACAAACAATGTTGCGTTATTTACATCGAAGTCCTCGCCAAGATAATACGCCATCTTCATTTTGGTGGTAAAGGTATTCCCGCTGCAACTTTCGGAAAGGCAAGTGACATTATTTTCGGTGTTTGCGATATATTTCAGCCGCTCGTTAAATCCCATGGAATAGGGATCGACGGTTGCGTCTGCGTTCGCTATCAGTTGGAACGCATCCTGCTCCAGCTTGCAAGCATCGCAGATCATCGGGGTGCGGACATCGATCTTGAGGAGAGACTTGCGGACCACAGCGATCTTAAATTCGGTTTGGAATCCAAGATACGTCACGGTGATGATTCTATTGTTTAATTCGCCGGAATCATAGCTTGAAACCGTGACCTCAGGATCGTTCATATCCATAGTCTCTATCACACCGCTGGTATAATGAAGCAGCAAAATGCCGCCTTCCTTATCCAATCCGGATGCGCCCAATGTATATTCGATCTTATCCGGTGTTTTGCCCACCGAAATGGAGGAAAGCTCCGATTCTTCGGTTTGGATATCGAAAGAGAACTCTTTTCCTGCATAGGTCACCTTGACGGTCTGGGTTCCCAATTTATTAAAATCGTATTGGGTGACCTCTGCCAAAGATAAACGCACTGTCTCTGTAGAATTATCGCTATATGTAACCTGCAGATGGCCGCCTTCCATATTCAATGCCTGACCCTGCAGATACGCAGTTTTGGTCGGCCCATGGATAAGGGCAACATCGCTCACGCTTTTGGTCGAAGTTGTGGTGGTGGCGATACGAGTATTGACCACCTCGATGGTGTTCCACATATTCTTGCCGCTATAGAGATTATTAAAAACTCCCACAAATTCCAAAGGTATTCCGGGCGCGGGGGCTTCTGCTTTAACAACGAACTTGACAGAGAAAAGCGTTCCGCTCTCCCCATTCAGGCAGTTTTCCTCCCCGGCAGCGACTACTTTCACCGCGGTCTTCCCTTGCAG
>JAZSBU010000171.1:0-11060 GCA_045602565.1 Eubacteriales bacterium | reverse complement strand
ATAATAAAAAATTCCGCACCGGTGAGCTTACCCAGGCAGAATGGATCCGCTTGGGGCAATCGGCTTCCCAGCTTTCGGGCGCCACAGTGTATCTGGACGATACCCCCGATATGACCGTTGCGCAGATGAAAGCCAAGCTGCGCCGTCTGCCGGCTTTGGATCTGGTGATCGTGGACTATATGCAGCTGATGAGCTCCGGCGGCAAGGGCAAGAGCCGCCAGGAGGAGGTCTCCGAGATCTCCCGCGCCATGAAGATGATGGCCAAGGAATTTAATGTTCCGGTGCTGTGCCTCTCCCAGCTCTCCCGTGCGTCGGAGAAGCGGGAAGGGGATAAGCGCCCCATGCCCTCCGATCTGCGTGAATCGGGCTCGATCGAGCAGGATGCCGATGCCATTCTGTTCCTCTATAATGATGCGATCTATAATAAAGAGACCGCAAACCCCAATAAGATCGAACTGATCATCGCCAAAAACCGCCACGGTCCCACCGAAACGGTTTATCTCTCTTGGAATAATACCTTGACCAAGTTCGGCGATTATAAAGCCAAAAAAGATGCGATGCCCGGCGGCATTCCCTTGCCGGGAGAGGCTCCGCCGGTATGATGAAAGCACGCTTTCAAAAAGCAATAGAGCAGTTTGCGCTGCCCCAAGGGAGCGTTTTGACCGTCGCTTTGAGCGGGGGCAGCGATTCGGTGGCACTTTTGCATCTGCTGAAAGAACTGCCTGCTCGTACCTTTTCTTTGCAGGCGGCCCATGTGGAGCATGGCATCCGCGGGGAAGCCTCCCGCAGGGATCTGGAATTTTGCCGCGCCCTTTGCGAGGATTGGGAGATCCCGTTGCATATTTTCGAGGGGGATGCCCCCGCCTTGGCCAAAGAGCAGGGGATGAGCTTGGAAGAAGCCGCCCGTGTTTTGCGGTATGGCTTTTTGGATTCCTTTGCTGATGGGCAGATGCAGTTTTGCGCCACCGCCCACCATCGCCAAGATCGGGAAGAGACCTTTTTTATCAACCTTTACCGAGGTAGCGGCAGTAGCGGTCTATCGGGCATTAAAGCCCGCCGCGGCGGTTATATCCGCCCGCTGCTGGACTTGGAAAAGGAAGAGATCTTTGCCTATTGCGCGGAGCAAGGGTTACCCTATGTCTGCGATGAGACCAATGAGGATACCGCCTATCTGCGAAATTTTCTGCGGCATGAGATCTTGCCGCGGTTGAATCGTCGGCAGGAGGGTAATTTTTCCGAAGGGTTGGCGGCGGCAATGCGCTGCTTGGAAGCGGAAGATCAGGCTTTGAGCCAATGGGCGCAAAGTGTACGGACCGATGCCGCCGAAGAGTTGGCGGCGTTGCCGGATGCGATCTTAAAGCGGGTGCTGGATCGGATGAACGGGAGTGTTTTATCCCGCCTGCATTTTGAGCAGATTGCCGATCTGATCCACCAAAATCCGCCGTCGGCGCAGTTGCAGCTGCCGCAGGGGCGGTACTTCCGATTGGAATATGGGAGATGCGTATTTACGGTGCCCCAAGAAGCACCGGAGATCGCCGCAGTTCCCGACCGGATCGCCCGCTGGGGAAGCTGGGAGTTTTTGGTTTCTTTGGAAGAAATTAACAGTGCGTTTACACATTTTCAATTAGACTGTGATAAAATTAAGGGCAATCTGACCTTTCGTCATAAACGCGACGGAGATCGTTTTCTGCCTGCCAAGGCAAGCGGCGGGACCTCTCGCCTGCAAAAACGGTTGAAAAACGATCGCGTTCCCCGCACCGCCCGCGAGCAGCTTTGGGTGCTTTGCGATGAGCAGGGAACTCTGCTTTGGGCAGAAGGGTATGGCGCGGCGAAGGAATTTGCGCCCGATGGAAATACAAAACAGGTTTATACTGTGAAAATTGGGAAAAACTAAAGGGGATTATGAAGAATGACAGTGCAGGATTATGCAATTAAAGAGGTGCTTTGCACCGAGCAGCAGCTTCGCGAGAAGATCGCCGAGCTGGGCGCCGCCATTACCAAGGACTATGCAGGCAAGGATCTGCTGATGGTCTCCATTCTCAAAGGGAGCGTGATGGTGATGGCGGATCTGATGCGGGCGGTGGATCTGCCGCTGCAGATCGACTTTATGAATGTTTCCAGCTACGGATCCGGTACCGAGACCAAAGGTGCTGTGAAGATCTTAAAGGATCTGGACGTGGATATCAAAGGCAAAAATCTTTTGATCGTGGAGGATATTCTGGATAGCGGAGTTACTTTGCATAATCTGATGAATCTTTTGCGGCAAAGAGAGCCGGCATCCATCGAGATCTGCACGCTGTTTTCCAAGCCTTCCCGCAGAAAAGTGGAGGTAGAAGCAAAATATATCGGCTTCGAGATCCCCGATGCGTTTATTGTCGGGTATGGTCTGGATTATGATGAGCGATTCCGCAACCTGCCGTATGTCGGGATCCTGAAAGAAGAAGTTTACGGCGGATAAGGAGTGAATGGAAACTTGAATAAAAAGCGTTTTGGCGCGCGGGGGATCATTTATGTTCTTCTGCTGTTTGCCTTAGTATTTGCTGTCTTTTCCTATTTTAATAAGGGCGAGGAGATCAAAAAGATCTCCTACGGCGAGATGGTCCATTATTTTAATACCGAGCAGGTGACCCTTTTTGAATTAGAGGGGGCAAAATTGACCTGCGAGCTGAAGGACGGAACCAAGGTCCAGCACGAACTGTTGAGCTTGGGAATGTTTGAAGCGGAGATTATGCCGATGGTGCTGGAGCAGCAAAGAGCGGGCATCATCAAGGATTATGATTTTTCGGAAGGATTTGTTCTGCCTTGGTGGGTCAGTTTCCTGCCCTATGTATTTTTGTTTGGTGCGTTGATCCTCTTCTTTGTGATGACCAACCGCCAGATGAACGGCGCGGGGCGCACCGGCTTCACCAAGAGCCGTATTCGCAACGAAGTTGATCCCGCAGATAAAAAGACCTTCGATGATGTGGCGGGTGCCGAGGAAGAAAAAGAAGAGCTGGTGGAGATCGTTGATTTCCTTAAAGCTCCGCGTAAATATATGGAATTGGGCGCTCGGATCCCCAAGGGTGTGCTTTTGGTGGGCCCTCCGGGAACCGGTAAGACCCTGCTTGCCAAAGCGGTGGCAGGGGAGGCGGGCGTTCCCTTCTTCTCTATCTCCGGTTCGGATTTTGTCGAACTGTATGTCGGTATGGGTGCTTCCCGTGTCCGCGAACTGTTTGGCGAAGCTAAAAAGAATAATCCCTGCATTGTGTTTATCGATGAGATCGATGCGGTGGGTCGGCGCAGAGGCACCGGCTTGGGCGGCGGTCACGATGAACGCGAGCAGACTTTAAACCAATTGCTGGTGGAGATGGACGGTTTTGGCTCCAATGCGGGCATCATCGTCATCGCCGCCACCAACCGCGCCGATGTTCTGGACCCTGCGCTTTTGCGTCCCGGTCGGTTTGACCGCCAGATCTATGTGGGCTATCCCGATCAGGAGGGTCGCGAAGCGATTTTGAAGGTCCACGCCCGCAAAAAGACCTTTGCACCCGAGGTGAATTTCGGCGATATTGCCAAGGGCACCATCGGTTTTACCGGTGCGGATATCGAAAACCTGCTGAATGAAGCGGCATTGCTTGCCGCCCGCCGTGCCAAGAAAGAGATCGGCCAGCAGGAGATCGAAGAAGCCATTATGAAAGTCATTGCGGGTCCGGAAAAGAAGAGCCGCAAGATCGTGGAAAAAGAGCGTCGCCTGACCGCTTTCCACGAAGCCGGTCACGCGGTGGTCGCGCAGTTTTTGGAGACCGCCGATCCGGTCCACGAAATTTCCATCATCCCCCGCGGCAGAGCGGGCGGATATACCCTTTCTCTGCCCAAGGAGGATCTTTCCTATTCCACCCGCAAGGTGATGTTTGAGCAGATCGTCGGCCTGCTGGGCGGGCGGGTATCGGAGCAGTTGTATCTGGAGGATATCTCCACCGGTGCATCCAACGATATCCAGCGCGCCAGCGGCATCGCCCGCCAGATGGTGACTAAATACGGTATGAGCGAAAAGCTCGGCCCCATCCTTTACGGCAGCGATAACGATGAAGTATTTATCGGCAGAGACTTCACCACCCAACGCGCCTATTCGGAGAATGTGGCGGCGAAGATCGACGAAGAGATCCATGCGATTATCGACCGCGCCTATAAGACCGCCGAGCAGATCCTGAAGGATCACGAAGCGGAGGTCCGCGCCACCGCCGAAGCGTTGCTGGAGAAAGAGCGGCTGACCGCGGAGGAATTTGCCGCCATCTTCGCTCCCGAAGAGCCGGAGGTTGCGCCCCAAGCACCTCAAGCGGATGCCGAGATGCCGATCGATAATAATGAAGAATAAATTTTAAAAAAAAGTTCCTTTGAAAAAAGGAACTTTTTTGGCTGAGATCGTATGAAGGAGATGCCTGAATGATAGCCAATTACCATACCCATACGGTGCGATGTAATCACGCGCAGGGAGAAGAATGGGAATATGTGGAATCCGCCATTGCAAATGGTCTAAAGATCTTGGGTTTTTCCGACCATTCCCCGCAGGTCTTCCCCAATGATTATGTATCCAAAGTCCGTATGCGTCCGGAGGAACTGCCCGAGTATATTCAAACCATTAAAAATCTAAAAAAGCAATACGGTGACCGTATCGAGCTGCATTGCGGGCTGGAAGCGGAATATTTCCCCGAGCTCTTCGGCGATCTGCTGGCATTGTTGCAGCAATATCCGGGGGTGGAGTATCTGATCTTGGGTCAGCATTGCACCTCCAATGAATACGATGTAGAAAACCCGAATAAATGGTATACCCATGATTGGGATCGGGGCGATGAATATAAATTGGCAACCTATGTCGAGCAAGTCGTCGCAGGGATGCAGACCGGTAAGTTTTTATATGTTGCCCATCCCGATGTCTGCCTTTTCGGCGGAGATCCTGCCGTTTATCGTAAGCATATGCGGCGGCTCTGCCAAGAGGCCAAGCGTTGCGGCTTGCCGCTGGAGATCAATGCCCAGGGGTTGCGCCGCAGGGATATTAAAAATAGTTATCCTGTCCCCGCCTTCTGGCAGATCGCGGCGGAAGAAGGGTGTACCGCCGTCTTTGGTTGCGATGCCCATCAGCCTCAATTTACAGGGGATGCGGAATATACCTCTATTATGGAAAAGGTCGCCAAGGATTGCGGAATAAAAGTTCTTGATACCTTGGAAATCAAAAAGGAGAATTGGAAATGATCGGAATTATCGGAGCCATGGAATCGGAAACCGCCGCCATCATTCGCGGGATGGAGCAGGTAGAGGTGCAGACCATCAGCGGAGTCCACTTTGTCTGCGGGATTTGGTGCGGCAAGGAGGTCGTTGTCGCCACCGCAGGGGTGGGCAAGGTGTTTGCCGCCCTTTGCGCCGAGGCAATGATCCTTACATATCATCCCGATTGTATCATCAATACCGGTGTGGCGGGTGCTTTGGATCCTGCTTTGGAGATTATGGATGTCGTCGTCGCCGAGCAGGTGGTGCAACACGATATGGATACCTCCCCGCTGGGCGACCCTGTCGGGATGATCTCAGGTATCAACCAGGTGGAACTGCCTGCCGATGAAAAATTGATCAAAGCCTTTACCAAGGCAGCAGAAGCCGTGGGTGCTAAGGCAATCTGCGGTGTGGTGGCATCGGGCGATCAGTTTATCGCCGAGCAGCAAAAGAAGAACCTGATCCGCGGTCGCTTCAATGCCGCTTGCTGTGAAATGGAAGGGGCCGCCATCGGCCATGTCTGCTATGTCAATAAGGTCCCCTTCGCGGTCCTGCGCGCCATCTCCGATGGTGCAAGCGAAGAGGCGGCGATGGATTTCCCTGCATTTGTCAAAAAAGCCGCAAAACAAAGTATAAATATACTAACCGAAGCAATGAAAACCTTATAAAACCGTTGAAATCAGCGCAGACCGACAAGAATAAGGAAAGGCGCTCCATAAGGAGCGGCGATTTTTATGTCTTTCTCATTTTTTAACCCTCGGCATATCGATATATAGCCGAGGGTTAAAGAAATGAAAATCTGCATCTGATTTGAACGGTTTAGAATTAGGAAATATGTTGTTTTTTCTTTAAAACAAAAAGAATTGTAGTTCAGACCGTTCAAATGGGATGGATTTTTTGATTTCTTCGGGCGCAGGCGTATGTCGATACGGCAAGACCGAAAAATCGGAAAAGCCGCCCATTTCAACGGTCTATTCTCAATATACTTAAAGCGCACTTAATCCCGTCGGCTGCGGCACTCATAATTCCTCCTGCATAACCCGCGCCTTCCCCGCAGGGATAAAGTCCTTGGATTTCGCTCTGCAGCGTTTGGCGATCTCGTAAGATAGTGATGGGGGAGGAACTGCGGGCCTCCGGCGCAGTTAATACAGCATCGGGCAGGGCAAAGCCCTTCAGTCGCCGGTCAAAGATGGGGATCGCCTGCCGCATCGCATCGACCGCAAAAGCGGGCAGAATTTCATTTAGATCAGCGGGAACGACCCCCGGTCGATAGCTGGGCTGCACCGCACCAAAGGCGGTGGTTTTCCGCCCCAGCATAAAATCCTCTAATCGCTGGGCAGGGGCGCGATAGCCGCCGCAATAATCGTAGGCGGCGCGCTCCAGCCTGCGCTGAAAATGCATCCCCGCCAAGGGGTGCCGGGTGCCGTAGTCGGCGGGGGTGATGCCCACCAAAAGAGCGCTGTTGGCATTTTCGCCCGCACGGGCGTGGTAACTCATCCCGTTGGTGCAGATACCGCCTGCTTCCCCTGCGGCGGCAATGACTTCGCCGCCGGGGCACATACAAAAGGTATAGACCCCCCGCCCTTCGGGGGTATGCCAGGATAATTTATAGTCTGCCGCGCCGAGATAGCGGGCATACTCGCCGTATTGCGCCTGATTGATCAGCGCTTGGGGATGCTCGATCCGCGCGCCGACAGAGAAGGCTTTGGGTTGCAGGGGGATCTGCTCTTCCAAAAGCATCTCAAAGGTATCGCGGGCACTATGGCCGATGGCTAAGATCACCTGCTCGGCAGGGTAGGTCTCATTGCCCACCACACCGACGATCTTGCCATTTTCGATCAGCAATTTCCGCATCGGTTCATTGAAATGGATCTCCCCGCCCAAGGCGATTATCTCCTGCCGCATATTGCGGATGACATTCTGCAAAAGATCGGTGCCGATATGGGGCTTGGCTTTATATAAGATCTCTTGGGGTGCGCCGAAGGATACAAAGGTTTCCAAGATCTCGCGGCATAGGGGATCGTGGATGCCGGTGGTCAGTTTACCGTCGGAAAAGGTGCCGGCGCCGCCCTCTCCGAACTGCACATTGGAATCGGGCTCAAATGCCCCGTCCCGCTGGAATTTTTCGATATCCGCCCGCCGCTGCTCCACCGGTTTGCCCCGCTCTAAAAGCAGGGGATTTGCCCCCGCTTCGGCAAGAATCAGCGCGGCAAACAGCCCCGCCGGCCCGCAGCCGATGATGATGGGGCGTTGCTTGAGCCTGGAACGTGGAATTTCCAAGGGCTTGCGTTCTTCAAAGGGTTCTCCCTGCGGTACTGCTTCGATGGTATAGCAATAGCAGACCGGCTGCTTGCGGGCGTCGATCGCCCGCCGCAACATCCGCCATTTTGCATTGCGGATGCCGCCGGCTTTTTCTATTTTCTTTTGCAACTGCGCCGCGGAATGGTCCACTGCCAGCCGAAGATCCTTTATAATCATAAAAACCCCTTAGTTCTTGATGTTTTTATTATATTATGTTATGATTTTATCGTCAAGGGGTTGCACTTGATAAAAAACTATGTTATTATAGTTATACTTTTCCTACAAGTATGACTTTCTTAAGATAAAAAGGAGAGCAAAATGGCAAAGGGAAAGCATCTTTACGGCTTGCCGAAGGGCAAACATATCTACGGAACGGTGAAGGTGGGCGAAAAGGGGCAGATCGTCATCCCCAAGGAAGCGCGCACTATGTTTGGAATCGAGCCGGGCGATACCCTATTGATCTTAGGGGATGATGCCAGCGGAATTCTGATCTCCCGCCCCGAAGTGGTTTCCAAGGCGGCAAGCGAGGTATTCAAGAAAATGGAGGACGAACAATAATATGTGGTTATTTGCAGTCATTGCGATGCTTTGCTGGAGCGGATCGGATATCTTCAGCAAGATCGGCTCGCCCCAAACCGAAAAGACCAGCCATTATAAAGTCGGCATCGCCGTCGGCGGAATTATGGGCTTGCACGCGCTTTATATGATCTTTATTGAGAAGATTCCATTCTCGCTGATGGATATCGTCCATTATCTGCCCGCGTCTTTCTTTTATATCGTTTCGATGGTGGTGGGCTATGTCGGACTCAGGTACATTGAACTTTCCATCTCTTCGCCCATCTGCAATGGGTCAGGTGCGGTATCGGCGCTCCTTTGTATGCTCGTCTTCGGTGTCACCTTCAATCCGGAGTTCGACGGCAACGCCATCTATCTCAACGGCTGGATCATCGCAGGCTTGGTGCTGGTCATCGGCGGCATCCTCTTTTTGGGCATCGTCGATAGCACCGAAGACCCCGAACTGCGCGCCCTGCGCCAGCAAAAGGCGAACCGAAAATATACCAAGAGCCTTTGGGCGATTCTTTTGCCGGTGCTCTATTGCGTATTGGATTCGCTGGGCACCTTTGTGGATACCCTCATCGCCGAGGGCTATGTGGAACGGATCGGGAATGAAGATCTGGCGGGCGATGTGATGAACACCGCCTATGAGCTGACCTGGATGATCATCGCCATCGCTTTTGCCATCTATGTGTTCGGCATTAAGAAAGAAAAGATCAATAAGAAATTTGACGGTGTGAAGCTGCTGGGCGGTACCTGCGAGACCGTCGGCCAGATCTTTTATGCCAAGGTGGTGGTGAGCGGTTATATCCCAGGCTTAGTCATCATCTCTTCCTATTGCCTGGTCTCGATGGTCTGGAGCGCCATTTTCCTCAAGGAAAAACTTTCCTGGAAGCATTATCTCTGCTTGGCGGCCGCCATTCTCGGTATTTTGGTTCTGGGCTATTTCGATGTTTAATCCAATCCCCCTGTTTTTCAAAACAGGGGGATTTTTTAAAGGGAAGAAACAAAATAGAAATTAAAGAAAAAAGGTTGTTTTATCAAGGTCTGTATGTTATAATCGGTACGAATGAAGATATTCTTATAGTGGAGGATGGAATTTATGAAACGTTTCTTTTTGTTTGCGATCGTGATCGCAATGATCGTCTGCCTGTGTGCCGGCTGTGCCAATGCAAAGAATGCGGCGTTGGGCGTAGACCTTGGCTATGGCAGCAATGTCAACGGCGAGGGGATCGGGAGCATCCCGAACGGCGGCGCGGCAAATGACGATAGTACCGACGATGAAGGAACTCCCGACGACGAAGGAACTTCCGATGATGAAGGAACCCCCGACGATGAAGGAACCCCCGACGACGAAGGAACCCCCGATGATGAAGGAACCTCCGATGATAAAGGGACTTCCGACGATGAGGGCGATTCCGGCAAAGATAGCGAAGATACGCCTGCCATAGTCGATCCCGACGCGGAAGACTCCGGTTGGTATAAGGTGGTTTCTTATAACATCAAATCGATGCACTATGATCCGGCGACAAAAAAAACCGGAGCGGATATGAGGGAAGATACCGTCAAAATTTTGCGTGAACTCGATGCCGATATCGTCGGCCTGCAGGAAGTGGACATCAATAATACTCGCAGCCACAATGTCGATCAGCCCAAATATCTGGCAGAGCAGTTGGGGTATGAGCATTATTATTTCACCGAAACGGTGGATAAAGGGGATGGAGACTATGGTCACGCGATCTTGTCCCGCTTTCCCATTTTGAAGATTGAAGAGGCAGAGTTTAAGACGCAAAGAGCTGAGCTGCGTAAATACACCCGTGTGGTTCTGGACATCGATGGGCAGGAGGTTGCCTATATCAACACGCATTTATGCACCCAGGAACAAAGAGAGGACGGTACCCGCGATACTTCCATAGGGGAATCGCAGTTCCGCGAGGTGGCAAGCATAATGCAGAATGAAAAGCTGCCCGCGCTGATGACCGGCGACTTTAATTTGCCTATTAAGGTGCAGCTCAAGTCGTTTGACCGTTCAAAGATGATCTCGATGAACGGCGGTAAAGAGCAGAAGACTCTGCATGAAATACTTAACATTGATAACATTTATATGAATAATATGATGGAATATTATGTGGACGGTGAAGGGATGAGCGTCTTTAGAAGCGAAGAGACCTCCAGCGACCATCATCCCCTGTGGTCTTATTTTAAATTCAAATAATTTATACCCCTTATGAAAGGCAATAAAAATGAAATTAAAGATCGTGTCCTATAATGTAAAGTCCTTACATTATGATCCTCAAAATCCTAAAGGCGTTACCGATCGGCGGCAGGATGTCGCTGATGTGATAAAGGCATTGGATGGTGATATTGTCGGTCTGCAGGAGATCGATGTCGGCAATAAGCGGACCGATTTTTGCGATCAGGCAAAATATTTGGCGGAGGAATGTGGGTATCCCTATTTCCATTACACCCCTACCATTGAAAGCGGAATTTATGGCCATGCGATTATGAGCCGCTTTCCCATCAAGGAACTGGTGGATAAGGAATTTTCGATCCAATGCGGAGAGCGGCGGAAATATTGCCGCGCGGTGCTGGATGTTGAGGGCAAGGAACTTGTCTTCTATAACACCCATCTGACCACCTCCAATCCGGGGCGGTTGAGCGGGTTGCCGAGGAATAAAATTTTCGCCCAATATCAGTTGATGGAGCTGATGCAGAAACTGTATGGGGAGGAAGCTCCCACCATTCTGACCGGTGATTTCAACCTCATCTTTGAAAAGCAAAAAGAATGTGTGGATACCGAAAAGGTATATCCGCTCAACGGCGGAAAGGACTTCTCGGTGGAGGAGCCCAAAACCCGCATCGATAATATCTATCTTTGCAATATCGAAAAACACGATGCCGCAGTCACCTATGGCGAGCGCGGCGCCAGCGACCATCCTTGGATTTTTGCGGAAATTGAA
>JAZSBU010000170.1:0-8371 GCA_045602565.1 Eubacteriales bacterium | reverse complement strand
GTGAAATTGCAGACCTTATTTTCGGTAAAGGCGGGGCTTAAGAGGGTATGGCTGGCAAAAAACTGCTTATCGATGGAGGTGGAGTATTTCTTTGCCACCTCGTATTGATAGGAATCGGGGTCCATCTCCTTTGCCATCTCGGTAAAGGTGCGGTCGTTGCTCATAAAAAGGCTCCAATGCTGCGCCACTTTCAGAACGTCGATCTCGTCAGCAATCTCTTTGGGGACGGAATCCTGTTTGGTCAACGGAGTAGTAAGATCCAGTTCGGTCGCTCCTTGCTCCAACGCTACCTCCTTGCCTTGCTCATCGGTAACCTGAATGGCGGCATTTTCCTTCAAAACAGCAAGGTCATAGTGCATTAACATAGGCAGTTCGTGGACCAAATTTTCCAAAAGGGCATACTCTTCCACGATCTCTGCCTTCACCGCCTGCTCCGCCACCGCCTTGCCCTCCAGCAAGACGGTGTAATCGGCGGGTGTCTTCAAGTTCAGATAGGTCATGGGCAGGGAGTCCTTGCCCTCATATGTAATCTCATTTCCGTAGAGATCGGAAAGGAGAATTTCCGGCTTTTTCAGTTCCATGATCTCATAGCGTACTCTGCCGCCGGGCAGAGCCACACCCTCTAGCTCCTTGCCGTTCATTTTTACCTGAATGGTGGCGGGCAGGGTGAAGGAATATTCATAAATTTCGGGAATGACCTTGAAATTTTTGATTTCATAACCGATCTCGGAGCCATCGGCGGCAACCACCTTAAACTGCGGCTCCAAATAGACATCCGCAAGGTTGAAGCGGGCTTTGCCGCCTTCGTTCTTGGCAGAAAGTTCCTTGCCATCCGCCCAAAGACCAAACCCTTCGGGCAGAGCGGCGGTATAGGTGCGTTTTTCCAGCAAGGGAACGATCCCCTCGATTGCCCATTCCCGCATGGTAAAGACCGCCAGCTTGGTCACCTGCGGCCCTTTCGCCTTCAAGGTCACCTTTGCCAAAGGAAAGCTTCCCTTACGGATGAGATATTCCATCTCATCTTCGGCGGAAGCAGATTGAGCGATATAGCTCAGCCCATCGCTTTGACAGAGCTTTAAAAAGGCGGTTTTGGTGGCATCGTCCACTTGGGGCAGATCGAATTTTTGCCAATAGCTTTCTTCTTTGGTCTCCTGCGCCAACAGTTCCATGGCGCGCTCCGCCTGCCGCTCGGGGCGGGCGGCTTCATAATCCACCAGCAGCCCGCGTACGTATAAAATCGCCGCCAGCATCCCCACTGCCAGCAATGCGGCAAAGCCGAGATAGATCCATTTAAAAAGTTTTTTACTTCTCATTTTTAAATCCTTTATGTTTTATTAAAAACCCATTTATGCTGGATACGGAAACTAAAGAAAAAGAGAATCGTATCCACTACCAGCTTAATCAAGGTGGAAAGCCAGGCGGCGCGGATCATCAGCAGATGCTCGATGATAAAGACACAAGCCGCCGAGACCGCAATCTGCACCAACGCTAAAAGATAATAGCGCAGCAAGGTCTTTTTGCTTGTATCCCCCTTAAAGACCGCCTTGGCATTGATGAGATAATTAACAAAGGACGAGATCGCCCTTGCCAAAAATGCCGCCGGAAAGGTCAGCGGGATCGGCGGAATGGCAAACAACGGAAATTGCTTCAATAAAAAGAACGCAACCGCATCGATCACCGATGCCGCCGCCGAACTGAATAAGTACTTTAAGATCAGAGAATAGATCCGCAGGCTGTCCACGATCGGGCGAAAATGCGAGGAGGCATTTTCTTCGATATACACCGTCCGGATCCCGACCTGCTCCAAAGGCAGCCCTTGGCAGCTGATATAAAAGAGCATCTGGGTTTCATATTCAAACCGCTCGCCCTCCACCGAAAGCAATCCTTCCATTACTCCGCGGGGGTACCCCCGCAAGCCGGTCTGGGTATCGGCAATTTTCATGCCAAAGAACAGGCGAAAGGTTCCCGAGGTAAACCGATTGCCGAATCGACTGCGCATGGGAACGTCGGGCAATGAAAAATCTCTGCAGCCCAACACGATATGCTCGGTCTTTACCAAGGTATCCGCCACCGCCGCAATATCCTCGGCGGTATGCTGGCCATCGGCATCGGCAGAGACCGCGCCGAGAAAATCGGGGCGATGTTCCAAAAAGAACCGCATCGCCGTCTTGAGCGCGGCGCCTTTACCGCGATTGACGGTATGGTGCAAAAGGGTCACCTGCTCCATCGCCTCCACCGCTTCGAAAATCGGCGCATAATCCTTTCCCGATCCATCGTCAACGATCAGCAGATCCGAAAAGCCTGCCGCCGCCAAGGATTGCAGCGTTTTGATCAGTTTTTCATCGGGTTTATAGGCAGGAATAATGATTGAGATCTTTTCCATCATTTTTTCCCCTTTCTCTGCAGTTTCAGCAGCAGCCGCAATAACCCGCGGATCAAAATCACGCCGAGAACGACCCCGCTCACCGTAATGATCAGCCGCTTGCGGTTTTTACGCTCCGCCTCCTGCCGCTGTTGCTCCGCGTTCTCCTGCTCCGCCTTCTGCTCGGCTTCCAGCCGCGCCTGCTCCTGCCGATAGGCTTCTTCCCGCTGGGCATAAGTCGCTACATTTTCCATAAAATCGCCGCCCTGCTCGTCCACACCGACAATGGTATCGTAAAGCCCATATTGGCAAGGGGAATAGGTCTTGATCTGGGTGGCCTTTTTGATCTCGCCGCTGTTGCCGTAGATCCAGCGTTTAAACCAGGTCCAATGCTGGCTTTGGTGGCAACCAAAGCCCTCTTGAGTCCTCTCAAAGGGGGTTTTACCGCCCAAGCTTTCATAGGGGGTATCCCAATCCATTATAATTTGGTTTTCTTCGTAGAGATGCAGATAGGTCTTCTCGGGCCGATGGGAATCGGCAGTTTTGATGGCCTCGGTCAGCGCGTTGGCGCAGAAGATATGGGTACCGTGGCCGTATTCGCCCTTGAGATCGTGGGAGACCACCACCAACGGCTTGAACCGATTGAGACACCCGATGATATAACTTTTAAAATCATCGTAGGTCACCCCCGCCGAAGCAAAGGCCGCCTTGGCGCCCTCAAAGCTCTCGGAATACAGATCGGGGAAATCGCTCATCACAGGGTAGTTGCGAATACCGACGGTCCAGAGCCCGTCCAACTGCTCGTGGGGGCGCACGTGGTCCTCATACCCATTCGCTTCAAAATGCTGGACGATATACACCACCTGCACCTGCAGCTTGCGTTCCACCGCATAATAGGGCAACACGCCCGCAAAAAAGAGCTGTTCATCGTCGGAATGGGAACTGATCAACATCAGATCCGCCTTCTCGCAAGGTGCCTCCCATTGCTGGACAAAATCGGGCAGCGTCTCCCCTTTTTCAAAAGAATAAAGGTCGGCGATGGCAGTATTTTCAGGAAACTGCAGCGTCAGTTCGGTCTGCTCGCCGCAAAGGGATGCCACATCGATGTATTGATGGAGAACCCCGCCGTCACAGCCGTATTCCTTGCCGCCCGCGATCACTTTCCAATCCTGGGGCAGGCGGTCAAATTCGATATATAAATGGGCAATGCTCTCGGCATTTTCCAAGGAAACGGTCCCACCCTGCTCCGCTACCGTATAGGTGGTGCGTTTGCCGTCGGTCAATTTCTGCACCGAAAAATCCTCGGAGCGAACCGCACTCTCCGCCGAAGCGGAGATCGCCAGGACCACCGAAAAAATCATCGCCGTCAAAACTATGTATATCCCTTTGAAGCGCATCGTCCCACCCCTTTCATAATCATACAAGGTAATTATATCATATAATATTGTAATTTGCAACGAGCAGACAAAACCCATCGTAAGGGCACCGACTGCCCTTGCGGGCAGACGGTGAGGCAACGCAGAACTTAACCGCAGGGTCATTGGTTCGTCAAGCAGAAAAACAATAAAAGAAAAAGCACACCGAGTGGTGTGCTTTTCTTTTATGGGACCGACACTCAAAATGGAACCGGTCTAAAACCTGATTTTCTTTATATATCTTTTGAAATCACTTCATCTAAACGCTTCTCGCAAAAGTCAAGAAAGTCATGCCAAAGATTTTTGTCAATAAATTTATTCTCGCCGGTCTTCAAAAGCAACTCGCCCTTAACGGCAGTATCGTTATTCCAAACGTGGTTGCCGATAAAGACATCAACCTTTTCTTTCTGTAGCCTATGCAAAGAATTGCGGTAATCCTCTCTGCAACCGTCATAATCAAATTGTCCTTGTGCCAGTGTATTCGCTCCGGCACCGCCAAACATACCTACACGATAGACTTTTCCATCGTCCTCTGTATTAAAGAATACTGAGATTGTACCTTTTGTATGCCCCGGCGTTTCCATAAAGGAAATAGTTGTATTGCCAAGGGTAAAGGTATCACCATCCTTAATTAAAATATCAGGGGTGAAATACCGTCTTGCTTTTTCCGCGTCATCGCAGCCAATCAGCGTCTTTGCACCAGACAAATCAACCATTGCCGCGGCCGCTTCAGTGTGGTCCCAATGCCAATGCGTATTGATGATATACTTAATATCTTTAGGATTGAAGCCTAACTCATAGATAGAACGGACAACAAGATATAAGGTATTGGAATAGCCGGGGTCAATTAAAATTAGACCGTCACCAGTGTCAATCAAATGACACGAAGCTTGAAAGGTACCGACAAAATACACATTTCCGATGATTTTGAAGGGCTGCAGTTTGCCTTCCCAAGGATTTATAATCTTTCTTCTTTCAAACATATTAACACCTTTTGGCTTCTATTTTTCTTATAATCTCGTCACCAACCTCGCATGTTGAGTTGGTTCCGCCCAAATCAGCGGTAAGTACCTTTTTGTCAACAATCACTTCTTCAATACAATCAATAAGCACCTTACCCCAATCGGTATATCCAAAGAAGTCAAGCAGCTGACTTGCCGACCACACCGTTGCCAACGGATTTGCTTTCTGCTGACCTGCAATATCGGGTGCAGAGCCATGGATAGGTTCAAACATAGACGGGAACTTTCTTTCGGGATTTATATTCGCACCTGCTGCAAGACCCATGCCACCTGCAATAGCTGCACCAAGGTCGGTAAGAATATCGCCAAAAAGGTTAGAAGTAACAACGATTTCAAACCTTTTGGGGTCTTTTATCATAAACATACTTGCAGCGTCTACCAGATAGGAATAGGTTTTAACCTCGGGGTATTCTTTGCCGATTTCCTCAAAGATCTGATCCCAAAAAACCATAGAATAATTAAGGGCATTGCCTTTACTGATGCTTGTAAGCGTTTTTCCTTCTTTTTTAGCGAGCTCATAAGCATATCTGATAATTCTCTCGCAGCCGGCTCTTGAAAAAACGCCATCTTGAATTACTACTTCATTTGGCTTATTCTTAAATAACCAGCTTCCGCTTCCTGCGTACTCGCCCTCACTGTTTTCACGCACAAACACCATATCAACATCCGACTCACTCACATTCTTAAGTGGGCAAGGTGCGCCTTTGAGCAGCTTTACAGGGCGAAGATTAACGTACTGATCAAATCCTTTACGGATCGCAAGCAACAGATCCCATAAAGATATATGATCAGGTACACCGGGAGCACCAACAGCGCCTAAAAATATTGCATCATACTTTGAGAGTATCTCGATACCGTTTTTGGGCATCATTTCGCCATTTTCTAAATAATATTCACAGCCCCACGGAAATTCGGTAAACTCAAACTCAAAACCGCCATCAAGCTCTGCAACCTTTTTTAATACCTTAACGCCCTCAGCAATAACTTCGGGACCTATGCCGTCACCGGCGATTACAGCTATTTTATATCTTTGCATATTTACAACATCCTTTCAAAATACACTTGATATTGTAAGTTTAACAAACTATAATATATTTGTAAAATATTTTTATCTTCTATATTTATAGTTTTTTTCTATACAAGGAGCACTATATGACACTGGATCAACTTCGCTATTTTCAAGCTGTATGCAAATACAACAGCGTAAGCAGAGCATCGGAACACTTAAACATATCGCAACCGTCTGTTTCAAACGCAATCAGTAAATTAGAAGCAGAATTCGGCACAATGCTTTTTACTCGGCAAAACAAGCGGCTAATACTTACTAAAGAAGGTATAATGCTTTTAGAACTTGCCAACAATTTATTGTTAAATGCTGATCATGCTCTCCAAACCATGAAAGAACTGAGTGATAATAAAACCTTAAATCTCGGCGTTCCTCCGATGCTCAGCTCATTTATTCTCCCTATTTTATATCGAGACTTCTTCAAAAACTGTCCCGATTTTAAAATCAACATCATTGAAGACGACCGTACCGGTCTCATTCGGATGCTTGATGAGCATAAAATCAATATGGCTTTCCTACCGCATGACGGGCCAATAGATGTACAACTTAAATCTCAAGCGATGATTGAATTTGATAACGTTTGTTGTGTAAGCAAATATCATCGATTATCGCAAAAAGAATCTTTGACTATTGAAGATATAAAAGATGTGCATTTGGTTTTATTCAAAAACAGTTTCTTTCAAACCGAACGGATACTTGAAAGATTTAACCAAAGCGGATATAACCCTAACATACTGCTCCAAACAGCACAAGTAACTACTATGCAAAATATGGCAGCCAGTGGACTTGCTGTCGGTTTTATCTTTAAATTTTTGCTTGAATCAACGTCAGACCTTGTTGGTATTCCGCTTGACCCACCAATGCGCACCCAAATAAGTCTTGTTTGGAAGCAAGGCGAACATTTGTCGAACAATATGAATCATCTTATTCAGTTTGTAAAAAAATATTCTCGTAACAACGCAAGAGTGCTTAATTAAGCAAATGGAATAATATGAACGTGTCAGCAATTTAGGTATAACTAAAAAACTCCTTGAGAAATCTCAAGGAGTTTTTTCTGGCTCCCCCTGTTGGACTCGAACCAACGGAAAATACCTTGCTTAAAAGATGGCAAGAGAGCAACGTCTTGATCAGCAAGCCCTTTGCGGTGACCCGAAATTTTCAGCCGGTCGGCGGAGCGCCCGCCCAAAATTTCGACCGCTGCAGCCGAACACCCCCGCCTTCTTCGTCCCGTTTACAACATCAAAAAATTCTTCACACGATGCACTCGATATTTTTTGTGTTGCGGCACCTGCTAACCTGCTCCCTTCATCTGCCACAGGCAGCGGTCGCAGTCGCAACCCCCGGCAGCGGCGGAGGATTTCGACCACCGACTGCCCTTGCGGGCAGACGGTGAGGCAACGCAGAGATTAACCGCAGGGTCATTGGTTCCTCAAGCAGAAAAACAATAAAAGAAAAAGCACACCGAGTGGTGTGCTTTTCTTTTATGTCATTCGTGTCCGAAAAAGAACTGGTCGAAAAAACCTGATTTTCTTATAAAATATCAATCAATCTCTTGATTGTTCCACATTTCTACAAATGCATAGATTTCTTTTTTATCTTTTGCGGTTCTACCACGCCAGGTCCACCCATCCATAAATTCCAAATGATCCATAATCTGCAATACAACAGGTTTAAAAACCCTTTGTGCCCTAACATTTTCAATCAAGTCGTTTGGAACACTTTCAACAACGTAGCGACCAAACCGATTTTGACCTATTACACTTACTCTCCCTTGATTTAGACTGTATGTTAAATCATCAATATATACTTTTGTTCCGCCAGAAAAAGCTTTACTGCCATATAAAAGTTTTCCATCAGCGTCAATGTGCTGTGCGATAATATTACCAACAACACAGAATCTCCAATTCTTTGTTTCACTCATATCATCACCGCCTTAATTGCATTATAGCATAAAAGCGGCAGTAAATCAATGCGGAGCATTGTATATCATCAATTCCGCAGGAATTGCATATCATCAAAACTTTAGTTTTGTATATCATCAAGCCGACAGATTTTTAATACACACCTAAAGGTGTGATAATATACCAAGCCTGTCGGCTTGGATAAAAAAACACTCGTTCAAGAGAACGAGTGTTTTTTGTCATTCGTGTCCGAAAAAGAACTGGGTGAAAACCAAGGATTTTTAATCAAATAATTGTGTCTGCTAAATTTTTAATCAAGTAATTATTTTTACCCTGTAATAAAATATCCGTATTGTTGTTATCTTCGTCCATTTTAACAAGTGTCTTGCGAAAAGTGTAAGAAGATATATCGATACTCCCATCTTTCCACATTGTAAGCATTTTGATTACTTTAGTATCTTTATTCCGTTTTAATTCTTCGCAGATACTTCCGCTGACATCATTAACCGCTACAAAGATATTATCGGTGTCAGTCAAAAGAATGGTCACCTGTGGTGCAGGTAAGCCGTCAACAATTTCATTTATAGTTGAAAGCTTATTTGTTG
>JAZSBU010000169.1:0-10659 GCA_045602565.1 Eubacteriales bacterium | reverse complement strand
CTTCCGTAATAAGGATCTGGTGATCTTAGAAGAAGAATTCCGCGCCGCCAGCAAGGAATACCGCTTGATGACCGACGACGGTTCTGCGGGTGAAAAAGGGCTGGTTACCGAGGCGTTGAAAGACCTTTTGGAAAAGAATGTATATGATGAAGTCATCGCCATCGGACCACTGGTGATGATGAAATTTGTATCAATGCTGACCAAAGAATACAATGTCAAGACCGTGGTCAGTATGAACCCTGTGATGATCGACGGCACCGGAATGTGCGGCGGTTGCCGCATCTCGGTCGGCGGCGAGACGAAGTTTGCCTGTGTGGATGGTCCCGAATTTGACGGTCATCTGGTGGATTTCGATCTGGCGATGGAGCGAGGCAGAACCTACCACGCTTATGAGCAGGAACGCTGCAATTTATTCAAGAAAGAGGTGCAAGAATAATGGCAGATATGCGTTTGGAAAAGCAACCGATGCCTCAGCTTGCACCGGAGATTCGCAATAAGAATTTTGAAGAAGTGGCGCTGGGGTATACCGAAGAGCAGGCGGTGGCGGAAGCCAATCGTTGCCTGCAATGCAAGCATCAGCCTTGCGTGGGCGGTTGCCCGGTGCAGATCGATATTCCCGCCTTCATCCAAAAGGTGCAGCAGCGGGATTTTGAAGGCGCTTATCAGATCATCAGCGCCCAAAGCGCATTGCCCGCCGTTTGCGGGCGGGTCTGCCCCCAGGAGACCCAATGCGAAGGCAAGTGTGTGCGGGGCATTAAGGGCGAGCCGGTGGCGATCGGTCGTTTGGAACGGTTTGTTGCCGATTGGCATATGGCCAATTCTAAGGAACCCCCGGTCAAGCCCGCATCCAACGGTAAAAAAGTGGCGATCATCGGCAGCGGCCCTGCGGGGCTGACCTGCGCGGGGGATCTGGCGCGTAAAGGCTATGAAGTGACGGTTTTTGAAGCGTTGCACGTTGCCGGCGGTGTTTTGGTCTATGGAATCCCCGAATTCCGCCTCCCCAAAGCCATCGTTGCCCAGGAGATCGAAGGCTTAAAGGCGATGGGCGTGAAGGTGGAGACCAATATGGTCATCGGCCGTGTCCTTTCGGTGGACGATCTCTTTGCCATGGGCTTTGAAGGGATCTTCATCGGCAGCGGCGCCGGTCTGCCGCGGTTTATGGGCATTCCGGGAGAAAACCTCAAAGGAGTCTTCTCTGCCAATGAATATTTGACCCGCGTCAATCTGATGAAGGCGTACCTGCCCGATAGCGAAACCCCCATCCAACGGGGCCAAAAGGTGGCGGTCGTCGGCGGCGGAAATGTGGCAATGGATGCCGCCCGCTGCGCCAAACGGTTGGGTGCGGAGGAGGTTTATATCGTCTATCGCAGATCGATGGAGGAAATTCCTGCCCGCGCCGAAGAGATCCACCACGCCATCGAAGAGGGGATCATCTTTAAGACACTGACCAATCCCACCGAGATTTTAGGGGATGAGCATCAGAATGTGGTGGGGATGACCTGCCTGGAGATGGAATTGGGCGAACCGGATGAAAGCGGTCGCCGCCGCCCGATGGTTAAAGAAGGCAGCGAGCATCGCTTGGATACCGATGTGGTGATTATGGCGATCGGCACTTCCCCCAACCCCTTGATCCGTTCCACCACCCCCGGTTTGGAAACCAATAAATGGGGCTGTATTGTCACCGAAGAAGAGTCGGGCAAGACCTCCCGCGAGGGTGTCTATGCGGGCGGCGATGCCGTCACCGGCGCAGCCACTGTCATCTTGGCGATGGGGGCAGGCAAGCAAGCCGCCAAAGCCATCGATGAATATTTGAAATAATAGAAAATGCAGTGAGTAAACTCACTGCATTTTTTATTGTAATTAGTGGCATTATAATGAAGTAAAAAACTCTCAAAACGAGGTGAGCAAGTGGATCTTTTTGATATCTTATCCTTGATCGGCGGGCTGAGTCTGTTTTTGTTTGGGATGAGCATTATGGGCGATTCCCTGGAACGCCGCGCCGGCGGCGGGCTGAAAAGCATCTTGAGCCGGTTGACAAGCAATGCGTTTATCGGCTTGCTGGCCGGGCTGGGGGTCACCGCGGTGATCCAAAGCTCTTCGGCGACCACGGTGATGGTGGTGGGGTTTGTCAATTCAGGGCTGATGACCCTGCGGCAGGCGATCCCCATTATTATGGGCGCGAATATCGGAACGACCGTTACCGCCTGGATCTTGAGCCTTTCGGGCATTTCGGGGGATCATCTGTTTATAAAACTGCTCAAGCCCACCTCTTTTACACCGATCTTGGCCTTGATCGGCATCGCCCTTTATATGATGGGCAAAACCAGCAAGCAAAAGGATACCGGCAGTATTTTATTAGGTTTTGCCACGCTGATGTTTGGTATGGATGCGATGTCCGACGCGGTCAAAGGCTTGGCGGAGGTGGAGGGATTTCGCGCACTGTTCCTGCTCTTTAAGAACCCCATTTTAGGTGTTCTGGCAGGCGCGGTGTTGACCGCGATCATCCAATCCAGCTCCGCTTCGGTGGGAATTTTGCAGGCGCTGGCGGTGACCGGTCAGGTCTCCTATGCCGCCGCCATTCCCATCATTATGGGGCAGAATATCGGGACTTGCGTCACCGCGATGATCTCTTCGGTGGGCACCAATAAAAATGCCCGCCGCGCTGCGGTGGTGCATCTCACTTTTAATATCATCGGAACGGTGCTGGGCTTATTGCTGTTTGGCGTTGTGGACAGCCTCTTCTCGCCGACGCTCTTTGATCAAGCCGCGTCCGTCTTTGGGATTGCGGTCTGCCATACCATCTTCAATGTGTTTTGCGTGGTCGTGTTGTTCCCTGCTTCGGGCTTGTTGGAAAATTTAGCCAATCGCCTTGTCCCCGCAGGAGAAGAGACCGTCACCGAGCTGGACGAACGCCTGCTCACTGCTCCGCCCATCGCGTTGGAACGATGCAATCAACTGGTTGGCGAGATGGCGCAGATCGCGATGGGAGCCATCCAAAAGAGTATGGCAATGCTGGATGCTTATGATAAAACCGAAGCGGAAGAGATCCGCAAATTGGAAGAAAAAGCAGACCATTATGAAGATATCCTCGGCACCTATCTGGTCAAGCTCAGCGGTAATCGGATGAGCGACAGCGACAGTACGACCGTCTCTAAACTGCTGAAATTGATCGGGGATTTTGAGCGTATCTCCGACCATAGTGTCAACCTTTTGGAATCGGCGGAAGAACTGCGGGAGAAAAAGATCGTTTTCACCCCCGCCGCCCAAAAGGAATTGCACACCCTTTGCGCGGCGGTGGAGGAGATCTGCGCGTTGGCGACAAAAACCTATTTAAAAAATGATCGGATCACAGCACTGAAAGTGGAACCGCTGGAGCAGGTGATCGATGGGTTGAGATCCCATCTGCGGAATCAGCATATTGTTCGGCTCAAGGGCGGGGAGTGTACCATTGAGGCCGGCTTTGTCTGGGCGGATCTGATCACCAATTTAGAGCGCACCGCCGACCATTGCTCCAATATTGCCGTCTGCGTGATGGATGCGGCGCAGAATAATATGAACCAACACGAAATGACGATTCGGCTGAAAGGCGATGCCCACTTCAAAGAACAATGGGAAAAATATGCAAAAAAATATGCATTATAATAAAAATGCGAGGAATATCCATTCCTCGCATTTAGTTATTTTTTACCTAATTTTTGGAAGTATTTAAAGGTCAACGGCCAGACCGCTCCCGCAAAAAGGACCAGCAGGAAATAGGCGATAGCGCGCATCAGCAGTTCGTCTTGCATCCAGCCAAGGGTAAAATATGCAAGTTCCTTGAGCCCTAAGGAAAGCCCCAAACCCAAGACCCATTTCAGAATCTGCGCCACGCGGGAAGCGGAAGTATCATAGCGGATAAACCGCAAATCCAATTCATAAGCGACCACAAAGCCTGCCACCGCACCCAGCATCTTATAGGCATTTTTCAAGCCACTGTAGAGATTTGCCGCATCGGCATCGGCGGGGAAGGGGTAAAGCTTCATAAAGAGCAGCTGGGCGATCGACCAGCCTAAAATGCAAAGCAACAAGATCCGCATACGGTTGGGCTTTTGCGCTGCCATATGCACCAAGGGATAGAGTCCGAAGATCAGCAGCAGAGAAATGCCGATCGAAACGCCCACATCCAGCGGGGTATGCACCCCTAAATACATTCTGGAAAAAGGAACCAGGATGCAGGCGGCAACGGAAAGGATCAAGAGCCAGCGCCGCTTGGTCCAGCGGGCGATGGAGCCAAAACTGCCTACCGCGCTTTGGGTATGACCGCTGGGGAAGGAATAGCCGGTGGCTTCTGCCTGCGCACTTTCTACAATAGTGAACTTTGGATCCTTCACCCAAGGGCGGGGGATACGGAAGAGGACCTTTAAGAGTTGGTTTATTTGGGTCCCCAAAAAGCCGACCGTCAAAAGATAATAGCCCTCGTATTTATCAATGCACCAAAGGAAGAGCATCCCCAGCGCCATAAAGATCGTCTCTTCCCCCAGATGGGTGATGGTCGAGAAGAAAAAATCCAAGATCGGATGGCGAATATCCTCCAAGAAATATAAAAATGCCATGCAGAAAGTCCTTTCCTATATGATATCTAAATATTAGCATATCCCAAAGGAATTGTAAATAAATAAAATGGAAATTTCTTTCATATATATCAATGAAAGGAGCGGATCAAAAATGAAAGTTGTAACTATCCAACCGGGCGATAGCCTTTATAAGATCGGCAAAGAGTATGGCGTTTCGGTGGAACAGTTGGTGGAGGCCAACGGCATCGACCCCCATAAATATCTGGTGATCGGCGATAGCCTGATCGTGCCTTCCCCGCAGGAAAAGAGCGGAACATTGGAGGTCAATGGCTATGCCTATCCCTTTATTGATCGGGAGGTTCTGAAAAAGACCCTGCCTTATCTGACCTATCTTTCGATCTTTAGTTATGGCATTACCGACCAAGGGGATCTGGTCCCGCCGCAGTTCCCCGATGAACCGCTGATTCGGGAGGCGAAAGCGGCAGGGGTGGCGCCATTGCTGGTCTTGACCACCGTCGATGAATCAGGCGGGTTCAATAGCCAGCGCAGCGTCAACCTGCTGGAAAGCGCAGAAGCGCGCGCCAATCTGGCGGCGCAATTAAAAAAGGTGATGATGGAAAAGGGCTACTATGGCGTGGATGTGGATATGGAATATATCCCCGGCGAACTGCGCCAGAATTATACCGATCTGGTATCTTTTCTTAAAGAGCAGTTGGCGCCGTCGCCGGTCTTTGTGGCATTGGCACCCAAAACCTCCCGCGACCAGCGGGGCCTTTTATACGAAGCCCACGATTATGAAGGGATGGGCAAGGCGGCCGACCGCCCCTTGATCATGACCTATGAATGGGGCTATGCCTTCGGCCCGCCGATGGCGGTCGCACCCTTGCCCAATGTGCGGCGGGTGATGGAGTATGCCCTGCAGGAGATCCCGCCCGAAAAACTGCTGATGGGTGTCCCCAACTATGGCTATGATTGGAAGATCCCCTTCGACCGTAATTTCCCTGCCCGTTCCATCGGCAATTATGAGGCGATCGCCATCGCCCGCAAATACGGTGCCAACATTCATTACGATGAAACTGCCCAGTCCCCTTGGTTCCGCTATTATGATGCCCGCCGCCAAGAACACGAGGTCTGGTTTGAAGATGCCCGTAGCTATCAGGCAAAGTTGAATTTGGTGAAAGAACTTGGAATTGCGGGGATCAGCATATGGAATATTATGCGGTGGTATAAACCACTATATAGTATTATCGATTCCAACTTTGTCATCAAGAAGGTAAACCGTTGAAATCGACGCAGACCGACAATAATAAGGAAAGAACCTGCCAAAGCAGGTTCTTTTTTATGTCTTCGGTTCGGTGCGACCGCTCGACGTAGCGTCAAAAGAAACGGCAACCGCTCCAATTTTCCTGGCGGAAAATAATTCGCTAATGCCGTTCCTTTTTTCTTAACCCCACAAAATCTTTGAATTTTGCGGGGACCCCTTATTGAGGCCTTCGGGATCGCCCCAAACCGATCTGCATTCGATTTGAACGGTTTTAGAGAAGAAAAAAATATATAACACAATATAGCGATGGTACCCCAAATGATTTGGGGTACCAAATGATTTGTGTGCGATCCGAACCAAATGAATTGGTCCAAAAACATACAAATGATTTGTATGTTTTACCCCAAATGATTTGGGGTAACAAATGATTTGTTAAGGAGGAACACAAATGATTAGGCAGTGGGATTGAATTTTTTGGGAAAATGGAGTATAATGGATTCGAGGTGATTGTAAATGACGGATGAACAATTGCAAAAATATCATGCGGAGCGTAAAGCGATTATCAAAGAATACAATGGCAAGGCGCTTCGGCAGGCAGGAACATTTCTTTTGATCGGTGTTTTGGTGTTGGCGGCGATTGCGCTGGTTTGCATCTTGGTATTTGATAATGCACCGCTGGCGTTGGTGCTTTGCTTGATCTGGGGGCTCTTTTTTATCATCGCTTCTTGGACGAAGGTACTGATGGTCAATCGCGCCAAGGAAAAGAAGTTGCAGGAATTTGAAGATCAATCCCTGCTACATAATTTTTAAACAAAAAATGCGGAAGTTTAAAACTTCCGCATTTTTTTATGCTTGTTTTTGGAGTTGCTTTTTTTCTCGTTTGAAGGTGGCTTCTTTAAATAAGATATAGGCGGTGGAGGCGAGCGGGACGCTCAAAAGCATACCGACCGGTCCGGCGATACCGCCGCCCAGCGTGACCGATGCCAAGATCCACATTCCGGGTAGGTTGACGCGTTGCCCCATTACTCTGGGATAGATGAGGTTGCCCTCCAACTGCTGCAAAATCACCAAGAAAACAATAAAGATCAGAGCCTTCAAGGGATCGGCGGTGAGGATGATAAAAGCACCGCTGATGCCGCCGATGAAGGCACCCACTACGGGAATCAGCGCGGTGACGCCCACCAGGGCGCTGACCATCGGGGCGAAGGGAATCCGGAAAAGCAGCATCCCGATCAGGCAGAGCAGGCCCAAGATCACCGCCTCCAGCGATTGACCGGTAATGAAATTATGGAAGTTCTCGCTTAAGACCTTCGTTGCATGGATGAACCATTGCCCGAAGTTTTGGGGCAGCCAGGCGCGGATGATCCGCTTGCCTTGGCGCTTTAATTTATCTTTACCGAAGAGCAGATAGGTGGCAAAGACGATGGCGATAAAGAAATCGAAGATGCCGCCCACCACCGAGCTGATGGTGCCGAAAGCGGTATTCATAATGGTGCCGCCCTGATTTTTCAGCCAATCCTGCAGGGTCTGCAGCAGGGAATCCCAATCGGCGCGGAGCAGCAGATTGCCCATCGGCAGCGCGGCGATATCCGCCTCGCTCATCCCGCTGAATTGCTGCAAAAAGCCCAGCGCGCTTTCGATAATGACCTTAAAGGCACTCAGCAGTTCGGGAATCACCAAGCGGATCAGCCCGAATAAAATTCCGAAGATCAAGAGCAGAGAAAGGAAAAAGGCGCAGGGGCGGCGGAGCTTGATGAGCCCTTTCTTTTTTGCCTTGGGCCAGAAAAACCGCTCCATAAACTGCATCGGTACATTTAAGATCAAGGCAATGGCAACGCCGATCAGCAGCGGCTGTACCAAGGTCAGCAACCAATTTACTGCGCCCGCCAGAATGTGAATATTTTGCACCGCCAAAAAGATCAAAATGCAGGCGGTGGCGACACCGATGACCCAAAGGGCGATCTTCTTTCGTTTTTCGGGGGTGAATTCCATTTTATTTCCTCCAATATTAAAAGCAGCGTGAACCGAAATTCCCCGCTGCTTTATTTGATTTCTTGCGCTTGATATTCTTTAAAGAGCCGCAGGTAGCGAAGGGTATACAGCACCATCGATAAAAGCAGCATCCCACATTCCGCCAGCACCAGAGCGATCACCGCGGCGGCGGGAAGATCGGGAAGAACCAAGAGGATCAGGGCGACAAGGAAGAACGCCACGGTGGCGGCCTTGCCATACCATACCGCGCCTTCCACATGGGTGGTCTTTTTGATAAAGATCAGCCCGATCAAGCCCATATAGAATTCCTTGCAGATCAAAAGGCCCATCAGCACCCAAACCAAAGGATACCGCCAAGCCAGGCAGAAAGCGATGGCGATCTGGGTCAGCTTATCGGCAAAGGGGTCGATGATCTTGCCCCAATCGGTCACTAAATGGAAATGCCGCGCGATCCAACCGTCCACCACATCGGTGGCGCCGGAGATTGCCATAACCAATGCGGCGGCAATGTAGCTGTGCTTAAAGCAATATAACCATAGGAACACAGGGATCAGCAAAAAGCGAAAATAGCTTAAAATATTGGGGATGGTGAAAAATTGATCGTGAAAACGCGTTTGTTTCATCGCTATGCTCCTTTCGTAATAATAATACAATTATATTCTAACCCAAACCAATCTGCAATACTATGGGCAAAAAAATTTTGGTGTGCAAAAATTGCACACCAATGGAATTTTGCCCAAAAATTTTATGCATCCTCGATCGCCTGCCGCATACTGCCCTGCAGCAGCTTGGAAAGACGGTTGATGAGCGGGGCGGGATCTTCCTCGGAATGGTGCTCAAACCATTCGGCAGTAAAGCCGGTGATGGCGTGGCGATGGAAATCGATGATCAGCTTGCGGTCCTGCTCATTCACCTGCTTGCCCTCCGCCAGATAATCAAAGAGATAATTGAGCGCATAATTGATGATCTCTTCCATAAAAACTTTGATTTCCTGACTTTTGGTGGAATGGAAGAGGTTGCGGATGGTGCGGCGGTTTTGGGTGACCTGCCGCGCCAGCAGTAAAAGATAGTTTTCCCAATCGCCGCCCGAAAGAGCAGGGTCGGTGATCTGCTCCAGCCGCTCCCGCAATACTTCTTTGGCAAGGGCAAAGACATCTTCAAAATGATAATAAAAGGTATTGCGTGTCACCCCGCAATCGGCGACAATTCCCTTGACCGTGATGCGGTCCAACGGGATCGTTTCGATCTGGCGGCTGAAACATTCCATAATGGCTTTTTTGGTCCATTGCGACATTGGGATTTTCTTCCTTTCAATATAATTTTTGATTAAGATTCGGGGCTCCAATATTGACCATAGGAGATGTCGGTATTGATCCGAACATCGGTCAAAACAGCGAAATGATCGGAAACATATCCTTCGGCAATATTTTGGCTCGGAACAGCGATCTGATCATAGCAAACGCCATAAAAATCAATGGCGACATTGTCGTTTGGCGGAGCAAAGATGAAATCAATCCAAGTGGATCCGTCGGGCTTTTTGAAGCCATTATAAGTTCCGGTGCGAAGTTCTCCTAAGGTGCAATGATCGTTTTGGTTCATTTGCGCTGCGATCAGACGCAGATCCACCAGATTGCTTCCATCCGCCATGGCAGGATATAGATCTTCATCATAAGAAAAATTAAAATCACCCATAACAAAGCAAGTGGCATCGGGATGGTCTTGGATGCGCTCGGTGAAAAGCCCGCGAATATATTGAATATTTTCCAAGGTATAACCGGAACCGAGATGGGTGGAATAAACAACGATCTTATCGCCGGTTGTTTTATCCCTTAATTTCACCCAATTAGTGATGCGGGGATGATATTGACCAAAGCCGGCGGGGCTGGCGCTGTTTGGATTTTCAGAAAGCCAGAAATAGCCCTGATCCAATAGATCATATTTGGCGGTCTTCCATAAAATTGCGCTGGCCTCATTGCTGCCTTTGGGGGACTCGCGGTATTTATAATAGATGGAATATTCGTCCCCCAAAAGAGAGGGCAAGGCGTTTTCCCAAAAGGCATCAAATTCTTGGGTGGCAATAATATCGGGATCATAGTTTTCCACCAAGGCTTGAAAGCGGTATTGCCGAAGCTGAGCATCATTATCGGTGCCTTGATTGGCGGCGGAATTAAAACGCAGGTTTTGCGTCATAATTCTCACCGGAGTTCCGCTCTGATCGGGCATCGTTTCTTGATAGCCGCAAGCAGAGCAATGATATCGAATGATTCCGGGCCCAACAGATGTTTTTGTGAGGGCGCAGGCTTCGGTATAAGATTCTGTGCAGCCTGCTGCGCGGCAGGTAACGATATGTTTGCTTGCGTTGGCGTGGGTGCCCTGCAGATGGGAGGCTTTCTTCCAGGTATGGCCGGCAGCCAAAGAAGTAACAACAACTTGATGATATCCGCAAACCGCGCAACTATATTCGGTGGTTTCGTCATCGGTGCAGGTTTTTGAATTAATTTTGCTGACAATGGTGCAGTCTTCGGTATAAGATTCTGTGCAGCCCTCTGCGCCGCAGGCGATGATATGTTTGCTTTCGGTGGTGTCGGTGCCCTGCAGATGGACCGCGTTCTTCCAGGTATGGCCGGTAGCCAAAGAGGAAACAGCAACCTGATGATATCCGCAAACCGCGCAACTATATTCGGTGGTTTCATTCTCGGTGCAGGTTTTGGGATGGATCTTGCTGACAATGGTGCAGTCTTCGGTATAAGATTCTGTGCAGCCCTCTGCGCTGCAGGTGATGATATGCTTGCTTTCGGTGGTGTCGGTGCCCTGCAGATGGACCGCGTTCTTCCAGGTATGGCCGGCAGC
>JAZSBU010000168.1:0-6360 GCA_045602565.1 Eubacteriales bacterium | reverse complement strand
TAGGAAGGAGAAAATATGCCTAGAGAATTCCAATTGGATAAGTATCGTAATATCGGTATCATGGCTCACATCGATGCCGGTAAGACGACTACTACCGAGCGTATCCTTTTCTATACCGGCCGTAGCCATAAGATCGGTGAGACCCACGACGGTGACGCCACAATGGACTGGATGGAGCAAGAGCAGGAGCGTGGTATTACCATTACCTCCGCTGCTACTACCTGCCATTGGAAAGGCCACCGTCTGAACATTATCGATACCCCGGGCCACGTGGACTTTACTGTTGAGGTTGAGCGTTCCCTGCGTGTTCTGGACGGTTCTGTTACCGTTCTTTGCGCGAAGGGTGGTGTTGAGCCCCAGTCTGAAACCGTATGGCGTCAGGCAGATAAGTATCGCGTTCCCCGTATGGCGTTCGTCAATAAGATGGACATTATGGGTGCCGATTTCTATCGCGTCGTTCAGATGATGAAAGATCGCCTGAAGTGTAACGCGGTTCCCGTTCAGCTCCCCATCGGCTTCGAAGATACCTTCCGCGGTATCATCGATCTGATCGAGATGAAGGCTGAAGTTTATTATGACGATCAGGGTAAGGATTTCCGTGATGAGCCCATCCCTGACGATATGAAAGAGAAGGCCCAAGAGTATCATGACGCTCTGATCGAGGCAGTTGCCGAGACCGATGAAGAGCTGATGATGAAATATCTTGAGGGCGAAGAGATCACCAACGACGAGATCCGCGCCGCCATCCGTAAGGCAACCATCGATAACACTATGGTTCCCGTCTGCTGCGGTACTGCATATCGCAATAAGGGCGTTCAGATGCTGCTGGATAACGTTGTGGCTTATATGCCCGCTCCCACCGACATCCCCGCGATTAAGGGTGTGGATGAAGATGGGGAAGAGATCGAGTGTCATGCGGATGATAAAGAGCCGTTTGCTGCTCTGGCATTCAAGATCATGACCGATCCCTTCGTTGGTAAGCTCTGCTTCTTCCGTGTCTATTCCGGTGTTCTGAATGCCGGTAGCCACATTTACAATTCCACCAAAGGTTCCAAAGACCGTATCGGCCGTATCGTTGCAATGCACGCCAATAACCGTCAGGAGATCACCGAGGTATATACCGGTGATATCGCCGCCGCTGTTGGCTTGAAGAACGTCACCACCGGTGACACTCTGTGTGACGAATCCCGTCCCGTTATTTTGGAATCCATGGAATTCCCCGATCCTGTTATCCGTGTTGCCATCGAGCCTAAGACCAAGGCTTCCCAGGAGAAGATGGCGGTTGCTTTGGCAAAGCTTGCCGAAGAAGATCCCACCTTCCGTACCTGGACCGATGAAGAGACCGGTCAGACCATCATTGCCGGTATGGGTGAGCTCCACTTGGAGATTATCGTAGACCGTCTGCTGCGTGAATTCAAAGTCGAAGCAAACATCGGTGCACCTCAGGTTGCCTATAAGGAAACCATTCGCTCCGCTTGCGCTTCCGATATGAAGTATGCACGTCAGTCCGGTGGTAAGGGTCAATACGGCCACGTTAAGACCCGCGTTGAGCCCAATGAGTCCGGTAAGGGCTATGAGTTCATCAACGAGGTTGTCGGCGGTGCCGTTCCCAAGGAGTATATCCCCGCTGTTGACGCCGGTATCCAAGGCGCTTTGCAGGCAGGTATTATGGCAGGCTATCCTGTTGTGGACCTGAAGGTAACTTTGTATGATGGTTCTTATCACGAAGTCGACTCTTCCGAAATGGCATTTAAGATTGCCGGTTCTATGGCGATCAAGGATGCAATGAAGAAGGGCAACCCCGTTCTGATGGAGCCCATCATGAGCGTTGTCGTTGTAACCCCCGAGGATTACCGCGGCGATGTTATCGGCGACTTGAACAGCCGCCGTGGTCAGATTCAAGGTATGGAAGAGATCCCCGGCGCTTGCCAGATCGAATCCTTGGTTCCCTTGAGCGAAATGTTCGGTTATGCGACCGACCTGCGCAGTAAGACCCAAGGCCGCGGTCAATACACCATGCAGCCCGATTCTTACCTCGAAGTTCCCAAGAACATCGCAGAAAAGATCATCGCAAACCGTCAAAAGAATGATTAATTTCGCAAAACCCCTTGCAATATCTGATATTTTATATTAAAATAAACTTATTGAATTAAAAACCAAATTTAAGGAGGAAACTCAAAATGGCAAAGGCTAAATTTGAGAGAAGCAAACCCCACGTAAACATTGGTACCATCGGTCACGTTGACCATGGTAAGACCACCCTGACTGCTGCTATCACCAAGGTTCTTTCTCTGGGCGGCGGTGCCGAATTCGTTGATTATGCAAACATCGATAAGGCTCCCGAAGAGAGAGAAAGAGGTATCACCATCAACACTGCTCACGTTGAGTATCAGACCGACACCCGTCACTATGCTCACGTTGACTGCCCGGGACATGCTGACTATGTTAAGAACATGATCACCGGTGCTGCTCAGATGGACGGTGCGATCCTGGTTGTATCCGCTGCTGATGGCCCCATGCCCCAGACCCGTGAGCACATCCTGCTCTCCCGTCAGGTTGGCGTTCCCAACATCGTTGTTTTCATGAACAAGTGCGATCAGGTTGACGACGAAGAACTGTTGGATCTGGTCGAGATGGAAATCCGCGACCTGCTCAACGAGTATGAGTTCCCCGGTGATGATATTCCCATCATCCGCGGTACCGCTCTGGGCGCAATCGAGTGCGCAAGCAACGATCCCAGCGATCCTGCTTATGCTCCCATCCTCGAGCTGATGAACAGTGTCGACGAGTATATCCCCACCCCCGAGCGTAAGGCTGATCAGGCTTTCTTGATGCCTGTTGAAGACGTCTTCACCATCACCGGTCGTGGTACTGTTGCTACCGGCCGTGTAGAGCGTGGTCAATTGAAACTGAACGAAGAAGTTGAAATCGTTGGTCTGGCTGACGAAGCTCGCAAGACCGTTGTTACCGGTATCGAAATGTTCCGCAAGCTGCTCGACTATGCTGAAGCTGGCGACAACATCGGTGCTCTGCTGCGTGGTGTTAACAGAACCGACATTAAGCGTGGTCAGGTTCTGGCTAAGCCCGGCACCATCAACCCCCACACCAAGTTCAAGGGTCAGGTTTACGTTCTGACCAAGGACGAAGGTGGCCGTCATAGCCCCTTCTTCACCAACTATCGTCCTCAGTTCTACTTCAGAACTACCGACGTTACCGGTGTTATCACCCTGCCCGATGGCGTTGATATGTGCAAACCCGGCGACAACGTTGATATGGACGTTGAGCTGATCACTCCGATCGCTATCGAAGAAGGTCTGCGCTTCGCTATCCGTGAAGGTGGCCGCACCGTTGGTTCCGGCGTTGTTACCGCGATCAACGAGTAATTTCAAAATCTAAATCTTGCTTCGGGGCGGGGTGTGATTCCCCACCGGCAGTAAAGTCTGCGAGCGCTTATGGCGCATGATCAGGTGTGATTCCTGAACCGACGGTATAGTCCGGATGATAGAAGTGTATTTTTTGAAATGATAATAATATCCCCCGATATTCGTATCGGGGGATATTTAATTTTTGGAGTATGTTATGAATAAAAAAGTATTGCGTAGTCTGGTTGTCTCCGCCTTGTTTGGAGCAATCGGCTTTATTCTGATGTTTATTGAGTTGGGCGTGCCTATTATGCCGTCCTTTATCAAATTTGATATTTCCGAACTTCCGGCATTGATCGCATCCTTTGCTTACGGCCCCCTCTATGGTGTTTTGGTCTGCTTTTTGAAGAACGCCTTGCATCTGTTGGTGACCTCCACCGCAGGGGTAGGGGAGTTGGCGAATTTCTTAATGGGGATCTTCTTCGTTGTTCCTGCAGGTTGGATCTATCGCCACCGTAAAAGCCGCGGTTCCGCGCTGCTCGGTTCGCTGATCGGCTCCCTTTCCTTGGGATTTTTCTGTGTTTTGATCAATTATTTCCTTGTCTATCCGATCTATTATAAGATTATGATCCCTAAAGCGGTGATTTTATCCGCCTATCAAGCGATCTTGCCCGCGGTGGACAGCATTTTTGAATCTCTTTTGATCTTTAATTTTCCCTTCACAACGGTTAAGGGAATCATTGTGTCAATTCTATGTTTTTTGATCTATAAAAAACTTTCTCCCATATTAAAAAAATAAACTTGACAATTTTTGCAGTATACTATATACTATCTTATGCAATTGAATATATCTTATTAAGAGTGGCGGAGGGAACAGGCCCGATGAAGCCCGACAACCTGCAAAGGTAAGGTGTCAAATCCTGCGGATTTTATCCGAAAGATAAGTTTACGATACGCTCTTGATATGTTCAAGAGCGTATTTTTTTGGATCGAAAGATTAGAAAGGAAGAAAAAATGGCAAGAAATTATTTGTTTACCTCCGAATCGGTGACCGAAGGTCATCCCGATAAGATTTGCGACCGCATCTCCGATAGTATCTTGGATGCCATCTTGGCGCAGGATAAGGAAGCGCGTGTCGCTTGCGAAACTACCGTCACTACCGGTACCGTTCACGTGATGGGCGAGATCACAACGACAGCGCAGGTCGATTATCAGAATATTGTCCGCGAAGCGATCCGCGAGATCGGCTATGACCGCGCAAAATATGGTTTCGACTGTGATACCTGCGGTGTTTTGGTCACCTTGGACCGCCAATCCCCTGATATCGCTATGGGTGTGGATCAGGCTTGGGAGGCAAAAGAAGGCGATGAAGATGCCGCCATGTCTACCGGTGCAGGGGACCAGGGTATGATGTTCGGCTATGCCTCCGATGAAACCGAAGAACTGATGCCGTTGGCGATCTCTTTGGCGCATAAATTGGCAAAGCAGTTGACTTTTGTCCGTAAAGAAGGTATCTTGCCCTACCTTCGTCCCGACGGTAAGACGCAGGTCACCGTCGAATATGAGGATGACCAACCGGTGCGTGTCGATACCATCGTCGTTTCCTCTCAGCATAGCCCCGAGATTCCGTTGGAGCAACTGCGCCGCGACATTTTGGATAAAGTTATTCGCCCCATCGTCCCCGCCGCACTGCTGATCGATACCAAATATTATATCAACCCCACCGGCCGCTTCGTTGTCGGCGGTCCCCAAGGGGATAGCGGTCTGACCGGCCGTAAAATTATCGTTGATACTTATGGCGGCTACGGTCGTCACGGCGGCGGTGCCTTCTCCGGTAAGGATCCCACCAAGGTAGACCGCTCTGCCGCTTATGCTGCCCGCCACGTGGCAAAGAATATTGTCAAGGCAGGCTTGGCACGCAAATGCGAAGTGGAACTTGCCTATGCAATCGGTGTCGCCAGCCCTGTCTCTGTAACTGTCGATACTTTCGGTACCGCAACCGTTGCAGAAGAAAAGATCTTGGAAGCGGTGCATCATTTCTTTGATCTGCGTCCCGCGGCAATTATCAAGAATTTTGACCTCCGCCGCCCTATTTATACCCCCACCTCCAGTTATGGTCATATGGGTAGGGAAGATCTGAACCTCCCTTGGGAAGATACTTCGGTGGCAGAAAAACTGCGCGAATATGTAAAATAAACCAAAAGGCTGTAAAGTTTTTTAACTTTACAGCCTTTTGCACATTCTATCCGTCCGCCGCATACCATAATAATGGATCAATTCATCGATTTGGAGGATTTAAGGTATGTTATGGGTGATTTTTTGGGTGTTGGTCTCGTTTTTTGCGGTGGTCGGCTTGATGGAAAGTCTGCTTTTTTTGCTGGAAATTGTCGCCTTGCGCCGGATATCCTCCATCCGCAAGGTTTCTTTGCGGGTGGAACTGAGCGGTGATGCCGAGAATACAGAATATATTTTGAACACCCTTTTGCTGATGTTGAACCGCGTAGATATCGGTGACGAAGAAGCGACCCTTGAAATCAGCGATGGCGGAATTTCGGATCGGATGCGTGCCGACGTTTTGGAATATTGCGAAAAAAATCCCTGGGTACGGTTTACATACAATGAATAAACTGCTATAATATCCACACAGATCATTCACACATAACATCGATGGACATCGATGTTAGCATATAATACAAAGTATCGATGAACATCAATGTTCGCAGACATTGTGGATATTATACGATGTCCAATTTTCTCGCCTGCGTGGCAGGCAACCGAAAATGATGGACAATTATATCAAAATGCGTTGCATTTATGATATAATATCCACACATAACATCGATGGATATCGATGTTTGCGTATAACACAAAGCATTGATGAACATCAATGTTCGCAGACATTGTGGATATTATACGATGTCCAATTTTCTCGCCTGCGTGGCAGGCAACCGAAAATGATGGACAATTATATCAAAATGCGTTGCATTTATGATATAAT
>JAZSBU010000167.1:0-23245 GCA_045602565.1 Eubacteriales bacterium | reverse complement strand
GTATCGATAATGTTCAGACGGTGGCCTTTCCAATGGCAAGTGGTAGCAGCGGAGGTAATGGTGATACCACGCTCCTGCTCTTGCTCCATCCAGTCCATGGTGGCGTCGCCGTCGTGGGTCTCACCGATCTTATGGCTACGGCCGGTATAGAAAAGGATACGCTCGGTAGTTGTCGTCTTACCGGCATCGATGTGTGCCATAATACCGATATTACGATACTTGTCCAGTGTAAATTCTCTAGGCATAGTTTCTCCTCTCTAACGCTGAGATTACCATCTATAGTGGGCAAATGCTCTGTTGGCCTCTGCCATCTTATGAGTATCGTCGCGTTTCTTGACTGCGCCGCCGGTTTCATTGATTGCGTCCATAATTTCGCCGGCCAAACGCTCACACATATACTTTTCGTTTCTGTTTCTGGAATACAGAGTCAGCCAACGCAAACCGAGAGTCTGACGACGGTCTGCACGGACCTCCATAGGAACCTGGTAGGGAGCACCACCGACACGGCGTGCCTTAACTTCCAACTTCGGCATAATGTTTTCCATTGCTTCAGCAAATGCATCCAAAGGATCTTTGCCGGTCTTTTCTTTTACGATATCAAATGCATCGTAAACAATTTTTTGGGCTACACCCTTCTTACCGTCGTACATAATATTGTTGATCAGCTTAGCAACAACAACACTGCCGTATACGGGATCGGGGAGCACTTCTCTTTTGGGGACAAAGCCTCTTCTGGGCATGTTCTTCCCTCCTTCATAATTATGATATCATTGGTACTCGAAGAACTTTTCGTTCTCCGTCAGCCGTTTTAAGAAACTTTATCCTATATATAAAAAACAAATAAAGTTTATAAAATCAACTGAAAATCACAGGCTGTACCTTATTTTTTGCCTGCTTTAGCCTTCTTCGCGCCATACTTGGAGCGAGCCTGATTACGGTTTGCAACACCCTGAGCGTCCAGAGTACCACGAATAATATGGTAACGAACACCGGGAAGGTCCTTAACACGTCCGCCGCGGATCAGAACCACGCTATGTTCTTGCAGGTTATGACCGATACCGGGGATATAGGAAGTGACCTCAACACCGTTGGTCAGACGTACTCTCGCGATCTTACGCAGCGCAGAGTTCGGCTTCTTGGGGGTAGCGGTCTTGACAGCAGTGCAGACGCCGCGCTTCTGAGGGCTTGCGGTATCGATGGGCTGATTCTTCAGCGTATTGAAACCTCTGTTCAGAGCGGGAGCGGGAGACTTCTTGACAGATACCTCTCTTCCCTTACGAACCAACTGGTTAAAGGTGGGCATGATAGCATCTCCTTTCTTCATTAATTTTATATTAAAAAGCCGTATTGGGCTTTTTAACCGAGTTTTTTTCGCATTCTATAGGCAAGTTTATCCATTTTTACAAGAAATAAACAGAATAAAACGCCCATGCGAGACCATTTTAAATGATACCACATGGGCGCTTAATTTGTCAATCTTTTTTTAAAGATTTTTTAGGTTTTATGCGAGGTCCTCTTCGCTATCGGCGGGCTGTTCCACAGTTTCGACTTCGATGCTGCGGTATTGCTCCATACCGGTACCGGCGGGAACCAAGCGACCGATGATAACGTTTTCCTTCAAGCCGACCAAGGGATCGATCTTGCCGCGGATGGCAGCGTCGGTAAGAACCTTGGTGGTCTCCTGGAAGGAGGCGGCAGAAAGGAAGGAATCGGTAGCAAGGGATGCCTTGGTGATACCCAGCAGGACCGGAGAAGCTACAACCAGCTTCAGATCGGTCTCGCCTGCATCGATGCGTGCCTGCAATTCCTTATTGCGGTCTTCCACATCGTAGCGATCCACCAAAGTGCCCAGCAGCATATCGGGCTGCGGGTTCTCATCGATCCGCACCTTACGGATCATCTGGCGAACGATCACTTCGATATGCTTATCGTTGATATCAACACCCTGCAGACGGTAAACGTTCTGCACTTCCTTGATCAGGTAGTCCTGCGCGGCGATATCGCCCAGCAGACGCAGAACGTCGTGGGGGTTGATGACACCGTCGGTGATGATCTGACCCTTTTCAACACGCGTACCGGCAAGGTTCTCGCGGAACTTCAGGCCGAAGGGGATGCTGATATGCTTCTCTTCCCCATCATCGGTAGTGATGACAACGGGAGTGCAGTTATCTTTTGCATCACGCTCGGTATTATCATGCTCGATGATACCGGTGGCTTCCGCCAGAACCGCCGCCTTCTTGGGGCGACGTGCTTCAAACAGTTCTTCAACACGAGGCAGACCCTGTGTGATATCTCCACCCGATGCAACACCACCGGTATGGAAAGTTCTCATCGTCAGCTGAGTACCCGGTTCACCGATGGACTGAGCGGAAATGATACCGACCGCTTCACCGGCACGAACCGGCTGACCATTCGCCAGGTTGGCACCGTAGCACTTAGCGCAGACGCCATGGTGGGAACGGCAGGTCAAAGCCGAGCGGATCTCCAAACGCTCGATGCCCTTGCTTTCGATCAGATCGACATCGGCATCGTTGAGCATCTTATCATTGCTGATCAGCACTTCGCCGGTCTTCTCATCCACCAAGGGATGGACCAGGTAACGACCGATCAAGCGATCACGCAGTTTTTCGATAACGGTATCGCCTTCGGCAATCTTCGAAACAAAGATACCTTCGGTGGTGCCGCAATCCTGCTCGCGGATGATAACATCCTGAGCAACGTCGACCAGACGACGAGTCAGATAACCGGAGTCCGCAGTACGCAGCGCGGTATCTGCCATACCCTTACGCGCACCTCTGGAAGAGATGAAGTATTCCAATACATTCAGACCTTCACGGAAGTTCGCACGGATCGGGATTTCGATCGCTTTACCGGAGGTATTGGCCATCAAGCCACGCATACCTGCCAGCTGACGGATCTGGTTCATGCTACCGCGCGCACCGGAGTTTGCCATCATATAGATGGGGTTAAATTCATCCAGATAGTTCTTCAATTCGTCGGTAACCAACTTGGTGGTTTCATCCCAAGTGCTGATAACCAACTGGTAACGTTCCTCATCGGAGATCAAACCGCGACGATAGCTATTGAGGATCTTGGTGATCTTCTTTTCAGCTTCTTCGATCAATTCATACTTCTTGGGAGGAACGGTCATATCGCTGGCGGCAACGGTAATCGAACCGCGGGTGGAATATTTAAAGCCTTGCGCTTTGACCATATCCAGCATTTCCGCAGTAACGGTGCTACCCTTTTGCTTAATGCAACGATAGATGATCTTATCCAAGGTCTTCTTGGTAACAGTTTCCTGCACTTCCAGATCAAAGATTTTTGCGGGATCGGTACGATCCACAAAGCCCAGATCCTGCGGAATGGCATGGTTGAAGATCAACTGACCGACGGTACAATCGATGATACGGCTTTCCATCTTCCCTTCCCACTCGCGGGTTACGCGAACGCGGATGGGAGCGTGCAAGCCAATGACACCGTTATCATAAGCAACGATGGCTTCGTCTTCATCCTTAAATGCCTTGCCTTCGCCGGGCTCATCGTGCTTAACGATGGTAAGGTAATAAGAACCGAGAACCATATCCTGGGTAGGAACGGTCACAGGATGACCGTCCTGCGGCTTCAAGAGGTTATTGGCAGAGAGCATCAGCAAGCGGGCTTCCGCTTGAGCTTCTGCAGAAAGGGGTACGTGGACCGCCATTTGGTCGCCGTCGAAGTCGGCGTTAAATGCGGTACATACCAGAGGATGCAGTTTGAGTGCACGACCTTCAACCAAGACCGGCTCAAACGCCTGGATACCCAAGCGGTGAAGGGTCGGCGCACGGTTGAGCAATACGGGGTGGTCCTTGATAACGCTTTCCAGCGCATCCCAGACTTCCTTACGCATCCGCTCGACCATCTTCTTGGCAGACTTAACGTTGGTTGCCAAACCGTCGGCGACCAGCTTCTTCATCACAAAGGGCTTGAACAGTTCAATCGCCATTTCCTTGGGCAGACCGCACTGATAGATCTTCAGTTCCGGACCGACAACGATAACCGAACGACCGGAATAGTCGACACGCTTACCCAGCAGGTTCTGACGGAAACGGCCTTGCTTACCCTTGAGCATATCGGAAAGGGATTTCAGCGGGCGGTTATTCTGACCGGTGACAGGGCGACCGCGGCGACCGTTATCGATCAGCGCGTCCACAGCCTGCTGCAGAATCCGCTTTTCATTACGGGCAATAACCTCGGGAGCGCCCAATTCGAGCAATCTCTTCAAGCGGTTATTGCGGTTGATGACCCGACGATAGAGATCGTTCAGGTCGGAGGTGGCAAAACGGCCGCCGTCCAACTGGACCATCGGGCGAATTTCGGGCGGAATGACCGGAATAACATCCAAGATCATCCACTCGGGGCGGTTGCCGGAAAGGCGGAATGCTTCCACGCACTCAACTCTTTTAACCAAGCGGCTCTTCTTTTGACCGGTGGCGGTTTCCAGCTCTTCCTTCAACTCGGCTGCCAACTGATCCAGATCGATCTCGCTGAGCAGCATCTTGATGGCTTCTGCGCCCATCAGGGCGGTGAAATCATCTTCGTAACGCTCTTTATATTGAGCATATTCGCTATCATTGAGGATCTGCTTCTTCTCCAGCGGAGTGAAGCCGGGATCGACAACGATATAGGAATCGAAATAGAGAACCTTTTCCAGATCCTTGGGAGAAACATCCAGGATCAAGCCCATACGGGCAGGGATTCCCTTGAAATACCAGATATGCGAAACAGGAGCGGCCAATTCGATATGACCCATTCTCTCGCGGCGGACCTTAGCTTTGGTGACTTCAACACCGCACTTTTCGCAGATCTTACCTTTGTACTTAATTCTCTTATACTTACCGCAATGGCATTCCCAATCCTTGGTGGGCCCGAAGATCTTTTCGCAGAAAAGGCCTTCCTTTTCGGGCTTCAAGGTACGGTAGTTGATGGTTTCGGGCTTGGTAACCTCACCATAGGACCATTCGCGGATCTTATCGGGAGAAGCAAGACCGATTTTTACGGCTTCAAAACTATTATATTCCATATTAAAATACTCCTTTCCGCGAATTATTCTTCGTCCAGATCAGCCGCATCGGCTTCATCTGCTTCGTCTTCATCATCGGACCAATCGCCCAGATCCAGATCAGCGGCCAGATCCTCTTCGGCATCTTCCTCCTCGGCGGGAGCCGCTTCGTCTTCGTCATCAAACATATTGGCCATATCAGCACCGTCCTTCGCCTTAGCGCGGAAACGTGCTTCGTAGATATCGTCATCATCGTCCTCAAAAGAGTCACGCAGATCGATCTCTTCCATATTGCTATCCAAGCACTTGAAGTCCAGACCCAAGGATTGCAGTTCCTTAACCAAGACCTTGAAGGACTCGGGGATGCCGGGATCGGGGATATTCTGACCTTTAACGATGGCCTCGAACGCTTTGACACGGCCGACAACGTCATCCGACTTGACGGTCAGTATCTCCTGCAAGGTGGATGCGGCGCCGTATGCTTCCAGCGCCCAAACTTCCATTTCACCGAAACGTTGGCCGCCGAACTGCGCCTTACCACCGAGCGGTTGCTGGGTGACCAGGCTGTACGGACCGGTGGAACGGGCATGGATCTTATCATCAACCAAGTGATGCAGTTTAAGGAAGTACATATAACCGACAGTAACCGGATTATCAAAGGGCAGACCGGTACGTCCGTCATAGAGGACGGTCTTACCGTCTTCCCGCTTGCCGGCTTCCTTCAGGCAGGTGCGGATATCGCTTTCCACCGCGCCATCGAAGACCGGTGTCATCACCTTCCAGCCCAGTGCCTTTGCGGCATAGCCCAGGTGCACTTCCAAAACCTGACCGATATTCATACGGGAGGGAACGCCCAAGGGATTCAGAACGATATCCAAGGAAGTACCATCCGGCAGGAACGGCATATCTTCCTGAGGCAGGATGCGGGAAATAACACCCTTATTACCATGGCGGCCTGCCATCTTATCGCCGACGCTGATCTTACGCTTCTGGGCGATATAGACGCGGACAACCTTATTGACACCGGGAGAAAGCTCATCGCTGTTCTCCTGAGTGAAGATCTTAACATCCACGATGGTACCGTACTCACCGTGGGGTACACGCAGAGAAGTATCGCGAACTTCGCGCGCCTTTTCACCAAAGATGGCGCGCAACAGTTTTTCTTCGGCAGTCAGCTCGGTCTCTCCCTTGGGGGTAACACGACCGACCAGAATATCGCCGGAGCGAACCTCGGCACCGATGCGGATGATACCGCTGGCATCCAGATCCTTCAGCGCATCTTCGCCGACGTTGGGAACGTCGCGGGTGATCTCTTCGGGGCCCAGCTTGGTGCTTCTGGCCTCGATCTCATACTCTTCGATATGGATCGAGGTATAGATATCTTCTTTGACCAGACGCTCGTTCAGCAGAACCGCGTCTTCGTAGTTATAACCTTCCCAGGTCATAAAGCCGATCAGCATATTGCGGCCGAGGGCAATTTCACCATTCTGAGTAGAAGGACCATCGGCGATGATCTGATCTGCTTCGATCATCTCACCAACGCTGACGATGGGCTTTTGGTTGATGCAGGTACCCTGGTTGGAACGCAGGAACTTGGTCAACTCATAGGTATCCTTCTCCCCACCGCCGCAATCAATAACGATCTTATCGGCAGAGACGAACTCGACAGTACCGGCGCGCTTGGAAACCACGCAAACGCCGCTATCGTGTGCAATCTTATATTCCATACCGGTTCCGACAACAGGAGCTTCGGGACGCAGCAGGGGCACAGCCTGACGCTGCATGTTCGCACCCATCAGAGCACGGTTGGCGTCGTCGTTCTCCAAGAACGGAATCATCGCGGTCGCGGAGGAAACCATCATACGGGGAGAAACGTCGACATAATCAATGAATTTGCCTTCCACTTCGATGATCTCATCGCGGCGGCGGGCGGTAACACGCTCGCGGGCAAAGCAACCGTTTTCATCCAGCGGTTCATTTGCCTGAGCGATGGTATAACCATCCTCCACATCGGCGGTCATATAGACGATCTCATCGGTAACCTTACCGGTTGCTTTATCTACCTTACGATAGGGAGCCTCGATAAAGCCGTACTCATTGATACGAGCATAGGAGGCCAAGTAGGAGATCAGACCGATGTTCGGACCTTCAGGGGTCTCGATCGGGCACATTCTGCCATAATGGGTATAGTGAATATCGCGGACTTCGAAGCCTGCGCGATCACGGCTCAAACCACCGGGACCCAGCGCAGACAGACGACGCTTATGGGTCAACTCCGCCAAGGGGTTGTTCTGATCCATAAACTGAGACAAGGGAGAAGAACCGAAGAATTCCTTAATGGCGGCAACCACAGGACGAACGTTGATCAACGCCTGGGGAGTTACCGACTCGGTATCCTGCAGGGACATTCTCTCTTTGATGGTACGCTCCATACGAGCAAAGCCGATACGGAACTGGTTCTGCAACAGCTCACCGACACCGCGGATACGGCGGTTACCCAGATGGTCGATATCGTCGGGAGTGCCAACACCATAGGTCAGACCGATCAAATAGCTGACAGTCGCCAACATATCATCGACAATGATATGCTTGGGGATCAGCTCAAGGCGGCGCAGGTTGCACTGCTCTTTGATCTGCTCCTCGGTCTCGCAGCTTTCCAAAATCTCTTTCAAGACGGTGAAACGAACGCGCTCATTGAGCCCACATTCATTGGGATCGAAGGAGAGGAACTTGGATGCATCCACCATACCATTGGAGAATACATTCAGCACCACATCGCCGACCTGGATCTTGACATTAAATACGCCGGCATCTTCGATCGCCTTCGCCAAAACGCGGTCGATCTTCACACCGGCATCGGCCAAAACTTCGCCGGTCATGGGAGCGACAACGGGCTCGGCAGTGACCTGATGGAGCAGGCGGTCTGCCAACGCCATCTTCATATTATATTTATAGATGCCCACACGGGACTGATCATAACGCTTGTCGTCGAAAAACAGATTATTGAGATGCGCGATGGCGCTTTCCACCGCTGCAGGCTCGCCGGGACGCAGTTTCTTATAGACCTCGATCAAGCCTTCGTTGCTATCGTGCGCGGTATCCTTCTCCAAGGTCTTGGTGATATAGGGGCCTGCACCGAACAGATCGGTGATGGTGGCATCCGCACCCAGATCCAGATGGTTGAAGGGGCTATAAGCATCGCGCGCGGCAAAATGACCCAATGCACGAACAAAAGTTGTGATAGGCAGTTTGCGGTTCTTATCGATGCGAGTATAAATGACATCGAAGGAATCGGTCTCATATTCCAACCAAGCACCGCGGTTAGGGATGACTTGGGTCTTATAGAGGGGGTTACCGCCCTTATCCAACTCCTTGGAGTAATAGATACCGGGGGAACGGACCAGCTGAGATACAACCACGCGCTCTGCGCCGTTGATCACAAACGTACCGCTCTCGGTCATCAGCGGGAAATCACCCATATAGATCTCCTGCTCTTTGAGCTCACCGGTCTCATTATTGGTCAAGCGAACCAATGCTTGAATGGGAGCTGCGTAAGTGGTGTCCCGCGATTTACATTCGATCACGCTGTATTTCGGGGGTTCGTTCATGCTGAAATCCAAAAAGTCCAACACCAGATTACCGGAATAATCTGTGATGGGGGAAACATCCGCAAAGACCTCCTTTAAGCCTTCCTTCAAAAACCATTCGTAGGAATTCTTCTGGATCTCAATGAGGTTGGGCATCTCTAAGATCTCATCGATCTTATTGAAGCTCATTCGTTTGTTTTTACCCAGAACCTTTTCTCTCGGCATCAATAAATCACTCCATTTCCTTTATATTAAGAAAAATTCTCTGTTTTGCACGATAAAACCGCGAAATTTCTGTGAAATTTCTACACTTCCATCGTTTTCCAAGCGCTATTTTTCCATTATGATGCAGTTTAATATTGTATCATTTGTCAACAGGCTTGTCAAGGGGAAAATAAAAAAATCTTCTCCGCGGAAAATTCCGCGGAGAAGATGCATTATTTAAATTCGGGCACGGTCATTGAGCCATCTTCAATCGACCATTGAGGATAGTCCTTAGCGTAAATAAACTGTGTGGGTGTTTTTCCGTCCTCCGTATAAAAGGCCACATCAGTTACATAGTATCTCTGAAATCCTTGTACCTCCCCTTTCAGCACCATGGCGCGATCGGTTGGATAGTTCAATTCGCTTTCCACACGATCGTTAGACATATAACGGTCAAAGCCATAGTTGATACAGCGGGCGGTGATCAGTGTTTTTCCGTCTACTTTCTCTTCCTTATACTGAATCAGTTCGGCAAAGGGATCATCAAGCAAGGAGCCCACCTTTAAAGTCACTCCCTCCTCATCCTTCAGACCATAGGACATACCAAACCATTTTGCGATTTCTTCCACTGCCCGACCTTTATAAAACAATTTGCCGTTTTCCTGCCGTTTATCCTCATCTTTCACAAAATAGGAACAATAATATTTGAACCAATCCAATTCCATCGGATGCTCGGCATCAAAGTCATACATAGCATCGATGCGGTATTCTTTGACCAGATCGAAGAACCAGCGGCGCTGTTCATCGGTGATGGAGGGGTCTTTCCATTGGGGATCGATCTTGGGATCGGCATGGGGTTCTTCATCGGGATTTTCAAATTCCTGCCCTTGATCCGACGCAAGTTGATCCTGCACGGGTTCCTCGGGCTTGGCGCAACCCGAAAGGATCAATATCAGCATCAATAATAACGCAATGATTTTTTTCATACTCATTTCTCCTATTGAATCGATTTGGCAACCTTAAGGATCTCTTTTTCGGTGAGGGTGCCGTTGAGTTGGTAGAGATATTCTCCATCGTTAAAGATCAGGTTGGTGCAGGTTTCGTTCTTTATTATATAGCCTTCGTGTTTGCCCACGCGGATCCGCTCGCAAACCGCATCCTCGGCATAGGCTCCGGCATAGGAACTATTGCCGTATTGAGCGTAATAGAAGCAATCGGTTCCCTCCCCCACATAAATCAATTCGGTCTTCCGCGCCTCGCTCCGATCTTCCTCCAAAACATACCCTTTCGGCAGATAGGACGGGATTTTTTGCGTAATGGGATCGTGCAGTGTTTCATAGGGCAGATCAATATTAAAGAATTTAACACCGACACCGTGTTCCGAATAACTTTGAATTTCAAAGCACGTGGGTTCCGGTTTATCGCCGTTGACACTCAATACCACCGCCGAGCCGGAGACAAGAACCGCGGCCGCGATACAAGCAACTCTTTTTAACACAGTATTAAACAAGGGATAATAAAAACGTTTTTGCTTCCGCAGCAAACGCTCCATCCTTTTTTCAAACTGCGGAGAAAAGAAGATCTCTTGCAGATCTTCATCCTTGAATTGATCCAACAATAAGCAATGATACTGCTCAAATGCAGCATACAACAAGGCATCATTTTGCATAACATTCTTCTCCTTCCATTTGTTCTTTTAATAAAGCGCGGGCGCGCTCCAGCCGCTTACGGACGGTGGCGGTAGAGATTTTAAGTAAGGAGGCACATTCTTTGGCAGAAAAGCCGTAATAAACCGTCAGTTCCAAAACATCCCGATAGATGGGCTTGAGCTGGGCGATGCAATGCGCCAGCACCTGCACCCCCAAGTCCTGCTGGGGATCGACCCCGCCGCTGATGGGGATCTCTTCCATATCTACGGCAACGCGGCGCTGCTCTTTACGCAGCAGATCCACCGCAACATTGCGGGTAACAACATACAGAAAGGCTTTGATATCATTCTCCTTCATCTGCTGCAGCTTGCCGACATTGGAGATCACCGCAAGCATCACATCGTGGAGCGCATCCTCCGCCCATTCCCGTTTTTGCAATTTGGAATAGGCAATGTGATAGATCAGTTTTCTGTATTTATAATAAATCTCTTCGATCTTGCTTTTCTCTTCCGGAAGAGAAACCAAATTTAAATAGAATGCCAGCATTTTCTTGGGTTCCTTTCTCCTTATGTTTTCATTATATAAATCGTATAGAAATGATAAAATGTGACAAAAAGAAAAACCGTTTCCAAAAAGGAAACGGTTTTATTTCTTTTTTGAATTAAACCTTTTGCTTAACTCTGGCAGCCTTACCAACGCGATCACGCAGGTAATACAGCTTAGCGCGGCGGACTTTACCGCTGCGAACGATCTCAACCTTAGCAACGTTGGGAGAATGAACCAGGAAGGTTCTCTCAACACCGCAGCCATAGGCTACGCGGCGAACGGTGAAGGTAGAGGAGATACCGTTGCTGTGCTTTGCAATGATGGTACCCTCGAACGCCTGAATACGCTCTTTGTTGCCCTCTTTGATCTTAACGCTGACACGCACGGTATCACCGATATTCAAAACGGGAACTTCATTCTTTAATTGCTCATTTGTAACTGCTTTCAACAAATCCATTTTACAGTTCCTCCTTAATATATCGGACATTCGTGCGAGCAATGTGCAGAGGACTATCCGTTTTTATGCCATAATATCATACCATAGCCTTTTTCATTTTGCAAGTGTTTTTTTCGAAAATTATAAATTTTCTTTTCCTTATATATTAAATAAGGAACGTTTACATCTTCTCGGGTGCATCGATGCCCATCACAGAAAGCGCATTGGCGATGACATTCTTGGTGGCAACGCAGAGGGTGGGCCGCGCTTTTTGCAGATCTTCCGCTTCCCCTTTAATACGGCAGGCATTATAGAAGCTATGGAAGCAGCCCGCCACCTGCATCACATAGTGGGTCAGGCGGGAGGTTTCCAGCGCATCGGCGCAACCGACGATCTCTTCGGGGAAATTGGCAACCGCGCGGATGAGCGCACGTTCTTCGGCGGTTTGGAACATTGCCGCATCGATGGGTGCATCCTGATAGGTGACACCGAGTTCTTCCATGGTGCGGATAATGGAGCAGATACGGGCGTGGGCATATTGCACGTAATAGAGCGGGTTTTCATTATCTTGTTTCAACGCCAGATCCAGATCGAAATCCATCGCGCTATCGCAACGGTTCAGATTGAAGAAGAACCGCGCGGCATCAGCAGGGATCTCATTAAGCAGATCCGCCAAGGTGATGCTCTTACCGGTACGCTTGGACATACGGAAGGGTTCGCCGTCCTTCATCAGCCGCACCAGCTGCATCAAAACAAACTGCAGTTTTTCCTGATCCTGCCCGATGGCCGCCATCGCCGCCTTAAAGCGCAGGGTATGGCCGTGGTGATCGGCACCGAAGACATCGATGCATCGGTCAAAGCCGCGCTTTTCAAACTTATTGCGATGGTAGGCAATATCTACAGCATAGTAGGTATAGAAGCCGTTGGCCTTGACCAGAACCTCATCCTTTTCACAGCCAAACTCGGTGGCTTTAAACCACTTGGCACCCTCCTGCTCATACATCCAGCCGCGGTCTTCCAGCAGTTTGACCGTTTCGGCGACATAGCCGCTTTCGTGCAGGGTGGATTCCAAGAACCATTCATCAAATTGGATCTTATATTTTGCCAGATCGCTCTTCATGCGGGCGATATTATTTTCCAAACCGAAGGCGATCATTTTGGGCGTGACCACATCTTCTGCTTCTTCGGCGGCTTCGGGGTGATTCTCCAAATAGGTCTTTGCCAATACCTTAATATCATCGCCGTGGTAGCCGTTTTCGGGGAATTCCACCGCATCCTCGCCGTGCAGAATCTGCTGCAGGCGGGTATAGAGGGAAAGACCGAAGAGAGAAACCTGATTTCCTGCGTTATTCACATAGAATTCCTTATGGATATCGGCACCCGCCCAAGCCAACACATTGGCCAAGCTATCGCCGACCACACCGCCGCGGGCGTTGCCCATATGCATCGGGCCGGTGGGGTTGGCGGAGACAAATTCTACCATGATCTTTTCGCCGTTCAAGCGGTCGGTCTTACCGTAATCCGCGCCCAATGCCGCGGCAGAGCGCGCCACCTCGGCAAAATAGGAGCCGCCCAGATAGAAATTTAAAAAGCCGGGGCCGGCAATCTCCGCCCGCTCAATTGCATCGCAGGTCGGCAGGTGCTCCAGCAGCATCTGACCGATCATTTGGGGCGCTTTTTTCAAAACACGGACGTTTTTCATTGCAAAGTTGCTGGAAAAATCGCCGTTTTTGGCATCCTTGGGCTGCTCAATATCAAATGCCATCAGCTCCGCTTCGGGCAATAAGCCTTCGGCAACGCAAGCTTGATAGCTTTCCAAAAGCAGCGCGCGAATCTTATTGTTCATTTCATTTACCGGATTCTTCATTGTCGTTTCTTTCCTTCATCGTTATTGTCATTTCATTCATACTTGCCAGCTGATCTTCCACCAGCAGATTATAGCGGATATACAGCCGCATCTGCTTGGGATCCCATTCTAATTTATGGGTATCCAGTGTTAAGATCATCCGCCCATAGGGCGTTTCATAGCGGGTATCTCTGCGATCCCCGCAAACAAACCACAAATCCCCCGAAAGTTCGCCCAAGCGGTGAATATGGGCGGTATCGCCGCTGATGCGGATATGGGTCTTGGTTCCGTTCTCTTCATAAAGGATATGGGTGGAACCTTCCTTAACATAAAGCGTACCCTGCGCTTTGGTTTGGGATTGCTCCCGCTCCCCTTCGATCTTTTGGGAAGAGACCAATAGAAGATCTATTTTTTTACTTTCCGAGGTTTTCTGCATCTTGCTGCTCCACCTTTCCGGAAAGTTCCAATCCTAAAAATGCACCGCCTTGGCGGGCAAAATCTTCGGGTGAACCGCTGACGATATAGCGGGTATTACCCTGCTCCTGCTTATTGAGAAGATCATGTTCTTCCAATGCTGCCCGCAGAGTGACCACACTTTCTTTGCCGGAATCGATCAACACCAATTCCTCCCCTGCAATTGCGCGGATCGCCTCCGCCAGCAGCGGATAATGGGTACAGCCCAAAATCAAGGTATCGGCACCGCCCTTTAAGATCGGCTCCAGATATTCTTCCAATGCCTGCCGCACCATCGGGTCTTCCGCCGAAGTGCGCCCGCTTTCGATCAGTGGGACCAGCTTGGGGCAAGGAACGGCGACCGTATCCTCATAGCCCAGCGCAGCCAGGCGGCGGGCATAGGCACCCGAGCCGATGGAGGCGGCGGTACCCCAAATGCCGATCTTGCCGTTTCGGGTGGCGGCGGCCGCCGCAGAAGCGGCACTTTCGATGACGCCGACCAGGGTGATGGGATATTCTTCCTTGATCCCCTCCAGCAGTACCGACGAGATCGTCCCGCAGGCGACCAAAATCGCCTTGACGTCGTAAGAACGCAGCAACGCAATATTATCGGCAGCGAAGCGAGAAAGGGTTTCCTTATCCCTGCCGCCATAGGGAACGCGGGCGGTATCGCCGAAATAGATATAATCCTCATGGGGAAGTTCGGTCTGCAACGCCTTTAAGGCGGTCAGCCCGCCAAGGCCGCTATCGAACACCCCGATAGGCGCTTTTTTATTTAAAAACTCACTCATTAAAATGCTCCATTGCCAAATCGATCAACCGCTCCACCAACTGCTCACCTGCAATACCGCTGGCTTCCATCAATTTGGGATACATACTGATATCGGTAAAACCAGGGATGGTGTTGAGCTCATTGAAGATGACCTTCCCATCCTTTTGGACAAAGAAATCCACGCGGGCATAGCCATTACATTCCATTGCACGGAAGACATGCAATGCGGCATTCCGCACCTTTTCCTGCACCGCTTCATCGAGGCGGGCGGGAATGAAGAGCAGAGAGTCGGCATCGTTATATTTTGCATCATATGTATAGAATTCCACTGCGGGGCAGATCTCGCCCGGAACAGAAGCGATCAGATCATTATTGCCCAGAACAGCGACTTCCACTTCCTGACCAACGATGGTTTGCTCCAACACGATCTTGAAATCGTGCTCCGCCGCAAGGCGCAGGCCTTCCATCAATGCGGCGCGGTCATTGCACTTGCTGATGCCCACGCTGCTGCCCGCGCTGGCGGGTTTGACGAAGATGGGATAATCCAACGCTTTTTCGATCTTGGCGATTACCGCATCCATATCGGAAAGCTCGCGGGAATAGACGAAGGTCCAATCCGCTTGGCAAATGCCCGCTTTTTCACAGATCAACTTGGTCAGTGCTTTATCCATGGAATTAGCGGCGCTGGTCATCGAGGTGGTGATCTGCGGGATGCCCGCCAGCTGCAGCAGAGCCGCAACGGTACCGTCTTCCCCATTCTTCCCATGGAGAATCGGGAAAGCAATATCGATGGCGATCTCCTTACCGCTTGCGGTACGGATGCCGCCCACCGAGGGATCGGGCAAAATCCAAGCCGGCTCATTATCGGAGCGGGTTGCCCATGCTCCGTTTTTGATTTCTTCCAACGATGCTTCGGTTAAGAACCAAGCACCCTCTTTAGTGATTCCGAGTTTATATACATTATATTTTTCATTACTTAATAAATTTAGCACATTGCATGCCGAACTGCAGGAAACTTCATGCTCAGAAGATCTTCCGCCGAATAATACAACTACGTTCATTTGCGTTCCTCCCATAGTTACTCAATATAATATAATAGCAAAATAGATAAATAAAGTAAAGTATTTTTAAAAATTTCTTTACATTCTCTCTGCGGCGGGATAAAATGATAGCAGGAGTTGATGGAATGGACAAGAAAATGATGTGCGCCGCACTAAAGCAGGCGGAAAAAGCCTCCGCATTGGGCGAAGTGCCGGTCGGCGCGGTGATTACCAAAGACGGAAAAATTATTGCCCGCGGCTATAATCGGCGGGAGATCGACCAAAACGGCCTTGCCCACGCAGAGCTGACTGCGATGCTCAAGGCGTGCAAAAAACTGAAATCCTGGCGGCTGGACGGCTGCACCCTTTACGTTACTTTAGAGCCCTGCCCGATGTGTGCCGGAGCCATCGTCAATACCCGCATCGAGCGTGTGGTGATCGGTGCCAAAGATCCCAAGGGCGGTGCGATGGGCGGGGTCACCGATTTGATGGAGCAGCCCTGGAATCATCATCCTGAAGTTACGTTCGGTGTTTTGGAGCAGGAGTGCGGCGATATTCTGCGTAATTTTTTTAAAGAATTACGCGCGCAGAAAAAACGCGAAAAAGCCAATTCATAAATTATTTACCCTTCTTTGAAGATTCGTTTACAGTTTGATAACATATTTTCGATTCCATTGTGTTATACTACAATCGAGATGGAAAACAACCATCTCATCCCCCTCCTATTTTTAATGCAAAAACGAAAACGCTCATCGTCGAAAGACGGTGAGCGTTTTCGTTTGAGTGAAAACACTGCATAATCGATGGTTTTTTCGTTGTTGACGAAATACGATTTGATGGATATAATAGAACTGTAAAAATTCATTTCAAAGGAGATTTTATTATGGACTATAATGAAATTTTAGATCAGATTTCCAAAGGTGCAAAGGTTGCCGGCGAGTTTATTACCGAAAAGGCAGTTTTGGCCAAGGACTATACGGTTTTGACCGGCGAGATCACCACCCTGCGCGGCCGTATCAATACCTTATATAAATCCCTCGGCAAAGCAGTTTATGCCGCCCACGCCACCGAGATGGACAACGCTGCCCAGATCGATGATTATCTTTGCGAGCTGGATGCAAAACTTGCCGAGCTTGCCGATAAAGAGCAGCAACGCAGCGCATTGAACAAATAATCATTTCGGAATCGAGGACGTTTATTTTGGCTAAAGCACAGAAAAACTTTTTAAGCGGCGCGCTGATTTTGACGGTTGCCAACATTATGGTCAAAATCATCGGCGCAGTCTATAAGATCCCTCTTGCCAACTGGATCAAGCCGGAGGGCATGAATTTCTATAACGACGCCTATCAGATCTTCAGCTTACTCTTTATCCTTTCCACCGCCGGTGTGCCGGTGGCGATTGCCAAGATGGTAAGCGAAGCGATCGTTGACAAACGGCATAAGGAACCCAAAAAGATCCTGGCTGCCTCCTCCGGCATCTTTGCCATTATCGGATTTATCTTAATGGTAATTATGATCCTGACCGCCGGCTATCTTTCGGATTATTTTGGCTATTCCACTGTCAATTATTGCTTATATCTGATTGCACCCGCCATCTTTTTAACCTCGGTCACCGCCACCATCAAGGGCTATTTCCAAGGCTACAAATGTATGACGCCCACCGCGATCTACCAAGTCATTGAAGCGGCTTTCAAACTGGTGGGGCTGGGGATCGTTCTGATTATGTTGACCCGCGGCATCACTGATCCGATGATCCTTGCCTGCGGCGGCATTTTGGGTGTCACCTTTGGTTCCTTTGCGGCGGGTGTTTTCCTGCTGATCCGCTATCTGACCGAAAAAGATTTAGGGCATCATATCCAAGAATATACTCCCTCCCGCTCCACCAAGAGCATTATCGGGACAACGCTATCGCTGGCCATTCCCATCTCGTTGAGTTCGGCAGTGATGAGCCTGACCTCTACCTTGGATATGTTCTTGGTCAAGGGCAGTTTGGCTGCCTACGGATTTTCTCCGGAAGAGGTGACTGCGCAATACGGCTCTTATGCCGGCGCGACCTGGTCGCTCTTTAATTTGCCGCCCACCTTGACGGTGACGGTGGGGATTGCCGTGCTTCCCTTTTTGACCTCTGCTTTGGCAGAGCATAAAAAGGAAGAAGCCTTTATCAATATGCGCTCCTCCGCCAAGGTGGTTGCTCTCATCGCGATGCCTTGCGCCTTAGGAATGAGCACGATGGCCGAGCCCATCATCAAGCTTCTTTATAATAAATCTTATTGGGCGGTTGCCATCCCCACCCTGCGGTTACTGGCAATCTCCATCTTCTTTGTCGCCTTTGTTTCGCTGACCGGTGTCTTTTTGCAGGCGGCGGGCAAGGTCAAAACGTCGCTTTTGACCATGGGAATCGGCGGCGCAATGAAGTTGATCGTCAATGTGGTGATGGTCAGCCGCATCGGCATTATGGGCTCCCCCCTCGGGACCTTTGCTTGCTACGGCACCATTGCGGCATTGAATGTTTACTTTATCTATCGTTATGTCGGGTTCCGCCTGCCGATGCGGGCGACGGTGTTGAAACCGATGCTCTGCAGCGTTCTTTGTAGTGGCGCGGCATACGGTGTCTGGGCGGGATTGCATCATCTTTGCCACCTTTCCTCCAATCTTTCTTTGATAGCAGGTTTGGCGGTTGCAGTGGTCGTTTATGCGGTTTCGTTGCTGCTCTTTAAGGTGCTTGCCAAGGAAGATATGGCGTTTATCCCCAAGGGAGCCAAGATCGGTGCCTTTTTGGAAAAGAAGGGCTGGATCCATGAATAAAGAGCAATTCAAAAAGCAAGAGCATTTTTCCTACGAGGATGTTCTGGATCTAGTGACCTATCTCCGCAGCGACGAGGGCTGCCCCTGGGATCGGGTGCAGACCCATCAATCGGTGCGCCGCGGGGTGATCGAAGAAGCCTACGAAGTGGCGGAGGCCATCGACCGGCAGGACGATGCAATGATGATCGAGGAATTGGGCGACCTTTTGATGCAGGTGCTCTTCCACGCGGAGATCGCGCGGCAGGAAGGGCGGTTTACTCTGCAGGAGATCTACGATCGCCTTTGCAAAAAACTCATCTTCCGCCATCCCAATCTCTTTGAAGGCAGTGCACCGATGGATTGGCAAGAGCTCAAGCGGCTGGAAAAAGGGCAGCAATCATTAGCCGAGGAATTGGACGGCATTGCCAAGACCCTCCCCGCCCTCACCCGCGCCGAGAAGATTGCGGGCAAGATGGAAGAACGGGATCAAGCGCAAAATTTGGAAGTTCTTGGCAAAATCTTTGCCGAAACGCCCAGCGAAGAAAATTTGGGCAAACTGCTTTTTGCCGCCTGCGCTGCCGCAAAACAAGCAAAAATAGACCCCGAACAAGCGCTCGATAGAGAAAATCAACGTAAAATTGCTAAAAATTGTTCAAAATAGCAAGTTTTTTTCAAAAAAGGCTTGCAAAATTCAATAAAATGATGCATAATTAATACATAAGTTATCACCGGTTAGTGATAAAATATCTACATTAAATTTTTGGAGGATTTTTAAAATGAACAAAGCAGAATTGATCGCTGCAGTTGCAGCTAAAGCAGGTGTTTCTCAGAAGGAAGCCGGCGTTGTTGTCGCCGCTGTTCTGGACGAAATCAAAGACGCTCTGAAAAAGGGCGATAAGGTTCAGCTCGTTGGCTTCGGTTCTTTCGAAGTTCGCGCTAAGGCTGCTCGCACCGGTAAGAACCCCCGCACCGGCGAGACCATCAACATCCCTGCTTCCAAAGCTCCCGCTTTCAAAGCTGGTAAGGCTTTCAAGGATTACATCGGCTAATTCAAAACCAAATATAAAATCCGGCACATTTTGTGCCGGATTTTAATTTCAAAAGGAATCCATTATGAGAATTGATAAATTTCTAAAGGTCAGCCGCTTGATCAAGCGGCGCACCATCGCCACCGAGGCCTGCAACAGCGGCCGCATCACCATCAACGATAAAATCGCCAAGGCATCCACCGATGTCAAAGAAGGCGATATTATCACCATCGGATTTGGCGGAAAGCAAACGAAAGTGCGCGTCAAAAAAATCGTCGAGTTCATCAAGGCGGAAGAGGCCGACACGATGTTTGAACCCATCGACTAAACAAAATCCCACTGCATCAGCAGTGGGATTTTTTTAGTCATCTTGTAAGAGTAACCATTGCTCGGTCAGTTCATCCTGCTTGGTACGCAACGCTTCCATATCGTTGCAATATTCTTCCAAGACCTTATAATCGACGGTGCCTTCATCCAAGATCGCTTGCTTTTCTGCCAGTGCCTGCTCGATGGCGTCCATTTCCCGCTCAATGCGGGAAATTTCTTGCCTGCGGGCCGCCTGCTGCGCCCGCTGCTCCTTGCTTTTATAATTGGAGGGCGGCGCTTTTTTCTCTTTGGGCGACGCGATCGGTTGTTCTTGGGGTTCTTGCCAATATTCTTCTAATGTTTTAAGTTCTTTCAAGCCGTTCGGTGTCAGCTTCAAAATGCGATCGGGCACCTTGGATAGAAAATAGCGGTCATGGGAGACCACCAGAAGATTGCCGCCGAAATCGGCAATGCTCCGCTCCACCTCTTCGCGGGCGGGAAGATCCAAATGGTTGGTGGGCTCGTCCAAGAGCAAGGTGTTGCACCTTAGCGGCATCAACGCGGCAAACTGAAATCTTGCCCGCTCCCCACCCGAAAGGGTGCCGACTTTTAATTCTACTTCTTGCCCGATGAAAGAAACCTGCGCTAAAAGGGAGCGCAACTGCTGATTATTCATCTGCGGATAGAGGGCGGAAAGTTCCTCTAAAACCGTATGGTCCTCATTGATAAAATGGGTGGCTTGGCGGAAAAAGGCACGTTGGATATTGGCACCCCAGCGGATCTTGCCGCTGATTGCCTCCTGCTCTCCCATCAACACCGAAAGAAGGGTGGATTTACCGGTACCGTTGCCGCCGACAATGGCGATCTTTTCCCCTTTTTTCATATGGAGGGTCAATCCTTCAAAGAGCTGATGGTCGTCCCCGACCACCACCGAAAGATCGCGGCATTGGAGGACATCGTTGCCCCCGGCCTGATCCACCGGAAATTTCAAGTGCAAGCGGCGCTCATTGGTATGGGGCTTTTCGATGAGTTCCATCTTTTCCAACTGCTTGCGGCGGCTTTTCGCCATGGCGGAAGTGGAGGCACGGACCAGATTCCGATCGATATAATCGGTCAGTTTTGCCACTTCCTTTTCCTGCTGCTCATACAGCCGCATCTGCTCTTTGACCCGAATCTCTTTTTGCTCTTTAAAGGCGGTATAATTGCCTTTATAACATTCGATATGCCCTTCCTGCATCTCCCAGATCTCATCGACGCAACGGTCCAAAAAGAAGCGGTCGTGGGAGACGACGATGACCGCACCTTTATATTCATTTATGTAGGTTTCCAGCCAACTGAGCGTTTTGAAATCCAGATGGTTGGTCGGCTCGTCCAGCAGCAGAAGGTTTGGCTGCTCGATCAACAGTTTGCACAATGCCAGCCGCGTTTGCTCACCGCCCGAAAGATCGGCGACATCCATCTGCAGATCATAGGAACCAAAACCCATCCCGTTTAATACGGTTTTGATACGGACATCGATCTGATAGGCATCGGTGGCATCAATGATGGCTTGCAGGCGGGCATACTCTTTAGGGTCTTGGGTGTGGGGCAGTTTTTCAATCGCTTCCAACCCCTCTTGAACCACGCTGCGGAGCTCTTCAATAATGCTTTTTCCGCCCGAAAGACCGCTGTTTTGCAAAAGATAACCGATGCGGGTCTTGGGGTGCAGAAAACGCTCCCCCGCGGTATGCTCCAGCCGATCAGCAAGGACATTCAGCAGGGTGGATTTTCCCGCGCCGTTGCCACCGATCAAGCCGATGACCGCGCCTTCTTCGCAAAGGACGCTGACATCATCGATGACACGGCGGTCCCCAAATTCCACAATTAAGTTTTTCAAGGATGCAATGACCATTTAACACTCCAAAAGGTAGGCACTCAAGGTCTCGCCCGCCGGCTGAACGTGCGCCAAGCGAAACCCTAATTTTTCGTAAAACTCCACATTGGCAGGCTCATAGATCTCTACCACGCCCGCCACCTGACGGCGCTGCACCTCGCGGCGAAACTCCTCTACCAACGCTCTTGCCAAGCCCTTCCCCCGCATCTGCGGCGCCACCGCCAGCAGGTCCAAAAGAAGATATTCCTCATAAAATTGGTCCACCAGCCCGCTGCTGATGCGGTCGTAGACCTTTTGGACTTCAATCGGCAGGGTGACCCGCTCTTCGCCTTTGGCGGTATGAGGGCAGAGGCAAAGAACGCCGGCGCGCTCCGGCGTTGTATAGACCGTCAGATCCTCCCAAAAATCACTCAGGTATTTACGGAAGATCTGCAGCAAGATCCCCTGCCGCTCCTCCTCATAAGGCACATAATGGCAATACAAAGGATCGCGGCAAAAACTTTCCGCCAACAAAGCAGAAAGTTGCTCAATATCGGTTTTTTCGGCTTTAATTATCTTCATCATACTCTTTATTATACCCGCTTTGCTCTTGTTTTTCAATCATTTCTTTCAATGCCGCCAGCGCATCCTTTAATCCGCCTACGCCATCGATCAAGCCTTCCTTGACCGCTTGTTCCCCATCCAGCACCGTTCCCACATCGGTGACTAAATTTCCCACCTGCGTCATCAAACTATGCAGGCGATCAAAGGAGATCTTTGAATTTTTGACGATGAATTTGCAGATGCGGTTTTGCATCTCTTCCAAATTCCGCAGGCTTTGGGGAACACCGATGATAGTGCCGGTGGCGCGAACGGGATGAATGGTCATCGTCGCGGTGGGTACAATAAAAGAGCAACGCGCCGCGCAAGCCAACGGAACGCCGATGGAATGGCCGCCGCCCAGCACCAGCGAGACCGTCGGTGTCTGCATCGAGGCGATCAGCTCGGCGATCGCCAGCCCCGCCTCCACATCGCCGCCCATGGTATTGAGCAAAATGAGCACCCCCTGCACCGATTCCTTCTCTTCCATCGAGACCAAAAGTGGAAGCAGATGCTCGTATTTGGTGGTCTTATTTTGTTCGGGTGCCAGAAAATGACCCTCTACCTGCCCGATCACCGATAGGACCTGAATTCCGCTTTCGGTATCCGCAGTTCCCAGCTCGCAAAGTTCTTCCAATAGCTCGTTATTTTTCTTTTCTTGCTCCATTGCTTTCTCCTTTGAAAAATACTCTTTTTCTTTTTTAGCCTTTACCGATTCTAAGAAAAAAATCAAAAAAATTCAAAAAATATGTTGACAAGAAGAAAGTTTTGCTGTATTATATAAGTCGTCTGTTACGGCGCTATAGCTCAGTTGGCTAGAGCATGCGGTTCATACCCGCAGTGTCATTGGTTCGAATCCAATTAGCGCCACCATATATGGCCCGATGGTCAAGCGGTTAAGACACCGCCCTTTCACGGCGGTATCACGGGTTCGATTCCCGTTCGGGTCACCAGGAAGTTTAGCTCAGCTGGGAGAGCATCTGCCTTACAAGCAGAGGGTCAGCGGTTCGAGCCCGTTAACTTCCACCAAAGAAAAACGGCTTAAAGCCCAGTGTTTATGCGGGTTTGAGCCGTTTTTCTTTTTCTATTTTCTTATAGTAA
>JAZSBU010000166.1:0-3284 GCA_045602565.1 Eubacteriales bacterium | reverse complement strand
ACCGTAAGGATAAGCATCCCGTAGGTCGGCTTTGGTCAAGAAGGGCAGCTTATGAAGGTCGTCTACTCCCTTGATGTCCTCGGGCTTGACGCCCTTTTTATCCATCAGATCGCGGTAGTAGGGGACATTTTCGTATACGTGCCGGACCTGCTTGACCAACTTTTCGGATTGCAGGGCGCGGATCTGCTCATAGGGCATGGTCTCCGCTTCTTTTTGGTAGTAGTTTTGCGCCATTAAAATCACTCCTTATTATATCCAAGGTCAAAGGCCTTTTTATTGATCTCGACAAATTGGGGTTTCACACTCTTGGCGATGGCATCGATCCACTGTTCATAGGGGATCTGCAGATACTTGGCGAGCCGACCCATCAAAACGATGTTGACCGCCTTGGAAGAGCCTGCCTGCTCCGCCAGGGAAAGGGCGTCAAAGGCATCGATATCAATGCCCTTGGCCAAGAGCGAATCCAAAATTTCTGCGGGGTATTCCGCCGCGCCGATCACCACCGGCATCGGATCGATCTGCTGGGTATTGCAGATGATCTTTCCGCCTTCCTTCAGGCGGGAGACATACCGCGCACCCTCTAATTTTTCAAAGGAAATGATAAAATCCGCTTCCCCTTCGGCAACCACCGGAGAGAAGACTTTATCACCGAACCGAACATAAGTAACCACGCTTCCGCCCCGCTGGCTCATACCGTGGACTTCCGAGACCTTAACATCGTAGCCTTCATCCACCAGCAGCGTGCCCAGCAGTTTGGAGGCCAGCAGCGAGCCCTGCCCGCCGACGCCGACGATCATTAAGTTGATAGTTTTCATCGGTTACGCCTCCTTTCCGCCGATGGCATCGAATTTGCAAAGCTGGGTGCAGACCCCGCAACCCACGCAAAGCGTGTGGTCGATGACCGCCTTGCCCTCTTTCATCGAGATGGCGGGGCATCCCATTTTCATACACATTTTGCAGCTGCGGCATTTTTCGGTGTCCACCTTCAAGGGCGGCAATGCCTTGACCGTCTTGAGCAGGGCGCAGGGGCGGCGGCTGATGATCACCGAAGGCTCCTTGGCGGCCAGTTCTTCTTTAATTGCGGTATCGCAGGCGGCCAGATCGTAGGGGTCGACCACCCGAACACGCTGGATGCCGATGGCATGGCAAAGGGTTTCCAGATCCACCTTGGCGGCGGGATCGCCCTTGATGTTATAACCGGTGGTGGGGTTTTGCTGATGCCCGGTCATACCGGTGATGGAGTTATCCAAGATAATGACCGTGGAATTGGTGCCGTTATAGGCGATGTTGACCAGCCCTGTCATTCCCGAATGCATAAAGGTGGAATCGCCGATGACGCAGACGGTCTTGCTCTCGCTCTCTTCGCCGCCCGCCTTATTAAAACCGTGCAGACCGCTGATGGACGCACCCATACAAAGGGTGGAATCCAGCGCGTTGAGCGGGGCGGCCATACCTAAGGTATAGCAACCGATGTCGCCCAGAACGGTGACCTTATTTTTGACCAGCGAATAATATAAGCCGCGGTGGGGGCATCCGGCGCACATCACCGGCGGACGCACCGGCAGCGCGGGCTGCTCGGCCGCTTTCGGCAGTTCCTTGCCGAAGGCGGCAGCCACGGTGGTCTGATTATATTCGCCCAAGGGGGAGAAGATCTCCTTGCCCTTGACCGCCACACCGATGTGCTCGCAATGCTGCTGAATGATGCCGTCCAGCTCTTCGATGACATAGACGTCCTCCAAATCGGCGGCAAAGTCGCGGATCAATTGGGTGGGCAGGGGATGGACCATCCCGAGCTTCAGAACGTTGACGGTATCGCCGAATACTTCCTTGACATATTGATAGCAAGCACCGGCGCAGATAATGCCCATCTTGCTCTCCGCCTTTTCCACGCGGTTGATGGGCGCGGTCTCGGCATAGTCGGCAAGCTTTTGCAGCCGCTCTTCTACAAACGGATGGCGGGCGACCGCATTGGCGGGTGCCATAATAAACTTTTTGGGGTTGCGCTCGTATGTACCGGCGGGGTGGGATTCCCGCTCCGAAAGTTCCACAATGCTTTGGCAATGGGCGATGCGGGTGCAGATCCGCATCAGCATCGGGGCATCAAACTGCTCCGAAAGATCAAAAGCCAACTTCATAAAGTCCTTGGCTTCGGCGGAATCGGCAGGTTCCAGCATCGGCACCTTGGCGGCGATGGCATAATGGCGGCTGTCCTGCTCGTTTTGGGAACTGTGCATGGCGGGATCGTCTGCCACGCAGAGGACCATACCGCCGTTGACACCGGTATAGGAAAGGGTGAAGAGCGGGTCGGCGGCCACATTCAGGCCGACGTGCTTCATGGCGCAGGCACTGCGTACCCCGCGCAGAGAAGCACCGAAAGCGACTTCGCAGGCGACCTTTTCATTGGGTGCCCATTCGCATTTGATTTCATCGTATTTTGCGGCAAATTCGGTGATCTCGGTGGAGGGAGTTCCGGGATAACTGGAGATCACTTCCACCCCTGCTTCGTATAGACCGCGGGCAAGGGCCTCGTTGCCGATCATCAGCTTTTTCATAGAAAGAAAAGCTCCTTTCGGGATATATTATTTTAATATTTTAACATAGATCGTTTTAGAATGGAAGAAAAAACACTGCAAAAATCGCGGTATTTTTTATTTGCCTAAGGAATCTTTGACATCTACGGTAGCCACCTGCTTATAGCAAGAGAACATCTGCTCCACACCGTCGGGCGCGGTCTTTTTGGTCAGCAGGCTGACAATGGGGACCAAGATCAAGCCGCCCACCATCGCGAAGACTCCGGAATAGAGGGAGTTTTGGAAGACAAAGTTCAGAACAGGGATGTTCGCCACCGAGACCCAGCCCAGCGAAATGACCAGCTGGAACAGTTCCATCCCGACACCGAAGATAAAGGAGCCAACCACCGCTGCTTTGGTGGTCCCTTTCCAATAGAGACCGTAGAGGAAGGGGGCAAGGAACGCGCCCGCCAACGCACCCCAGGAGACCCCCATCATCTGCGCGATGAAGAGGTTGGGGCTTTTGGCCTGATAGATGGCGATGATCGCCGAGATGATGATAAAGAGAGCCACAAAGCTGCGGATCATCAACATATTGCCCTTATCGGAAGCCTTCTTTTTACGCAAGGGAGCGATGAAATCCAAAGTGATGGTGGATCCGCTGGTCAGCACCAGAGAAGAAAGGGTGCTCATCGAAGCGGAGAGAACCAACACAATGACGATACCGATGATGACCGGAGAAAGAGTAGAAAGCATTTCGGGAATGATGGCATC
>JAZSBU010000165.1:0-10804 GCA_045602565.1 Eubacteriales bacterium | reverse complement strand
CGGAAATTTGAGATCCGCGACCAATATATGCAGGACGATTATGCCGCTACGCGGCAGATGCTCTCCCGCCGCCTTGCTCATCTGGGGGAGGAAGAATTCGGCGGCAAGCCCGACCTGATCCTGATGGACGGCGGGCTGCAGCATATCAATGCGGTGAAGGATCTCTGCGGGGATATCCCGCTTTTCGGCTTGGTGAAAGATCGCCGCCATAAGACCCGCGGGCTGGTCTCTTTTGATGGGGAAGTGGACCTGCGGAGCGATCCTACCTTATACGGTTTCTTTTCTGCCCTGCAGGAAGAGGTCCACCGCTATGCCATCACCTATATGAAGAAAAAACACAGCAAAAAGATGGTCCGTTCTCCCTTGTTGGATTTGGAGGGGATGGGCCCTGCGCGGCTGAAGAAATTTAAAAAGGCCTTCCCCAAAGGGGTCGGCGAGAGTACCGCGCAGGAGATCGCAACCAAGGCGGGCATCCCGCTCTCCTTGGCGGAGCAGATTTTTGCATATTACGGAGGAACAAAGCAATGATGCGAATTATCGCAGGAACCAAGCGGGGCAAGCGCCTTGCCACCTTGGAGGGGGAAGATACCCGCCCCACGTTAGAGCGGCTGAAGCAGGCGCTCTTTTCGGCGATCCAATTTGAACTTGCCGACCGCTATGTTTTGGATCTCTTCGGCGGCAGCGGTCAGCTGGGGCTGGAAGCGTTGTCCCGCGGGGCGGCCTTTTGCCATTTCAACGACAGTAATCCCGCGGCGGTTCGGATCATTCAAAAGAATCTGCAGGAATGTGGATTTGAAAAAGATGCAAAAGTGACTTGCACAGACTATATTATGTGTGTTAAAATGATAGAAAGGGATATAAAAAGGCCCGATCTGGTCTTTTTGGACCCGCCCTACCGCAAGGGGCTGGCGGAGGATGCCTTAAAGCATCTGGCACCGTTGCTGGCGGAAGGGTCTTTGGTGGCGGTGGAGACCGGCAGCGATGAAGCGTTCGATTTTGCGGGCTTGGCTCTGCGTAAGGAATACCGCCAGGGGACTGTGAAAATCACACTCTTGGAAAAGAGGAGGACAGAAGAATGAGAATAGCGATCTGCCCCGGTTCCTTTGATCCGGTAACCTTGGGGCATCTGGATATCATCTCCCGCTCCGCCAAACTTTTTGATAAGGTTTATGTGGCGGTGCTGAAGAACAGCTCCAAAAAACCGCTCTTTTCGGTGGAAAAGCGGATCGAGCTTTTAGAGCGGTGCATCACCGATCTGCCCAATGTGGAGGTCATTACCTTTTCGGGGCTTTTGGTGGATTGCGCCAAAGAAAACGACGCCATCGCCATTGTCAAGGGCTTGCGTGCGGTGACCGACTTTGAGTATGAATTCCAGATGGCGCTGATCAATAAGAAACTCAATCGCGAGGTGGAGACCTTATTCTTAAATACCAACGCCAAGTATATGTACCTTTCCTCCAGCATTGTCAAGGAAGTGGCGCGCAACGGCGGGGATATTTCGGATTTTGTCCATCCCGCAGTGATTGATGATATTAAAAACGCAATTGATAAAAAATAGCGATTGATAAAAATTAAAAGGAGATTATTAGGATGAAGATCGAAGAAATCTTGGTAGCAATGGAAGACCTTTTGGAAGATGCTTGGAGTATGCCCCTTTCCGGCGGCAAATGCGTGGTCAGCACAGTGGAACTGCAGGAGATGATCACCGATCTGCGCGCTTCTCTGCCCGAAGAGATCCGCCAGAGCAATGAAATCATTGCCAAGCGGGACCGCATTATTTTGCAGGGCCGCGAAGAAGCCGAGTTGACCATCAATACTGCCCGCGCCAAAGCCGATAAACTGATCTCCCAGGAGAACGTCTATCGCGAGGCGCAGCAGCAAGCGCAGGAGATCATCGCGCAGGCGCAGCAAAACGCCAAAGAACTGCGTAATTCCGTGGTTGAATATTGCGATAGCATCTTGGCGCGCACCGCCGATAGCCTCAATAAGAGCAGTGCGGCGATCGAAGAGACCCGCAAATCCGTTCTGAAGAAAAAGGCATGACCAAATCCCGCATCTATAGTTTGGATTGGCTGCGGGGTATCGCGGTCTGCGGGATGGTGCTCCATCACGGGCTGTTTGCCTTGGAGCAGGTCTCCTATATGTTTGGCGCGCCCATCGAATTTTGGGTATTGCAGACCAAAACCTTTTGGGTATTGCAGGAGATCTTTGTCGGGCTGTTTTTGCTGATCAGCGGCATCTGCACCGCCTTTTCCCGCAGCGTTTTGCGCCGCGGATTGATCGTCAGCGGAGCGGCATTGCTGGTGACCTTGGTGACCGGCGTGATATTGCCCGCCCTTGGCATCAGCGGCTTGCAGATCTGGTTTGGTATCCTGCATATGTTTGGGCTTTCGATGCTTTTGTATGGGCTGTTTACCTGCCAAAAGCGTTGGGTGCCCATCGCGACCGCGGCGGCATTGTTTGTTTTTTGGTTGGCGGTCATCACCTGCGAAGGTGCCCTCTGGGCGGAAAACTGCAAAGCGGTGGTTGGAATTATCCCTGCGGGGTTCTATTCCGCCGACTACTATCCGCTGTTGCCTTATTTCCTGCTGTTCTTGGCGGGAACGTTCTTAGGGCCTGCGGTGAAGGACGGCAAACTGCCGAAATGGTTTTATACCGCGCGGCTGCGCCCCATCGAATGGATCGGAAGAAACTCTCTTTGGATCTATATCGCCCATCAACCGATTTTATTTGGCTTATTTTTCTTGATCTACTATTTTATATAATGAAAATTCCCTTGCAACGCGCAAGGGAATTTTTTTATCATAACCTATTGACAATCGGCATAAACTGTGTTACTGTATTAGTACAGTAGTACAGTATGGAGGTGGATCCGTGGTTTGGACATTGAATAAAGATCGCCCCCTTTGCCCGCAGATCTGCGAGCAGATCTGCGTTGGGATTGCCGGCGGCGAATTTCAGCCGGATCAGCGGCTGATGTCGGTGCGCGAGGTGGCGGTAGCGGCGGGAGTCAATCCCAATACCGTCCAGCGCGCCTTTGAAGAGCTGGAGCGGGACGGAATTTTATATTCGGTGCGCGGCTCGGGCTGGTTTGTGGGTGCGGATATCTCCCGCGCCAAGGCGGTGCTGGAAGCCATCATCGGCGAAAAGACCGCCGCCTATTTTAAAGAGATGGAAGCTTTGGGGGTCGCGCCCGAAGCGGTGAAAGCCTATGTAAAGGAGTGGAGCGAATGAGCGAAATTTTGCGTTGCGAAAATCTGACCAAGAAATACGGCAGCCATACGGTCGCTTTGGACGGATTGAATTTAACTTTGGATTCGGGCAAGATCGTCGGTCTGCTGGGCCCCAACGGCTCGGGCAAGACGACCTTGATCAAGATCATCAACGGCCTGCTGACCCCCTCGGACGGCAGAGTGGTGATCGATGGGTATGCACCGGGGGTCGAGAGTAAAAAGCTGGTGGCTTATCTGCCCGATAACAGCTATCTCAATTCCTGGATGACTATTCAGCAGATCGTCGATTATTTTGCGGATTTTTATGAAGATTTCCGCCCCGATTTAGCATTGTCGATGCTGGAGCGGTTGGATATCCGCCCCCATCGGCGGCTGAAGACCCTCTCCAAAGGCAATAAGGAAAAGGTCTGCTTGATTTTGGTGATGGCGCGTAATGCCAAGCTTTATGTTCTGGATGAGCCCATCGCGGGGGTGGATCCCGCCGCGCGGGACTATGTCATCTCCACCATCATCAATAATTATAACCCCGATTCCACTGTATTGATCTCCACCCATTTGATCTCCGATATTGAAGAGATCTTGGATCGGGTGCTGTTCCTCAAGAACGGCAGATTGGTGCTGGATCAATCGGTGGATGAGATTCGGCAAGAGCATGGGAAGAGCGTGGATGAGCTTTTCCGGGAGGTGTTCCGATGGTAAAGAAATTATTTAAACACGAACTTTTTGCAGTCCTGCGCCTTTGGTTGCCGATGCAGATCATTCTGATGGCGGTGGCGCTGTTTGGGCGGATCATTCAGTTTTTTGAGACCGATACCCAGGCGTATCGCATTGTCTTCGGTTCGGCGACCGTCATCTATGTCATCGCGCTGATCGCCTCGGTGATGCTGACCTTGATCTTCGGCATCGTTCGTTTTTATAAAAATATGTTCAGCTGTGAGGGGTATCTTTCCTTCACCCTGCCGGTGACCGCCACCCAGCATATTATGGTCAAGACCTTGGTGGCAGGGGCTTCGATGGTGGGGACCGCTTTGGTCGCATTTGTTTCCTTTATGTTTTTTACTGCGGGGGAAGTTTTTGTCGAGGTGATGAAGGCGGTCGGCTATCTTATCAAGCGGTTTTCCGCCGAGTTCGGCGCGGGCAATGCCGTTGCCTATATATGCGAAGGGGTCCTGCTTGTCGCCGCCTATATCCTGATGATGTATCTGCTCTATTATGCCTGCATTGCCTTGGGGCAGACCTTTAAAAAGAATCGCGTCATCGGCGCGGTGGGGGTCTATTTCATCTACTATGCCATTACTCAGGTGGTCGCTACCGTCTTTATCATTATCTGCACCTTTCTTGCCGATAGCGGTTTATTCCAAGCCATCGGTGAGTTTATCGACGCCCAACCCGAAATCTCGGTGCACCTCATTTTGTGTGCCCTGTTGTTCTGGTCGGCATTGTTTGCGGCAATTTATTTCTTCATCATCCGCTGGGTGATTCGTAATAAACTGAATTTGGAGTGACGCTTATGAAAAGAATGAAAAAACTGATTGCAGCGTTGCTGCTCTGCGTGTTGGTATTGAGTTGCGCCGGCTGCGCGAATTTAGACGAAATGAAGGCAAGCCACGCCATCTGGCAGGATGAAGCCCAAACGACCTTGGAGCTCAACGGCGCAACCTATAAAAGATTGCCGTTCAATAATTATTTTGAGATCTGGGAATATGATGATGCGGTTGTATTTGTCACCGCAGAGGATGTCCCGGTCTTGCTCTCGGAACAGTTTGGAACAAGAATGGATATCAGCAAAGATCATATCATTTTGGAAAGCCTATGGTATGAAAATGATCGCCCCATTTATTATTGCCGCGCCGATCAATACGATGAAGTGGCTAAGCAAATGGTCGAAGGGGTTACATTAGATCGGATGATCTATGATTTTTGGAGCTTTGAAACCGGCGAGAATACCACCTATACCCTCACCGCCGAGCAGATGAACGCGGTGGAGGCGGTCTTGAAAACGCAGCCCACCCCTCTCGGTGTAAACGGCTACGAAGAAGATTATAGCGTATATTTATATCGCAGCAGCCAAAACCATCTGTTCCGCGAGAGTATCGGTGCACTGATTGCGCTCAACGGAGAATATCGCATCATCGCATCCAACGAGAACGAAGATCGATGCTATTCCGTTCCTGCGGAACTAAAACCTCAATTTGATCAGATCTTCAAAAAATATATGGATGAATATCAAAATGTTTAAATAAAAAAAGACCGCAAATGCGGTCTTTTTTATTTATCGCGCGGTTTACTAAAGCAAGCAAAGAGAATGGCAAAGAAGATGGCGGCGGCAATGCCGCCCGCGGTGGCGCGTAAGCCCCCTAAAAAGGCACCCAACAGCCCGTAGGTATCCACCGCCTGCTCCACCCCTTTGGCAAGGGAATAGCCAAAGCCGGTCAAGGGAACGGTGGCGCCCGCTTTGCCGAAATCGACGATCTTATCATAGAGGCCGATGGCGGTCAGCGCCACACCGCTGCATACATAAAGGACAACGATCCGCGCCGGCGTCCATTGGGTCTTATCGATCAGAATCTGGGCGATGGCGCAAAGAATACCGCCCACGAGAAAGGCTTGCAGATAGGGAAGAAGATTCATCGGACTTCTCCTTTCAGATGGATGAGATGGGCAATGGAGGGAATGGATTCTCCCTGCATCACTGAGGTAGGGCTCAGCAGTGCACCGGTGGATAGGAACAGCACGTTTTTCAGCGTCCCCTGCGCCAATTTGGGCAGAACATAGGCGGTCAACACCGCCGCGCTGCAGCCGCATCCGCTGCCGCCCGCGTGCATATCCTGCTTTTGGCGATCGTAGAGCAAAAGCCCGCAGTCTTGGTAGTTTTGGTGTAAATTTACACCGTGTTCTTGGGCCAATTCCACCACCACCGCCGCCCCGACAGCACCTAAATCGCCGGTTAAAATTAGATCATAATCTTCCGGTTTGGTGTTCGTCTCCTGCAGATAGTCCAAAATCAGTTTCAAGGCGGCGGGTGCCATCGCCCCGCCCATATTATTTTGGTCGGTGACCCCCAGATCTTGAATACTGCCGAAGGCGCCGCCGTGAAGGCGAATGTTGCTTTTTTGGGTGGTCAGCACCACCGCGCCCGAGGCGGTGGCGGTGTGCTGGGCGGCAGGCGGGCGTTGGCCGCCGTATTCCAGCGGGAAGCGGTATTGCCGCTCGGCGGTACCGAAATGGGAGGAGGTGCAGGCGGCGGCTTTTTCGGCAAGCCCCGCCTCGATGTTCAAGGCGGCAATAAGGGTGGAAAGCGCCATGGTGGAGCAGGCACCGTAGAGCCCGATATATGGAACGTCGCTTTCCCGAAACCCGAATGCCGAGCTGATGCATTGATTGAGCAGATCCCCCGCGCAGAAGATATCCAGCGATTCCCGCTCCATCTTTGCGCGATGGAGCGCATTTTCCAGCGCGGTCTGCTGGAGGTATTGCTCGGCCTGCTCCATCGTCTTTTTGCCGCAATAAAGATCCGGCTCAATGCGGTCGAAAAGGTTGCCCAAAGGGCCTTGCCCCTCTTTTTTACCGACAATGTTGCCGTAGCCGCCAACATAGATCTCTTTTTCAAATGTAAAGGCATACCGCCCGCTCTTTTTCGCCATTTTTTCTCTCCCAAACAACTGTTTGCATTTAATATCTGCAAATGGAGAAAAAATATACCGTTTAATCTCTTAATATCGGTTGATTTTTAGTAAAATAAGAGGTATAATCGAGGTGACTTGAAAAAGGGGGGGGAATCAATGTGAAGAAAAGTATCGAATACGGCGGCATCATTTTGGCGGCGGTGTTGTTGGCATTTGTCTACTACATTTTCATTGTTACAAACAGTTTTGCGCCTGCCGGTTTAAACGGTATCGCTACGATGATTCAATATAAAACCGGATTCAGCATCAGCTATATGTCGCTGTTGATCAATATTCCGTTATCGATTCTTGCTTATTTCTTGGTTCAAAAAGATTTTGCAATCAAAACGATGGTATTTTCGCTGGTCTATTCCTTTGCATTTTTGGCTCTTCAAAGTTCAGATTTGTCGTTTATTCAATATAACGCGCAGGGGCACGATACCATCTATCCGGTCATTTTGAGCGGGGTTCTTGCCGGCGTCGTGTACGGTGTATGCTTCAGAAATAACGCCTCCACCGGCGGGACGGATATCGTCTCCCGCTATGTCAATAAAATAAGACCGGATACCAATTTCTTCGTCGTCACCTTTACCTTGAACGCGATCGTGGCGATTGCATCGATCTTTGTCTATTCGGAAGGCAACCTGAATTATAAGCCGATGGCTTTGTGTATTCTATATTGCTTTATTTCCACCTTTGTGGGTAACCTATTGCTTAAGACCACCAAGACGGCCTATAAATTCACCGTCATTACCACCCATAAGGACGAGCTGGTTGAAGAGATCACCCATAAGCTGCACCACGGTTGCACCCAACTGGATGCGGTGGGAACCTATACCGGAACCCAAAGAACTGTCTTGATCTGCGTCATCAATAAGCATCAGCTAAACGATTTCCAAAAGATCGTCGCTAAATACGATAATACCTTCTCCTATTTCGAGATGGTCAATGAAACCTATGGCAATTTTAAACACGTCAAAACGCACTAAAAATGAGGATTAAACAATGAAATCCATAAAAAACTTATATAAGATCGGGCTGGGTCCCTCCAGCTCGCATACCATGGGACCTTCCTTTGCGGCGGCAGATTTTTTGAAGGGATATCCGCAAGCGGATCAAATCAAGGTCACCTTATTTGGCTCCCTTGCCAAAACCGGCAAAGGGCACGGCACCGACCGCGCGGTCTCGGAAACCTTATCAAATATTCCCCACGAAATTGTCTTTGACTGCGAAACCGAAACCCCTGTTCATCCCAATACCATTGAGTTTGTTGCTCATCAAAACAAGGTGGAGTTGGGCAGAAAATTTTATTATAGCATTGGCGGCGGCGAAATTCAGACCGATGAAAAGCGGGCCGCCGACGAGCGGAACATTTATCAAGAAAATACCTTTGAGAGTATCGCCAAGGTATGTAAATCCAAAAACATCCGCCTTTCCGACTATGTGTTTGAAAATGAGGATCCCGACATCAAGGACTACTTGATGAAGGTTTGGAAAACGATGCAAAATGCCATCAACGAAGGCTTAAGCAAAAGCGGCATCCTGCCCGGCGGGCTGGAGGTAGAGCGCAAGGCGCAGTTTTTGTTTAACCAAAAGCATATCGATGAAAGCCCCCAGACCAGAGAGAACCGCTTGGTCTGCTCCTATGCCTTTGCGGTCAGCGAGCAAAATGCCGATTGCGGTGTCATCGTTACCGCCCCTACCTGCGGCTCCTGCGGTGTTGTTCCCGCAGTGTTGAAGTATATGCAGGATAAAAATAATTTTACCGACGAAGAGATCCTCCGCGCCCTTGCGGTGGCGGGGCTGATCGGCAACATTGTTGCCACCAACGCTTCCATCAGCGGCGCGGAGTGCGGTTGTCAAGCCGAGGTCGGTACCGCCTGCAGTATGGCGGCGGCCGCTTTGGCAGAACTCTTTGAAATGGGCATCGACCAGATCGAATATGCCGCCGAAGTGGCGATGGAGCATCATTTGGGTCTGACCTGCGACCCTGTCTGCGGGCTGGTGCAGATCCCCTGCATCGAGCGAAACGCCGTCGCGGCGATGCGGGCGATCAATGCATTGAGCTTGGCAAACTTCCTGTTTGCCAGCCGCAAAGTCTCCTTCGACGTGGTGGTGGAAACCATGTACCAGACCGGCAAGGATCTCTCCCACCTCTACCGTGAAACCTCCGAGGGCGGCCTTGCAAAACTGTACGAAAATAAATAAAATCAAAAGGCTTGAGCGATACGCTCAAGCCTTTATTTATTGTATGGTTTTGAATGATCGGTTATGCCAAGGAGATAATCGGTAGAAGTATTATAAAGTTTAGCCAAACGAATCAAGACATCTGTGGGGATATCCCTCAGCCCTCGTTCATAGCGGCTATATTGTGGTTGTTTCATATTCAAATAATGAGCGACATATTCTTGAGAAAAATCGTGATCTTCTCTCATATCGCGTAGGCGGGGATAATAATTGTCCATCGATCGCACCCCTTTCTATAACCGTTCGGTATTGACATGATATCACGGAGAGGGTATACTTATTATGTTATATAACTGTTTGATTATAAAAATAGGAGGGAAAAATGAAAATTGGATTTCGCACTCCAAGTTTAAAACGATCTATAAAAGCAAGGACAACCGGACGATTAAAACGATCTATTAAACGATCGATAAACCCGCTCTATGGTAAAAAGGGAATGGGCTTTGTAAAGAACCCCAAACGTGCGGTAAAGAGCAAGATATACCGTAAAACAACTTTTGGTTTGGGTGATCTCTTTAAATGGATTTCAAAATAAAGGAGAGAGAAGATGAATAATCAAAAAACAAAGAAAACAGCATGGATAGATTTTTTGTTGTGTTTCTTTTTTGGGTGTTATGGTGTTCATAAATTTCGAGAGAAAAAGATTGGTATCGGTGTATTATATCTGCTAACAATGGGCTTGTTTACATTTGGATGGGTTTATGATTGTGCGGGTTATTTTTATTCTGCAATTTGCATATCAAAAGCCGGTGATGCAATGATTGAAGGAGAGCCACAGGAAGAAATTCCCGTTTATCATACCAAAGCAAAAAAGATTGGCTGGATTGCGGTGATTGCATGGTTTGTTTTACTAATATGGGCAGGTTCTTGCGCCCCAAATACAGAACAACCGGATTTACCCAGTGATGATGTCGGGACGGTTATTGAACAAACAGAGCAGCAGGAATCCAATAAAGATTCCGAACAGAACGTTGATGATTTGGTCGAAGAAAACGATGAAGAACCGGGAAAAGATGAAGAACCGGTGAAAGATGAAGAACCGGCAAAAGACGAAGAACCGCTGAAAGATGAAGAGTCGGACAAAGAAGAACCCAAACTACCGGCTGAAACGCATATCCATAGTTATTCTGAAGCAACTTGCATACAAGCAAAAAAGTGCTCTTGCGGAGCAACCGAAGGCGCACCGCTTGGGCATCAATGGAAAGATGCAACCTGCGAAGGTCCCAAGACGTGTACGGTTTGTGGAGCAACCGAAGGGAGCGCAGTAGGCCATAGTTGGAAAGATGCTACCTGTACCGCGGCAAAAGTTTGCACGATATGCGGCACAAGTTCAGGCTCTGCATTGGGGCATCAGTGGAAAGAAGCTACATATTCTTCCGCCAAGAGATGCACTAATTGTGGCGAGTCCGAAGGAAGTCCGTTGCAAAAGCCCGGGGAGGCAAATTATCATGGGCATGTTTATACCGGCGGGTCTTCAAGTAAGAAATTTCATTATGAAGCGCAATGTCCAGGCAAAAATAGCCATGAAATTACATGGGAAGAAGTTGAAAGCAGAAATTTAGGTCCATGTGGAACATGTGTATTAAAATAATAAAAAGGCTTGAGCGATACGCTCATGCCTTTTTATAATTCTTCTTTCTTTTTTATTCTTTTGAATTG
>JAZSBU010000164.1:0-14959 GCA_045602565.1 Eubacteriales bacterium | reverse complement strand
GCTGAAATCGCCAGAAGCGAATGCTATCACGAGGGTACCATTCCTCTGCAAACTTTGAGAGCTGATATCGACTACGGTTTCACCGAGGCGAACACCACCTACGGTAAGATCGGCGTGAAAGTTTGGATCTACAAGGGTGAGATCCTGAACGATGTCAAGAAGGCTCCTAAAAAAGAAGGAGGAGCTAAGTAATGTTAATTCCTAAGAGAGTAAAATACAGAAGAGTACAGAGAGGCCGCATGAAGGGTAAAGCTTCCCGCGGCAACACCATTGCTTACGGTCAGTACGGCCTGCAGGCTTGCGAGCCCGCATGGATCACCAACAATCAGATCGAGGCCGCCCGTATCGCAATGACCCGTTACCTCAAGAGAGGTGGTCGGGTATGGATCAAGATCTTCCCCGACAAGCCGGTTACTGCAAAGCCTGCTGAAACCCGAATGGGTTCCGGTAAAGGTTCTCCCGAGTATTGGGTAGCAGTCGTTAAGCCGGGCCGCATCCTCTTTGAGATCGCGGATGTCCCCGAAGAACTGGCCCGTGAGGCTATGCGTCTCGCAATGCACAAGCTGCCCATCAAGTGCAAGTTTGTGGTGAAGGAAACTGAAGGTGGTGACGAAGAATGAAGGCTAATAAAGTAAGAGAAATGAACGCAGCAGAACTGAATACCAAGCTCACCGAGCTGAAAAAGGAACTTTTTAACCTGAAATTCCAGCACGCGACCAATCAGTTGGATAATCCCCAGCGCATTGTTGCCGTCAAGAAGGACATCGCTCGTGTAAATACGATTCTTCGTGAGCTTGAGCTCCGTGAGTCCAAGTAATCTTAGAGAAGGAGTGAATGAAAATGGAAAGAACATTGAGAAAGACCCGCATAGGCGTGGTTGTCAGCGACAAGATGGATAAGACCATCGTGGTTGCGATTAAAGACAATGTCAAGCACCCCTTGTATAAGAAGGTTATGAAGACCACTTATAAGCTGAAGGCTCATGACGAGAACAACGAGTGCGGCATTGGTGATACTGTTGAGGTTATGGAAACAAGACCTCTTTCCAAGGATAAGAGATGGCGCCTTGTTCGCATCATCGAAAAGGCGAAATAATTAAAGGAGGACTAAGTCGTGATACAGCAACAAACTTATCTTAAAGTTGCCGACAATACCGGTGCTAAAGAGTTGATGTGCATCCGTGTACTTGGCGGTACAAGAAGAAGATACGCAGGTATTGGCGATGTAGTTGTTTGCTCTGTTAAGAAAGCGGCTCCCGGCGGCACCGTGAAAAAGGGTGACGTTGTCAAAGCCGTTATCGTACGCACTGTAAAAGGCATCAAGAGAGCGGACGGTTCCAGCATCCGTTTCGATGAGAACGCGGCCGTTATTATTCGTGATGATAAAAACCCCAGAGGTACTCGTATCTTTGGGCCGGTAGCCAGAGAGCTTCGTGATAAGGATTATACCAAGATCCTTTCCCTGGCTCCCGAGGTACTGTAAGAGTGGAGGTGCGATCAGAATGAATAAACTGCATGTTAAAAAAGGTGATACCGTTCTGGTGATCTCCGGTGCTTCCAAGGGCCTTAAGGGTAAGGTTCTGGAAGTCAGCCCCAAGGAGGGCAAGGTCATCGTTGAGAAGGCCAATATGGTCATCAAACACGTCAAACCCCGTCGCCAAGGCGAAGCCGGCGGCAGAGTTGAAGCAGAGGGTGCGCTCTATGCATCCAAGGTCCAGGTTATCTGCCCCAAGTGTAAGGTAGCCGGCCGTATGGGTCATACCGTTGTCGACGGTAAGAAGATGCGCGTCTGCAAGAACAAAGATTGTGGCGAAATTTTCTAAGGAGGAGTAAAGAGAAATGTCTAGAATGTCTGAGCTTTACAGCAAAGAGATCGCTCCCGCCCTGATGAAGAAATTCGGATACAAGAGCGTTATGCAGATCCCTAAGCTGGATAAAATTGTGATCAACGTCGGTTGCGGCGACGCTAAAGACAACGCAAAGGTGATCGATAATGTCTGCGCTGAGCTGGCACTCATCACCGGTCAAAAGGCGGTTCCCACCAAGGCTCGTAAGTCCGTTGCGAACTTTAAGGTTCGTGAAGGCATGAACATTGGTGCTAAGGTAACCCTGCGCGGCGAAAGAATGTATGAATTCCTGGACAGACTGTTCAATACCGCTCTGCCCCGCGTCCGCGACTTCCGCGGCATTAACGCCAACGGCTTCGATGGCCGCGGCAACTATGCTTTCGGTATCAAAGAGCAGCTGATTTTCCCTGAAATTCAGTATGATAAGGTCGAAAAGATCCGTGGTATGGATATCGTATTCGTTACCACTGCGAAGACCGATGAAGAAGCAAAAGAGATGCTGACCCTGTTCGGCGCTCCTTTTGAGAAGTAAGAGGGGGAATTTAAAATGGCTAAGAAATCTATGATCTTAAAGCAGCAAAAGACCCAAAAATTCTCCACGAGAGAGTACAACAGATGCAAAATCTGCGGCCGTCCGCACGCTTATCTGCGTAACTACGGTATCTGCAGAATTTGCTTCCGTGAATTGGCTTATAAGGGCCAGATTCCCGGTGTGAAGAAGTCCAGCTGGTAAGGAGGAGCGAAAAGATGCAGATTACTGATCCTATCGCAGATTTGCTTACCCGGATCCGGAACGCAAATGCTGCGAAACATGAAAGCGTATCTATCCCCGCTTCCAATATGAAGAAGGCAATTTGCCAGATTCTTCTGGATGAGGGATATATCAAAGAAATGAAAGTTGAAGACGACGGCCTGCAGGGCAACATCGTTGTTACCCTGAAATACGGCGAGAACAAAACCCGCATCATCCAGGGCTTGAAGAGAATCTCTAAGCCCGGCTTGCGGATCTACGCCGGCGTTGAGGATATGCCTCGCGTACGTAAAGGCCTTGGCACCGCGATCGTCAGCACCTCCAAGGGTGTTATGACCGATAAGCAGGCCAGAAAGTTAGGTGTAGGCGGCGAAGTGCTGGCTTACATTTGGTAAGGAGGAATTCTGATGTCGAGAATTGGTAGAAAACCGATCACTATTCCCGCAGGTGTTGAAGTAAAGTTAGACAGTGACAATACCATCACTGTCAAGGGCCCCAAGGGCAGCCTGACCAAGACCATGCATCCCGATATGAAGATCACTGTTGAGGGTGCTGAGATCCTGGTTACCCGCCCCGATGACGAAAAAGAGCATCGCTCTTTGCACGGCCTGACCAGAACCCTGATCGCTAATATGGTCGAGGGTGTCACCAACGGTTATTCCAAGGAATTGGAGATCAAAGGTGTTGGTTACAGAGCACAGCTGCAGGGTAAAACCTTGAACATGAACTTGGGTTATTCCCATCCTGTCATCATGGAGCCCATCGATGGTATCACCATCGAAGTTCCTGCTCAGAACCGGGTCGTTATTTCCGGTATTGATAAGCAATTAGTTGGTCACTTTGCGGCGAACGTTCGCTTCAAGAGACCTCCCGAGCCCTATAAGGGTGCCGGTATCCGCTATGTCGGTGAGGTTGTGAAGCATAAAGAAGGTAAAGCCGGTAAGGGCTCGAAGTAATAAAGGGAGGAAAAGAATATGGTTAAGAAGCCTGATAGCAATGCTGCAAGAATTAAACGGCATAAGCGGGTACGCGCCAAGATCTTCGGAACTCCCGAGCGCCCCCGTCTTTGCGTATTTCGTTCTGCAAAGCACATTTATGCCCAGATCATCGATGATGTGAACGGCAAGACTCTGGTAAGTGCTTCCACAATGGAGAAGGACTTCACCGAATTTGGCGGCAACGCTGATGCCGCAAAGAAGATTGGTGTGCTCGTCGCAGAGCGCGCTTTGAAAGCTAAGATCGACACTGTTGTGTTCGACCGTGGCGGTTTCGTTTATCACGGCCGTGTGCAAGCGCTGGCCGAAGGTGCCCGCGAAGGCGGACTGAAATTCTAATTGGAGGAGAAATGAAAATGGCTAATTATAATGCAAATGATGAACTCCAAGAGAGAGTCGTGTCCTTAAACCGGGTATCCAAAACCGTTAAGGGCGGACGCATCATGAAGTTCTCCGCACTGGTCGTTGTCGGCGACGGCAAGGGTCGTGTGGGTGCCGGTCTCGGCAAGGCTGCTGAAGTACCCGAAGCAATCCGCAAGGGTATCGAAGATGCCAAGAAAAATATTGTTACCATCAGCATGAAAGACACCACCATTCCCCACGAAATCGTTGGTAAATACGGCGCTTCCATGGTTATCATGAAGCCCGCCGCTCCCGGTACCGGTGTTATCGCCGGCGGTGCGGTTCGTGCGGTTCTGGAGATGGCCGGTATTAAGGACATTCGTACCAAGGCGTTGCGTTCCCGCAACCAGAGAAACGTTGTTAACGCAACTCTGGCGGGCCTCACCGCTTGCACGGATGCTGCCACCGTTGCCGCTATGCGCGGTAAGACCGTAGAAGAGATCTTAGGTTAAGGGGGGCACTGATAATGGCTAAAGTTAAAACTATCAAAATCACTCTGGTAAAGAGCCTGATCGGCTGCAAAAAGGATCAGATCGCTACTGCTTATGCATTGGGTCTGAAAAAGGTAAACGATGTTACCGAGCAGCCCGATAACGCCTGCACCCAGGGTAAAATCAAAAAGATCATTCATTTGATCCAGGTTGAGAAGTAAGGAGGAAGAAAAATGAAATTACACGAACTTGCTCCTGTAAGCGGCTCTACAACTGTTGCAAAGAGAAAGGGCAGAGGCCCCGCATCCGGCAACGGTAAGACCGGCGGCCATGGCCATAAGGGCCAGAAAGCCCGTTCCGGCGGTTCCATCCGCTTGGGCTTCGAAGGCGGCCAGATGCCCTTGCAAAGACGGTTGCCGAAGCGCGGCTTCAACAATATCTTCGCAAAGAAGTATGTGGTCCTCAAACTCGACGACCTGAATGCATTCAATGCCGGAGATGTAGTAGATATCAATGCGGTCATCGCTGCCGGATTTGCCAAAAAGGCATTCGACGGCCTGAAGGTGATCGGTACCGGTTCCGTCGAAAAAGCTGTTACCGTAAAGGCAGTCAAGGTGACTGCCGGCGCGAAAGAAAAAATTGAGGCTGCCGGCGGAAAGGTTGAGGTGATGTAAGATGTTTAGCGTCTTCAGAAATGCCTGGAAGATCGAAGATCTGCGTAAGAAGATCCTCTTCACCGCATTCATCCTTCTGGTTTTCCGCTTAGGAAGCGCAATCCCCGTTCCGTTCCTGGATTCTGCTGCTATGGAGCAGTTGTTCTATGGTTACGCGCAGGACGGTAACATCTTTTCCTATCTGAACATTATGTCCGGTGGTGCGATGCAGCAAGCGGCGTTGTTCTCTTTGGGCATCTCCCCTTATATTAACGCATCCATCATTATGCAGCTGCTCATGGTAGCGATTCCCGCTCTGGAGCGGCTGATGAAGGAAGACGGCGAGCGTGGTAAGAAGATCATGGAAACATGGACCCGCTACCTTGCCATCGCATTCTCCTTCCTGCTGGGCTTCGGTTACTACACCATCCTGAAAAATCAGGCCAATGCAGTGACCAAGGATGCCGGCGTCTTTGGCGCGATCGTCATCGTATTCTGCTTCGCGGTCGGCGCATCCATCGTGATGTGGCTGGGCGAGAAGATCAACGAAGGCGGTATCGGCAACGGTATCTCCATGATCCTCTTCGGCGGTATCGTCGCAGGGATCCCCGGAACCATCAATATGGTTGTTCAGAATGTTACCTTGAACGCCCTCCATTGGGCGCTGGCTGTGGGTGTTGCTCTGCTGGTGATCGTAATGATCGGCTTTGTCGTATTCGTTACCAACGGTGAGCGCCGCATCCCTGTCCAATATGCAAAGCAAGTGAAGGGCCGCAAAATGTATGGCGGTCAGAACACCAACATTCCCTTGAAGGTGAATATGGTCGGCGTTCTGCCCATCATCTTTGCTCAATCCTTCGTGATGCTGCCTCCCACCATTATGAACTTCTTCCCCTCTCTGGAGAAGACCTGGTTCAAATCGGTGGTAGACGCCATGTCTGCAGGCGGTTGGATCTATATGGTCCTGATGTTCTTGCTGATCATCTTTTTCAGCTATTTCTACACTGTCATCAGCTTCAATCCGGTTGAAGTTGCAAACAACCTGAAGAAGAACGGTGGCTTTATCATGGGTATTCGCCCCGGCAAGCCCACCGCTGATTTCATCACCAAGAGCCTCAACCGCGTTACCCTGATCGGCGCTCTCTTCCTGGGTCTGATCTCTGCGCTGCCCAACTTGGTAGCGATGATCAATCCCAGCCTGTCGATGGTCGCCATCGGTGGTACCACCCTGCTGATCGTTGTTGGTGTTGCTCTTGAGACCGTCAAGACTCTGGAATCCCAGATGCTGATGCGTCACTACAAGGGCTTCCTTGAATAAGGTGCGCGTAAAATGAAGATCATTCTTTTAGGCGCACCGGGTGCCGGTAAAGGTACCCAGGCTGAAAACATTTCAGGTCAATATTCCATCCCCACCATCTCCACCGGAAATATGATCCGTGCGGCGATCCATAACGGAACCGAGCTGGGCAAGCAGGCAGAAAGCCTGATCAATGCCGGCAAACTGGTCCCCGATGAGGTCGTCATCGGCATGATTCGGGAGCGGTTGGCGGAAGCGGATTGTGCCAAGGGATTCATCCTGGATGGATTCCCCCGCACCATTCCTCAGGCTGAAGCGCTGGAAGCGATGGGTATTTCCATCGATATGGCGCTTTCGCTGGAGGTGCCGGACGAGAAGATCGTTCAGCGAATGAGCGGCCGTCGGGTCTGCCCCGCTTGCGGAATGACCTATCATGTGGACTTTAAGCCCTCTGAAGATAACAAACATTGTGATGCGTGTAAAGCCGAACTGATCATTCGGAAAGACGATCATCCCGACACTGTTCTGGATCGGCTGAAAACCTATCACGAAACCACCGAACCTTTAAAGGCATTTTACGATGCCAGAGGGAAGTTGGTCACGGTGGCCGGGCAAGAAGAGCTTGCCGAAACCACCAAAGCAACCTTTGAAGCTATCGAGGCGTATTTAAAATGATGATCATAAAATCCGATAGTGACATACGCTTGATGCGCAAAGCCGGCGCTATCGCCGGCGGCGCGCTTCGGGCGGCGGGAGAAGCCATTGAGGCAGGCATGACCACCAAAGAGCTGGATAAGATCGTTGAGAGCTATATCCGCTCCAAGGGTGCGATTCCTTCCTTCAAAGGATACGGCGGATTTCCCGCCAGCGCGTGCATCTCTGTCAACAATGTTGTCATCCACGGAATACCGTCTGAGAAGATCGTTCTGAAGGAAGGCGATATTGTCAGCGTGGATGTGGGCGCATATATCGGCGGATTTCACGGCGACACGGCCAATACCTTCTCGGTGGGGAAGACCTCACCGGAGGCGATGAAGCTGATCGAAGTTACCCGCGCAAGCTTGGAAGAAGCGATGAAGCTTTTGAAAGGCGGCGTGCGGCTGGGGGACATCGGCAGTTGCATTGAGACCTATGTTCAGCAGTTCGGCTATAGTCCGGTAAAGGATTTTGTGGGCCACGGCATCGGCCGCGCGCTCCATGAAGATCCCAATATCCCGAACTTTGGTCGGGCGGGCCATGGATTGCGGCTCCCCAAGGGAGCAACCGTCGCCATCGAACCGATGATTAATGAAGGCACAGACCGTGTGATCGTGAGCAATGAGGACGGCTGGACTGTTACAACGGCAGACGGCAAACTCAGCGCCCATTATGAGCATACCTTCTTTATCGATGAAACCTGCGGTCATATTCTGACTCTGCCGGATTGATAAAGAAGACTAAGGTTTAATTTGTTGTCGTAGAAAGAGAAATATTAGGAGGCTTTATGTCAAAAGAAGATATGATTGAAGTGGAAGGCGTTGTTGTCGAAGCAATGCCCAACGCAAATTTCATGGTTGAGCTGGATCAGGGCCATAAGATTCATGCCCATATCTCCGGCAAACTTCGTATGAACTATATCAAGATCCTGCCCGGCGATCGTGTTACTGTGGAGATGTCTCCCTACGATCTGACCAAAGGCAGAATTATCTGGAGAGCGAAATAATTTTTTCGTTCATAGGGTAGAGCGAAGAATCCGAACCCGCCCCAAAGGGGTCTATTTCGGCGCTTTTTCCCCAATTTGTTCTTACCAGGCGACAGCCTGCTTTCATCCAAATTGAGAAAAAATCCCTCTAAATATTTCCCCTTTGGGGTCAAAGATTTTTAAAAGAGCGGATTTTTGCTCAGGCAAGGCAAAAACGGAGTTAATCCTGTCGGATTAACGAGTATTTTAACATAGGATGAGTGAAAATCCGCCTTTTAAAAACGGCGTTCAGATTCTTCACTCTACCCTACACGAATGGAGGTAATTTCAATGAAGGTAAGACCTTCCGTTAAACCCATTTGCGAAAAATGCAAAATCATCAGAAGAAATGGCAAGGTTATGGTAATTTGCCAGAACCCGAAGCACAAGCAAAAGCAGGGCTAAGCCTTAATTTGCTTGCTTGATTAAAATGGAGGTGTAATAACCAAATGGCAAGAATTGCTGGTATCGATTTACCGAAAGAAAAGCGCGTAGAGATCGGTCTGACCTATATCTACGGCATCGGTCGCAAGAGCTCCAACGACATTCTGGCTGCCGCCGGCGTCAATCCCGACACTCGTGTCAAGGATCTGACGGAGGACGAAGTAGCTGCCATCCGCGCTGCGATGGATAACTATGTTGTGGAAGGCGACCTTAGAAGAAACGTTGCTCTGGACATCAAGCGTCTGATCGAGATCGGATGCTATAGAGGCACCAGACATAGAAAAGGTTTGCCCGTGCGCGGTCAGAGATCCAAGACCAATGCCCGCACCAGAAAAGGTCCTCGCAAGACCATGGCAAATAAGAAAAAGTAAGGAGTGAATGAGTAATGGCTAAAGTTGCAAAGAAAGTAACCGGCAAACGCCGTGTTAAGAAGAACATTGAACGTGGAGCCGCTCATATTCGCTCTACCTTCAATAACACTCTGGTAACCATTTCCGACGTCAACGGCAATGCGATCTCTTGGGCATCTGCCGGCGGTATGGGTTTCAAGGGCTCCAGAAAGTCCACCCCCTTCGCCGCTCAGATGGCTGCTGAAACTGCTGCCAAGGCTGCAATGGAACATGGTTTGAAGACTGTCGAAGTATTCGTTAAGGGTCCGGGTGCCGGCCGTGAAGCTGCTATCCGCGCTCTGCAGACCGCAGGTTTGGAGATCACCATGATCAAGGATGTTACTCCGATCCCCCATAACGGTTGCAGACCCCCGAAGAGAAGAAGAGTATAAGGAGGATATGACGATATGGCTAGATATACTGGCGCTGTATGCCGTCAATGCCGCAGAGAAGGTCAGAAGCTGTTCCTGAAGGGCGAACGCTGCTATTCCGATAAGTGCGCGATCGCTCGCCGCGCTTATGCGCCCGGTCAGCATGGCCAAGGCAGAAAAAAGGTTTCTGAGTATGGTACTCAGCTCAGAGAAAAGCAAAAGGTCAGAAGATATTATGGCGTTCTGGAAAGCCAGTTCGCTAAGTATTTCGAGATGGCCGAAAAGAAACAGGGCGTTACCGGTGAAAACCTGCTCTCCATCGTTGAAAGCAGATTGGATAACGTTGTCTATAGATTAGGCTTTGCTATGTCCAGACCCGAGGCTCGCCAATTGGTTCGCCACGGTCACTTTACCGTCAACGGTAAGAAAGTCAACATCCCCTCTTATCTGGTAAGCATCGGGGATGAAATCGCTGTGAACGAAAAGAGCATGAGCTCCGAGAAGATCAAGGCGATTTTGGAAGCAAACGAAAAGCGCGCTGTTGCTAAATGGCTCGAACTCAACGGCACCAAGGGCAAGGTTGTTGCTTTCGCCGATGCCGAGGATATCGACCTCCCCATCGAGACACACCTGATCGTCGAGTTGTATTCGAAGTAAGCATAAGCTTTTGGGAACTCCGACGAACCGTTTTCGCGGTATTCCCGCTGATTGCAAACTCATATTTTTGATTAGGATGTAACAAGAAGACTCGCAGATTGCGAGGGAATTTATAGGAGGTTTTAGATATGATCGAGATAGAAAGACCCCGTATTGAAACTGAAATTATCGGTGATAACGGCGAATATGGCCGTTTTGTTGCAGATCCTTTGGAGAGAGGCTATGGCTTGACCTTGGGCAACTCTCTGCGTCGTATTTTACTCTCTTCGCTGCCCGGCTGCGCTGTGGTTGCGGCGAAGATCAACGATGTTCCCCATGAGTTCACCACTCTGGAGGGTGTCAAGGAGGATGTGACCGAGATCGTTCTGAACATCAAGGGCATCATCCCCAAGCTCTATTGCGACGAGCAAAAGACTGTATATGTTGAGGCAAAGGGTCCCTGCGTTGTCACTGCCGGCGATATCAAAGCCGATAGCGATGTGGAGATCCTGAACCCCGATCATGTTCTGGCTACCCTCGGTGAAGGAGCAGTTCTGAATCTGGAACTGATCGTCGACCACGGTCGCGGTTATGTTTCTGCAGAGAAGAACAAGGAATACACCGAGAACCAGACCAATATGCTGGCTGTCGACAGCGATTTCTCCCCCGTCACCAAGGTGAACTATAAGGTAGAGAACACCCGCGTCGGTCAGATCACCGATTTTGATAAACTCACGCTGGAAGTATGGACCAATTCCGTTATTTCCGCCAGCGATGCAGTTTCATTGGCTGCAAAGGTTATGAACGAGCATCTCTCGCTCTTCATCGATCTTTCCGAAAAGGCAAAGAACGCCGAAATTATGGTTGAGAAGGAAGAATCCCGCACCATCACTGCTCTGAGAATGACCATTGAAGAGCTGGATCTCTCCGTCCGCTCCTTCAACTGCTTGAAGAGAGCCGGTATCAACACGGTGGAAGATCTCATCAATAAGAGTGAAGAAGATATGATGAAGGTTCGCAACCTGGGCAGAAAGTCCTTGGATGAGGTGATCGGCAAGATCGCTTCTCTGGGCCTTGCGCTGAAGAAGGACGACGAATAAGATTTTTTGATACTTTGATAAGGAGGTAACACTCATGTCCGGTTATAGAAAATTGGGCCGCCCTACCGCTCATCGTAAGGCGATGCTCAGAGGCATGGTGACCTATCTTTTAGAGAACGGTTCTGTGGAGACTACCTTGACTCGTGCAAAGGAAGTGGGCAGAGCTGCTGAGAAGATGATCACCTTGGGCAAAGCCAATACGCTGCACAGCAAGCGTCAGGCATTTGCCTATATCACCAAGGAAGATGTTGTCAATAAGCTGTTTACCGAGATCGCTCCCAACTATGAAGAGCGCAACGGTGGTTACACCCGTATCGTTAAGATCGGTCCCCGCCGCGGTGACGGTGCTGAAATGGCAATCGTTCAGTTGGTCTGATTTTAATTATAAATTGCAGGTTCCGAAAGGAACCTGCTTTTTTTATACCTTGTCATCGTATACTATTTATGCTATACTGTTGATAAGAAAAAGAAAGGTGAAAATTATGGCGCTTCATATATTAGACGAGGCAAACCGTTGCCTTCAATGTAAAAAACCGCAGTGTGTTCAGGGTTGCCCGATCCAGACACCGATTCCTGCAATCGTCGCCCTTTTAAAGGAAAATCGCCTGGACGAAGCAGGAAGAAAATTGTTTGAAAACAACCCGCTGACCACGGTGTGCAGCTTGATCTGTAACCACGAGAAGCAGTGCGAAGGGCATTGCGTTTTGAATAAAAAAGGTGCGCCGGTCCACTTTTCGGCGATCGAAAACTATATTTCAAGCGCCTATGCGCCCAAGATGGTCAAAGGTCCTGCAAAATCCAATGGGCATAAGGTCGCGATCGTGGGGTCGGGCCCTGCCGGACTGACCATTGCCATTATCCTTGCTCGCTATGGATATCAAGTGACCATCTTTGAAGGGAAAGATAAGATCGGCGGTATCCTTCGCCATGGAATTCCGGAATTTCGGCTCCCTAAGAGCGTTTTGGATGACCTGCAATATCGGCATATCGAATTAAAAGGAATTAAAATTCGGCCCAATATTCGTATTGGGGATGCCATCGGCATCGATGATCTCTTCCGCGATGGGTATAAGGCGATCTTTATCGGGACCGGTGTTTGGCGCCCGAGAGTCCTGCATATCAAGGGCGAAAGCTTCGGCAATGTTCATTTCGCGATCAACTACCTGAGCAACCCCAATGTGTATAATCTGGGCGAGCGGGTGACCATCATCGGTGCGGGCAATGCGGCGATGGATGTCGCCCGAACCGCCATCCGAAACGGAAGCCGTCAGGTGACCTGCTTCACCCCCGAAGCCAAGGTGGCGGCGAGCGATTATGAGTTCAACTATGCCGCATTGGAGGGGGTACAGTTTGAATATCATCTGAAGCCCATCGAGATTTTAGACGATGGCGTAATTTTCCGCCAGGTAAAAGAGGCGGAGGACGGCACCCTCCAAGAGATCGAGGGAAGCGATAAGGTGGTTCCTTCCGATTCGGTGATCATCGCCATCAGCCAAGGCCCCCGCAATGTGATCGTATCGACGACCAGCGGGCTGGAAGCCAACGCCTCGGGCCTTTTGGTTGCCGACGAACACGGCAATACCAGCCGTAAGGGCATCTTTGCCTCCGGCGATGTGGTCAACGGAGCGCGAACGGTTGTGGAAGCGGTGGCGCACAGCAAGGTCGTGGCGGAAACGATGCACCAATATATTCTTGAAGAGTATGGACCGAACGCGTAACAACGCGTTATTAAAAAAGGAACCCGATGGGTTCCTTTTTTAATTTTCGAGCCCGTTTTATGGGACATTATGTCTTTTGGCGCAGATTTCTGCTTTACATTAAGAAAGAAAAAAATTATAATTAAAGTATGAAGAATTTGAAAGGGGCAACAGAATGGTTACCTTGATCACAGGGCGCAGCGGCGTCGGGAAAACCGAATATTTGATGGAGCACCTGCCGCAGTTGGCGCGGGCGCATCGGGCGGTTTATTATATCGTGCCCGAGCAAAGCTCGATGGCCCTGGAGCGGCGGATCGGTTCGATGGGGTTGGAGCAGGTGAAGGTGGTCTCTTTCCGCCGCCTGTGCAATGAGATCTTCCGCGCCTTCGGCGGGGTGGCAGGGACCTATATGAGCCCCACCCGCGAGATCGCCTTGATCTTTCGTGTCTTGCAGCAGCAACGGGGCAACCTTGTATATTATAAAAACGCCCGCGCCGGCATGGGCTTTGTCTCCAAATTGGCGGCGGTCTTTAATGAATTTTCTTTGGCGGGCTTGGAAAAGCAGGCGGTGCTGGAGGGGTTGCAACAAAGCAACCGCGCCGATTGGCAGCAAAAGTATCAGGATCTTTTCCTGCTCTATGATGCCTATCGCGCCGCCCTTTCGGAGGAAGCGCGCTCTGCCGCCGAAGATTTAGCGGCGGCCAATGGGCTGGCAGGTGAGCAGGGCTTTTTTGCCGATTGCGGTGTCATTTTAGATGGCTTTTTCGGGTTCACCGGCGGTCAGCGGCAATTATTGGAAACGATCTTTGCCCAAAGCCCCGCCGTCTATTGCACCTTTTTGCTGGATCCGCAGGATCCCGCATTGCTCTTTGAACCTGCCAAAAAGGAATTGGCACTTCTGCAAAAGATAGCAAAGCAAGCGGGTGCGGAACAGAAGGTACAGCATCTGGCGGGGAGTTCTAAACGGTTGAAATATCCCGACCTGCAGATGCTGGAGCGGCAACTGTTTGCTCCCCAATCCGATGCGGCCATCCAACCAGAGCATATTCATCTGTTGGCGGGGCGGAATATCCGCGAAGAACTTTCGATGGTGGCCGCCGATGTGGCCCGCCGTGTGCGGGAGGAGGGCTATCGCTACAACGAGATCGCGTTGGTGGCGGGCAGCCTTGCAGAATATGGCGCGGTGGCAGAAAATATTTTCCAAAAATACGGCATTCCCCTCTTTGTCGATCGGGGCAGAGCCTCGCTGGGCAAGCCCATCTTTGCCTTTGTCCAGAGCGCGCTTAGAATTATCAGTCCCGAGCGGTATTTTCGGCAGGAGGATGTCCTGACCTTTTTAAAGACCGGACTGACCGGCGAAGATCGGGATCTGATCAGCCGATTGGAGAACTATTGCATTTTATGGCAGATCAACGGCGAACGATTCTATCGGGAGGCGGATTGGACGCAAAATCCGCTGGGGATGGAGAAACCCACCGAAGACTCTGCCCAATTACTCAAGGAACTTAACGCACTGCGTAAGCGCGTCTGCGCTCCGCTTTTACGGTTGAAAGAAGCGGCCGCCAAAGGAAGCGGCGCGGCGTTGGCGGAGGGGATCTATCAACTGCTCTGCGACTTCAAGGTGGAAGAGCAGATGTTGAAGATCGCGGAATCCTATCAAGGCGAGGCGGGTGCCAACGCTTGGGAGACCCAGCAAAACCGCCGCCTGAGTAAGGAATATTTGAAATTATACAGCGTGATGATGGATATTTTGGACGATATCTATGCCGTCTTTGAAGAACAGCCCCTTTCGGTCTATGCGATGGAAGAATTGATCGGGCTTTGCGGGGAGCAGACCGCCCTGAACATCGCCCCGCCCACCCAGGATGCGGTGACCTTGGGCGAGATCGCCCATAGCCGCTTGGAGGGGGTGCGGGCGCTGTATGTCGTCGGTGCCAACCAAGGAATTCTGCCGATGCCCGCCGCCGACCGCGGCTTGATCGGGGATCGGGAACGGGAATTTTTTGCCCAAATGGACCTGCCCTGCAACGCCACCCTGCAGCAACATCAACTGCAGGGCCAGCATCGGCTGTATAGCGCGCTCTTTTCCGCAAGGGAAGAGTTGACCTTTTCCTATAGTGCCTTTAAGGTCAGCGGCGAAGCATTGATTCCCTCCCTCTATATCGACAAAATTCGGGCGTTGACCGGCTTGCAGCCGAAATTGCGCGCCGAGATGGATCTCTATGAT
>JAZSBU010000163.1:0-6109 GCA_045602565.1 Eubacteriales bacterium | reverse complement strand
CTGTGAGCATTACGCCGTTATTGTTAAACCAATACCATGCGTTTCCAACATATTTCCAGCCTATGGACTTTAATCCGTTTTCATAGTAATTCCACTTGCCTTCATCAAGCAACCAACCGCTGAATAGTTCTCTGGTATATCCGCAATTGTTACAAGTACTGTCGCCGGCGTTATCATAGGTATGTTCTGCGAGATTGCCATAAGCAGTGCCGCAGACAACACAGGTCGCTTTTTCCTTGCAGGTGGCAATACCGCCGCTATGGTTTCCTTCTCCATCAACAGCGCCGCAAACTGTGCATTGATACCAATGGGACTTATCATTCATCATCCGTTTCCAATTACACTCGCTCGAACGAACATCAGCAATCGGATAACGGCCGCAGAAGGTCTCGGTTTTGTATTGCTCTCCGTTGACATGCCCCTCAAAATCGCTTTTCCCCCGCAGATAATACTCGTAGTTCTGCGGCTCTTTATCGGCATCCCAGGTGGCATCCAAATAGTAATACCAATCCCTCTGACGAACAATGTTCCATCCGTGATTCTCGCCGTTATGGGTGGCTATACCGGTGATAACGCGGGCATCCAGCCCCGCCTCTTCCGCCAGCCGATAGAATAATACCGCATAGCCTTCGCAGACGGCGGTCTTATCCATCATCGCCGCATAGGCGGAAAATTTCAAATAATAGTCGTCCGGATGATCGTAGTCATAGTCGACATTCGCGCAAAGCCAATCATAGATGGCATCGATCTTTTCCCGCTCAGTGGTCTGAGCAGTAAAGGCGAAATTCTCCAAAAGTGCATCCACTGCCACGGTCAGCTCCGCCTCTTGGGCGGCGTTGGTAAAATAGGTGGGAACATAGGTGAAAATCATCTCTATATGATCGGAATCGGACCTATACTGTATTCGTATTCTTATATTGCGGTAACAAAAACGCAAAGAATCCCCTTCGGTGGCATTTTCGGTCTCCTCAAAAGCCTTTTCCAACAACAGTTCGAAGGCGATGCGATTGAACCAAGCATTTTTCTCCACGTCGTCCTCCGGAACTTTTTTCGATACCGAATAGCCTACGGTGAAACTCTCCTGCCGCGCTTCCATGGCATCGCGGATCACCGCCGCCGCAGCGGCAGGGTCGGTATAATATTCCTGCTCTGATTCCCCATCGCTGAAATACAGCGGTGCTGTCTGGGTGAACTGCAGCGGGGTCTCCAATCCCTCAAAATGAGGATTGGCTTGAGAGAGTTCCAGAGATCCGTATTCCGCCGATGCGGCAACCGCCATCGGCAGATTGGTCACCGTCATCATTAAAATTAAAAGATATGCTGCTATGCAAAGCAACCGTTTTTTCATCTCTATTCTCCTTTTATAAGAAACGCTGATCAGACCAAAATCTCCTTCTCCAGCGCAAAACTATAGATGATCTTTTTTTGCACCTTCAGGCCCTTGACCCGCTTTAAGGCTTCGGCATAAAGGTCCATCTGCACTTGATAGCGGCGGATGAGTTCTTCTTGGGACTCCACCCGATCGGTCTTATAATCCAGGATCGTTGCCGTATCCCCGCGCACGCTATAGCAATCCAAGACGCCTTGGATCAGCACTTCGCCTTCCCCGCCGCGGAACAGTTCCGCACCGTTCATCGGGAAGAGGAATCGCTCTTCCTTGCAGTAATAATCGGCAGAAAGCAGATCCTTAAAGCAATCGCTTTGGGTAAAGCGGTACAGTTTTTCCTCCGCAATCATCTTTCGCTGCTCGGCGGTGATGAATTTCAAGGTCACCAACCGATCCAGCTCGGCGGCAACATCCTTTTGTAGCCGTTCAAAATCGCAAAATTGCAAGGCTTGGTGCATGGCGTTGCCGATCTCATTGCCCCGCGGTGCAAAGGCATTGGCAAAGCGGGGTTTTGAAAGTTTTGCCCGCTCTTCCAGCAGAGGCTGGGCATCTTCTTCCGGCTCCCGCAAGCCTTTCAGCTCCGAGACGGAAAGCTTGGCGGGCATCCTTACCGCTTCCGCGTGGGGATACGCCCAATTCATCCGCTTGCGGAAAGCTTCCAAGTCGAAGGCGGGGGCTTGCCGCGGCTGTTCTTGCTGTCGCGGGGCTTCTTGCTCTGTCTCCGCCTCTACCCATTTGAGATACAAGGGCGGGTAGTCCCCCTCTTGAAGATCAAATTTTCGGCGCAACGGTGCACCTTCTTCGGATCCTGCCAGCAGGGTGATCAGCCAACGGACATAGCAGGAACTATGATCGGTCAACAGCCAGCGGGGCAGAGGGCGGCCCAAAAGCGCACCCTCGGTCGCCCATTGCTGCAAGGTCTCTTGCTCCACATTGGCAAGGATGATGACCTTGCTTTCCGGGCGGGTAAGCGCCACATAGAGCACCCGCTCCTCTTCGCTGACACTATCGGTAATGATCTGGTCGGCAAGCACGCGTTGGGAGACCGATCTTCCTTTATAGAAGGAGGGCAGGTCCATCTCTTCCGCCGCCGCCCCATAGCGGGAATGGAGCAACACCGCCTCTTTGGTATCGGCGCGGTTAAACCGCTTTTCTCCATCGGCGAGGATGCAGATGGGGAACTCCAGACCCTTGGATTTATGGATGGTCATAATTTGAACACTATTGGTTTCAGCGCGCAGGCGGGCACCGCCTTGGGTGCTGTTTTTCGAGATGCGGATATGCTGGACAAAGGCATACAGCCCGCGATACCCCTCTTGCTCAAAGCTGCGGGCATCCTCCGCCAACAGTTCCAAGTTGGCGCATTTTTCCGCTTCCCCTTCCGCCGCATAGGTGGCAAAGACCCCGCTTTGTTGATAGATACGGTGCAGTAGGTCATAGACATAAAGGGTGCCTGCCAAACTGCGGTATTCTTGGATAGTATCCAAGACTTTTTTCGCCTTCGCATCGGTCGTTGCCGCATGGCGCAGGTTATCGAAAAGCGGTTGCTTGCGGTTCCGCAATGCCGCCAATTCCCCCACACTGAAACGGAAATAATCCCCCATCAACAGCGAGACCATCGCCACATCGTCGTAGGGGTTATTCAATACCAGCAGATAGGATAGAATACTCTGCACCTCGGGCAGTTCAAAAAACCGCATACCGTCGCTTTGGTTGGTGGAGGGGATCCCCTCCGCCGCCAAGACATTTTCATAGAGGGATGCCGCGCCGGTCGCGTTGCGGAGCAGGATGGCAAAATCCCGATATTCCACCGGTCGCTTGGCCCCATCGGGCAGCAATAATTCTTCCCGCTGCTCCACCATTCGCTTGATCAACGCGGCGGTATAGCGGGCATTTTGCTCGGCGGGCTTGACCTTTTTGCCGCTTGCATCTTCGGGTTGAGGGGCGATCCAATGAAGTTCGGCGCGGCATTGCTCGGGGGCGGCATATTCCCGCCCGCAGTTGAGCTGCTCCCGCTCATCATAGGTGACCCCGCCCATCTGCTCGCTCATCAGCGCACCGAAGGTGGCGTTGGCAAACCGCAGGATGCCTGCGTGGGAACGGAAGTTTTTATTCAGTTCCAACACCGTGGGTGCGGTCAGTTTTTCTTGCTCAAAGGGAACCGAAACTTTCCGCTTTTGGTCAAAGATCTCCGGCTCGGCGCCGCGGAAGCGATAAATACTTTGCTTCAGATCCCCCACCATAAAGAGGTTCTTCCCCTCTTTGGAAAGAGCGCGGAAGATCAGGTCCTGCACCCGATTGGTATCCTGAAATTCATCGACGATGATCTCATCGTAGTCCTCCCGCAGTTGCAGAGCAAGTTCGGTGGGGACCAAGGTATCGGTTTCGGCATCATAGCGTTCCACCAGCAGTGTGAGCGCCATCTGCTCCATATCATGGAAGGAGATGACTCCACGCTTGCGGCGTTCTTTTTCCAGCCGTTCCTTGAGTTCTAAGCTCAGTTCCAAAAAGGCGCGGATCCGCTTGCCTTGCTCATCCAGCCGCTCCACCTCTTCCGATTCCTCGGCGGCAAAGGGAACGATGAAGTCATTGAAGGCTTTTTTAAATCTTTCCCGCTCCTGCTTGATCTGCTCCAGCACCTCTTCGGCGATGACGCCTTCCTTATTCCAAATTCTCCATTGGGCGGTAGCAAACTTAAAGTTACGCACCTGCTTTGAAAATTCAGCATAGTTATGCAGGGAAGGCAGAGCGGAGATCCGCTCCACCTCTTGCTGCTCCGCCGTCAAAAACAAGGTCAGCGGCTCGCAACGCTCCATCCCCCATTGCTGAAATTTTTGCAACATAAAGAGATAACGGATCCTTAGGGCTTCCAGCCCCTCCGAAAGGTATTGATACAAACCGTCTTCGATAAAACGGTAAAACAGATCGTCCTTGCGCTTGCGGTAAGGGGCAAGTGCTTTATAAACAAATTGGTCGGGAAAGGGCTGATTCTCCAAAAACTTCATTCCGCGGATCAGCAGTTCGGAGAGTTTTTTATCGTTCCTGCCACCGCCGTAGCATTGCAGAAAATAGGCAAACCGCTCTTCCTTGCGCCCGAAAAGTTCCTCCAGCAGTTTTTCGGTCTCTTCGGCGATCATCGCCTCTTCATCGGCATCGCCGATCAACCGCATCCGCGGATCTAAATCCAAGCGGTCGAAATAGCGGGTGATCAGCCCCAGGCAAACGCTGTGTACCGTTCCGATCTCGGCGGAATCGATCATCGCGCTTTGGCGCATCAGATGGTCGCCGCCGCTCTGTTGCAACGCCTCATTTACCTTGCGTTTGATCTTTTGCCGCATCTCTTCGGCGGCGGCGGTGGTATAGGTCATGATCATCAGGCGGCGGATATCCCCGCCCTGCTCGGCAAGGTAGCGCAACACCCGCTCCACCAACACCGCGGTCTTCCCGCTGCCGGCGGCGGCGGAGACCAGCAGAGCATCGCCCTTGCCTTCAATGGCATTTTTTTGTTGGGTGGTAAATTGAACGCTCATTGCTGCTCCTCCTCTCTCCGCCAGCCAAAGGGCTCTTCGGAATACTCCCGCCGCGGGCTTTTTTCGGCATCAAAGCCGCAAAGCGCGGCAAACTTACAATAGGTGCACCCATCGGGGGTATGCCCTTTCAAGGGGATCGCCGCCGCATTGCCCGACCGAATCCCCTCGGCGGTCTCTTTCAAGACCGTCTCCATATGATCCACCAGTTCCTGCATCAACGCAGGCTCATAGACCTTAGTCCCGCTGTAGAAATCCCCTGATTTCGTGTAACGAATTTTAAAATAATTACTGCCCGCCGCTTGGTCCAAAGCGCCCAACGCTTCTTTATCGGCGGAAAATGCGCCGTTGCGGCGGTAAAAATCCCGCAATTTTGCTTCCAACTGATCGGGCGGGATGGGTTTATCGAAGCTGGGGTTCTGCGCCTCCATATAACAGCCTGCGGCAGGGATGGGCTGCGCCCACCGCCCGCTCTTCATCAGTCCGTAAAGATAGATGGGAAGCTGGACGTTATCCCGATTGGTAATGCCCCGCATATCAAAGGTCTTGGGGCCGGTCTTATAGTCGGTGACCTTTAAGTAGGTCTTGCCGTCCTGCTCGAAGATATCGACACGGTCCACCGAGCCGATCAACTCCACCACACCCCCGTCCTTGAGAAGAATGGGATTGCCCGAAAGGGAGACCTCCACCCCATAGGGGCGGAATTTGCCCTCCCGCAACTCGCCCAAAACATTTTCCGCCACGCGGAAAAAGAGGGCCGTCATCCGCTTATAGAGGGAATCAAAGCGGTTGCTGCGGTTGAAATCCTTGAGTTGCTCTTCCAGATATTCCTTGGCCATTTTGTTTCCAAAACGTTGAATTTCGGCGGGAGTATACTTATCGTAATTATACTCTTCCTCTTTCAGTTTCTCCACCAATTTTTCCATTCCGTAGTGAACAAAGGTACCGATATTGGCGGCATCAAAGGTGATGGGTTCGGTGGGTTTGATCCGCATCGTCTTTTCCATAAAATATTGGAACGGGCAATTTTGATACAGGCTGATCTGGCTGTAGCTCAACCGCAGATGGTCGCCGAAGATTTGGTTGGCGATCGCCTGCGGAATTTTTTGCTCGGTATCCCGCGGGGCAGGAGGCTCTTCCCCCAAGGCATCCAGAATGGATGCTCGCAGGGCAGGCTCCCAACCGATCAACTCCC
>JAZSBU010000162.1:0-6714 GCA_045602565.1 Eubacteriales bacterium | reverse complement strand
ATTTTATCTTCTTGTTTATCATTCTGATGATAAACTTTGACGAGACAAATTTTGGCGAAGCAACGGTCACGATGTTTATAACATTCGTCATTAGATGTTTTTTGAGCTACATCATATTCATCCGCCGAATTGCGGATCACGGTTTCTTTTTCATGGTGCTATGTATTGTTTGCTCTGCGTGGTGCACGGATATCTTTGCGTATTTAACCGGGATTTTGATCGGTAAGCGTCGCCCCTTTAAAAAGATCAGCCCCAAAAAATCGGTTGAAGGCTGTATTGGCGGTTCGCTGTTTTCTATCGGCTTCTTTTTACTGTTCTGCATGATTTATCAGAAGATCACAATGGTTCAAATTGATTGGTTGTTGGCCGGAATTTACAGCTTGTTGTGTACCCTCATCGGTCAAATCGGTGATTTATCTTTTTCTTACATTAAACGTTCTTACGGTGTAAAAGATTTTGGCAAGATCTTGCCCGGTCACGGCGGATTTTTGGATCGTATGGATAGCCTTATTTTTATTGCACCTATGTTTTATGCGTTAATAAATACCAGAAGTTTTATTGGGTAAAATATAACAATGAAAATCATTTCTATTTTAGGATCAACCGGTTCCATCGGAACGCAGACGTTGCAGGTTTGCAAAGACCTTGGTATTCGAGTTGCTGGAGTCAGTGCAGGAAGCAATATCGATCTGTTGGAAAAACAGATTCGTCAATTTAATATTGGTGTTGCCTCTGTATATAATCCCAATGCCGCCGAAATTTTGCGGGAGAGACTGTCGGATTTTCCTTGCAAAATTTATTCGGGCGATGAGGGAAATTGCATAGTCGCATCTTTGCCGGAGGTCTCTGTCGTTGTTACCGCAATGATGGGGATGATTGGCTTAAAGCCAACACTTGCCGCCATTGAAGCGGGTAAAGATATTGCCCTTGCAAATAAGGAAACGCTGGTTTGCGCCGGCCAAATTGTCATTCCTGCCGCAAAGAAAAAGGGTGTCAAAATATTGCCGGTCGACAGCGAACATAGTGCGATCTTTCAATGCTTACAAGGAGCCGGCGAAAATCAAATTAAAAAAATTCTTTTGACCGCCTCCGGCGGACCTTTTTATGGAATGACCGCTAAAGAGTTGGAATCGGTCACTTTGGCAAATGCATTAAAACATCCTAACTGGAGTATGGGTTCTAAGATTACAATCGACAGCGCAACGTTGATGAATAAAGGACTTGAATGGATGGAGGCAAAATGGCTGTTTGATTTGAGTGATGAACAAATTGAAGTTGTCGTTCATCGTGAAAGCATTATTCATTCTGCGATTGAATTTGAAGACGATTCGGTCATTGCCCAAATGGGTGTTCCGTCGATGTATTTGCCGATCAAATATGCGCTGACATATCCCAATCGTATTTCGAGCGGTTCACACGCATTGTCTTTATTCGGTAAAACCTTGAGTTTTGCCGAGCCCGACGAAGATACGTTTCGCTGCCTTAAACTTGCAAAGCAAGCAAGTAAAAACGGCGGTCTGTATCCCACTGTATTAAACGGTTCCAATGAGCAGGCGGTTGATTTATTTTTAAAAAACAAGATCAATTTTAATGATATTGCTTCGTTGGTGGAAAAAGCGCTCTCAAATGTTCCCGGCGGCAACGCCAAGGAACTCGATAGCGTTCTTTCTGCCGATAAAATTGCCAGAACTTGTGTTATGAATGAATTTGAGAAGGGTACTTTTTGATGCAGATTGTAATTAATATTGTTGTGACGCTATTGGTTTTTGGCGTTTTGATTTTATCTCATGAAGCCGGTCATTTTTTTACAGCTTTATGGGCAAAAATCAAGATCCATGAGTTTTCCATCGGTATGGGACCTGCATTATACAAAAGAGAAGGAAAATGGTGTCGCTTCTGCATACGCGCTTTCCCGATCGGCGGTTTCGTTCAGATGGAAGGGGAGGACGGCGATAGTGACGATGAAAACTCGTTTTCAAGCAAGCCGAGATGGAAACGGTTTTTAGTCCTTGTTATGGGTGCGGCAATGAATATTCTGATGGGATTTCTATTGATTTGCTGCATTAATGCTTCTATCTCAGCTTATCCCACGACGACGGTTGCCGAGTTTTTACCCGAGGCCGTTTCGGTGGATGGCGGCCTTAAAGAAGGCGATAAGATTACCGCCATCGATAATTACCGTATCTTTTCCTATATGGATATTTCTTACGCGCTCACAAGAAACAGTAAGGCAGAAAATTTTGATATTACAGTGTTGAGAGACGGTGAGAAGGTTCTGCTCAATGATGTATCCTTTCCTAAAATCGAAGATTCCGAGTATGGAACTTTCTTTGATACGGATTTCAAAGTGTTTGGCGAAAAGCGAAATATCCTTTCTGTATTTCGCTATTCTGCGGGATATACTTTATCGGTATCCAGATCCATTTATTCTTTTATTGGCTCCTTATTCACCTTTGAAGCGGATTTGAATCAAGTGAGCGGACCGATAGGGACCGCCGAAGTGATCGGGAAGAGTGCGACGGTTGGATTGAGTTCACTGTTGCTTGTTGTCGCTATGATCTCAATCAACCTTGGCGTGATGAATCTTTTACCTTTTCCTGCATTGGATGGCGGTCGGATTTTGCTTCTCTTTATCGAAGCGATACGAAGAAAACCGCTGAATCCAAAAGTTGAAACAGCTTTAAATGCAATTGGTTTATTTTTATTGATGGGTTTAATGGTGCTTGTGGCACTAAAAGATATTATAAATTTATTCTAAGGAGGGGATTGCTTTGGCAAGAATTGTTGAGGTCGGAAATTTAAAGTTCGGCGGTGAGAAAATCTTTGTTCAATCCATGTTGAGTACGCCTGCCGGCGACCATGATGCAGCAGTTCAGCAGGCAATCGCTTTGGAAAAAGCCGGCTGCGATGTTTTGCGGCTCAGCGTTCCGAATAAAGAATCTGTTGAAACCATTCGCAGATTAAAAAACGCGGTCTCGATGCCGATCGTTGCCGATATTCATTTTGATTATCGACTTGCAATTGCATCTGTTATGGCCGGCGCAGATAAAATCAGAATCAATCCGGGCAATATCGGTTCAGAAGAAAAGGTACGCGCTGTTGTCGATGCGTGTAAGGAAAAGAAGATTCCGATCCGAATCGGTGTCAATGGCGGTTCGCTGGAGCGAGAGCTTTTGGAACGTTACGGCTCACCGACTCCCGAAGCGCTGGTGGAAAGCGCAATGCGGCATGTACGCATTTTAGAACGATTGGATTTTCATGATATCGTCATATCGATTAAAAGTTCCCATGTCCAAACGATGATCAAAGCGTATCGTTTATTGGCCAAAGTATGCGACTATCCTTTGCATCTTGGTGTTACCGAAGCGGGAACAAAAGAAATGGGTATAGTCAAAAATGCGATCGGTATCGGCAGCTTACTTGCCGAGGGGGTCGGATCAACCATTCGGGTATCGCTAACCGCCGACCCTGTGGAAGAAATTTATGCAGGCCGTCGCATTTTGCGTGCTTTGGGCTTATTGGATGGTGCGTGCCAGTTGATCTCTTGTCCTACATGCGGTCGAACAAAAATCCCTGTAATTGAAATTGCCGAGCGTGTTGAAAAAGCATTGGAAGACAACACGTCCGGACTAAAAGTGGCAGTGATGGGTTGCGCTGTAAACGGCCCCGGAGAAGCCCGCGAAGCCGATATCGGCATTGCAGGCGGTGATGGGGAAGGTCTCATCTTTAAGAAGGGGAAAATCGTTAAAAAAGTGCATCAAGACGAATTGTTTGATGCTTTAATGTTTGAAATAAAAGAAATGTCGAGAACGAATAATGTCGAATAAAAATTTATTGAATTTTTTTAAGCGTTGCACTTTCTCGGAAAACGAACTGTCGTTGTTTGATGGTGCAATTGCTGTAAAGGTTGAAGTCAATCAAGAACATCGCATTTTAAAGGCACATGCTGAATTTAAAAAGTATGTGTCTTTTTCCCATATTCAAGCCCTTGAGGAAAAGGTGAAGTCAACCTACGCTCTAACCAATGTTGAGATCGTTCCGTCCTTTGAATCGATTGCATTTGATACCGCTCATTGGTCGGATATTGTCGAATGTGCAAAGAGAAAGAATGGGGGAGTGAATGGTTTTTTAAACGACTCCACAATAGAACTGGATGATACTAAATTGACTGTATTTTTGAAATATGGTGGTTTAGATATTATAAATGCGCTTGGTGTTGAAAAAACTCTGCGTGATGTTTTTTCTGAATGGTATCACATCAATGTCAATGTTGCGTTTGACGGCTCTACTCAAGTGGATGATTCCAACCGTATGGAGATTCCTGAGCCTGTGATTGAAGAATTGCCTCCGCCGTCGGAACCGATCGCTCCGCCCCAACCCAAAGAGCCGGTCAAGCGAGAGTGGAAACGCCCTGTTACCGTTCCTATGCCGAATATTCCGTTTTCTCCCACAGAGAATTTGATCCATGGCGATCGTATTGGTAAAAACTTTTATGCGATGAATATGGTTACTCAAGTGGATGGAACCGTTTCTGTTCTTGGAAATGTCTTTAAATGTGATAGTCGCACCACTTGGGATCAGAAAAATGTCCGTTTTTCGTTATTTGTCACCGATTATACCGGATCTATTATCCTCAAGTTTTTGGTGCCCGCGGATAAAGCAGATGAGATCTCCGGTAAACTCAAACCCGGTGCTACCATTGGTGCGACAGGACAAGTAATGTATGATAAATACGAGGAAGATTATGTAATCAACGCAAAATGCATCTTTGAGGGCAAACATACTGTTCGGCGTGATAATGCGGATGAAAAGCGTGTCGAACTTCATTTACATACTAATATGTCTGCAATGGATGCCGTAAACAGCATTGAAGATTATGTTCGCAGAGCCGCTTATTGGGGGCATAAAGCGATTGCAATTACGGACCATGGCAATTTGCAAAACTACCCCAACGCACAAGCGGCCGCTGAAATCTTCGGCATTAAAATGATCTATGGCGTAGAGGGGTATTTGGTAGATGATACGGTTGATGGTTTTGATCCTCAAACGTCCTATAAATTAAAAAATACACCGCGGTATCATATTATTTTGCTGGTTAAAAATAAAATTGGTCTCAAACATTTATACGAACTTGTTTCCAAATCCAATATTGAGCATTTCTATCGCAGACCGTTGATGTATCGCTCTGAAATTTCAAAGTTGCGTGAAGGGCTTATCATCGGAAGTGCCTGCGAAGCCGGTGAATTATTTCGAGCAATCGTTGATGGTAAGAGCGATTCCGAATTGCAGGAAATCGCATCGTTCTATGACTATCTTGAGGTACAGCCCATTGGAAACAATGAGTATATGCTCCGTAATGGAACAGCATCTTCGGAAGAAGATCTTCAAAACTTCAATAAAAAAATCATTCTGCTCGGTGAACAGTTAGATAAACCGGTAGTCGGTACTTGCGACGTTCATTTTCTTGATGCTAGAGATGAAATCTTTCGCCGTATTTTGATGGCGGGGAACGGATTTAGTGACGCTGATAGTCAGCCGCCTCTTTATTTCAGAACCACCGAAGAAATGTTGCAGGAATTCGATTACTTACCCTTTGAGCAGGCGCATAAAATTGTTGTCGATAATCCTGTGGCCATTGCTGATTCGGTGGAAGAATTGATCCCGATCCCGCGCGGTATGTATGCACCCGAATTGGAGGGGGCAGAGGAAGAATTGTCCAATATCGCATGGAAAAATGCCTATGAGATCTATGGGGATCCATTGCCTGAAATCGTACGTGAACGCTTGGAGCGTGAGCTGAATTCGATTATCGGTAATGGATATGCCGTTATGTATATGAGCGCCCAAAAGTTAGTTATGAAATCCAATGAAGCGGGATACTCTGTAGGTTCTCGTGGTTCGGTCGGTTCTTCATTTGCGGCATCCATGGTGGGTATTTCCGAAGTTAATCCGCTGGCTCCGCACTATGTTTGCAAAAAATGTAAGCACAGCGAGTTTTTTACTGACGGTTCTGTCGGTTCCGGATTCGACCTGCCGGATAAGGATTGCCCTAATTGCGGTATACCGATGCACGCAGATGGTCACGATATTCCGTTTGAAACTTTCCTTGGATTTAAAGGGGACAAAGTGCCCGATATCGATCTGAATTTTTCCGGCGAATATCAATCCACAGCTCAAAAATATGTTGAGGAATTATTTGGGGAAGGCTATGTTTTCAAAGCAGGCACCATTGGAACATTGGCGGATAAAACCGCTTATGGCTATGTCAAAAACTATTTAAAAGAACGCGAACTGAAATTAAACAAAGCGGAAGAGCAACGGTTAGTCAACGGATGCGTTGGTGTTAAAAGAACGACAGGCCAACATCCTGCAGGAATGGTTGTTATACCAAAACAGTTTGATGTATATGATTTTTGCCCGATTCAGCATCCTGCCGATGATCAGGAATCCGATATCTTGACAACGCACTTTGACTTCCACTCTCTTCACGATACGATCTTAAAACTTGATGTTCTCGGCCATGATGTACCCACTCTGCTGAAGCATTTGGAAGATCTTACCGATTTGAAATTTGCAGATATTCCAATGAACGATAAGGATGTTTATAGCCTTCTTACCAGCCCTAAGGCATTGGGTGTAACACCGGAAGAGATTGAATGTGAGACCGGCACGCTGGCATTGCCGGAGATGGGGACAAAATTTGTTCGTCAAATG
>JAZSBU010000161.1:0-24976 GCA_045602565.1 Eubacteriales bacterium | reverse complement strand
ATCGTAATTGTAATGATCGTTGTATCTTTGCTTTCTTCCCTCGTCGAGATGCTACGGATGTTCACCTTAAGATCGGCCAAAATTCGGGTCAGATTCGCCATAACACCGATGCCATTGTTTACATGGAGCATCAAGGTGGTTGAAAAACTATCGCTTTCTCTGGCATCCCATGTTGCCTTTAGCCAACGGTTCGGCTCTTCTTCCATCCCTCTGCGCGCATTCGGGCAATCTGTTTTATGAATGGAAACCCCATAGCCTTTGGTTATAAAACCGCAAATATAATCGCCGGGCAAGGGATTGCAGCACTTGGCAAATTTAATCAGACAATTATCAATGCCTTCCACTTCCACCCCGCTCGCATTCGCTTTGGGTTTATTTCCGCTAACGATCTTAATCGGTTTATTTTCTTTTTCCAGCTGATCGCAATAATCGCGAATCCTGCGTTCCACTTTGGCGACGGTCACACCGCCATAGCCAATTGCCGCATACATATCATCGGCAGAATTGAAATGCAGGTGAATCGCGATATTTTCCATAATGGAATCGCGATCTTCTTTAGGCAACCGAATGCCGCTGCGACGCAATGCTTTCTCCAATTCATCGCAACCGGTTTCGATGTTTTCTTCCCTACGCTCATTTTTAATCCAATGGCGAATTTTTTGTTTGGCCTCGCTGGTTTTGACAATCTTAAGCCAATCCCGCGAAGGGCCATGCGTTTCGGAAGAGGTGGTCAAAATCTCGATAATCTCACCATTTTGAGGCTGATATTCCAGCCCCACAATCTTACCATTAACCTTGGCACCGACCATTTTATTACCAACCGCGCTATGAATTGCATAAGCAAAGTCAATGACCGTTGCTCCTGCAGGCAGGTTGACAACGTCGCCACGCGGGGTGAACAAAAAGACTTCATCATCAAATAAATCGATTTTAAGCGCTTTGATAAAGTCTTCGGTATCCGAAACATCTTCTTGTGTTTCTAAAATGTTTCGTACCCATTTTAATTTATCGTCTAAAGAAGCCTTGGAATTTTGAACACCGTCTTTATATTTCCAATGCGCTGCGATACCGTATTCCGCGGTATTGTGCATATCCCAAGTACGAATTTGTACCTCGAAAGGAACACCTTCTTTTCCGATAACCGTTGTGTGAAGCGATTGATACATATTCGGTTTCGGAGTAGAGATATAGTCCTTAAATCTACCCGGTATGGGATTATAGAGGTCGTGAATTACACCGAGTAAATAATAACAATCGTTGACTGTGTTCACGATCAAACGAAATGCATAAATGTCATACAATTCCTCAAAGGTTTTATTTTGCGTAAACAATTTGCGATAGATACTAAAAGTGTGCTTAACGCGATAGGTTAATTCAAAAGGAATATCATATGCCTTTAGTTTTTCGCAAATATTCTTCTTGGTATTTTCGACAAAATCATGACCATTGACTTCAAATTCCTTCAATCGGTCATGGATCATTTTACAGCCATCCGGATCAAGATAGGAAACCGAAATATCTTCCATTTCCTGCTTAACGCGCTGCATACCTAAGCGATGAGCAAGCGGTGCATAGATCTCCAATGTCTCATGAGCGGTGTTTAGCTGTTTTTCGCGCGGTCTTGCGCCAAGGGTTCGTACATTATGCAGACGATCGGCAAGTTTAATCAAAATTACTCGAATGTCTTTGGCCATCGCCAAAAACATTTTTCTGAGATATTCGACCTGCGCTTCTTCTTTGGTGGTATATTGAATTTGCCCCAGCTTTGTAACACCATCAACAAGATTGGCACAATCCAAACCAAATTCTTTTTTTACGTCGTCAAAGGTCAGCTCGGTATCTTCGATCGTGTCGTGCAGAAATGCGGCACAAATCGAATCAGTATCTAATCCGAATTCATACACTAATTTTGCCACCTCAATCGGATGACAAACATACGCCTCTCCGGAACTTCTGCGTTGCCCTTCATGGCAGACCTTGGCTCGTTGATATGCTGCACGTACTTTTTCAACATCTATTTTTTTATCATTCATCAACAACGACAAAAAATCTTCAAACAATTTGTCCTCTAAACACACATCAACTCACCTGCCTTCTCTTTGTATTTTTTCAAAACTACAGAATCTCCAAGATCGACCTTAATTTGAGAATTCAGCTGCAACTTTCGGATGTTTCTTCCCTCTTTTTCAAAATTCAGAACACCCAACTCTTCTAAAGCCATCAGCGATAGATAAACCGCACCATTGGATATTTCGATTTGTTGCTTCTGAGAAATACGCGACGGCAGTGTTGTTATATCAAACGAGCAAATACCGGCCGAAAGTGCTTTTTGCAAATACCGATATACCGCTACCGTATGATCTCGCGAGGGAATATCCTTTTCGTAAACGTTCATTCCATTCAAGCGCTCAATATCACGCCACACAGAATTCGAATCGCTCAATGTGTTTCGCATATCCTTAACGATGAGTTGAACAGTTCTGCGTCCGTTATAAACATTGATGTCCGCCTCGAAAACGACATCCACCGTTTCTCCCGCGGCATACAAAAAGTCTGCCGGCGAGATGTTAAAATAAAATGCAGACACTTTCATATGATCGCAAAGGAAGATAATCCGCATATGATTGCCGTTCGCTGTCGGTACTGCATCTAAAATACGGACATTTCTCATGCAAAAGATCGGCGATTCATTCTCCCGTCCAAACGGCGCCAGTTTCTGCAAAGAAATAATATTTTCAACCGAAAGATCCTGCGGGAACAATGAACAATCGATTTCAATACTGTTATCAAACTCGTTATCTTCCAAAAAGAGATCGACCTGTTTGCAAAGGGCATCGCGGAACTCATTCAAATGGTCAATCGATACCAAAACACCCGAAGCATAAGCATGTCCGCCAAACTTCAAGGTATGTTCTTTAATACGCTCCAGAGCATTAAATAAATTAAACGGCTTAACACTTCTTCCGGACCCTTTGGCATGTCCCTCGCTCAACGAGAATAAGATGCAAGGGCGATTATACCGCTCTTTCAGACGCGATGCCACAATTCCGACCACACCGTTATGCCATCCTTCTTTCCATAACACGATGGCATTCCGCTTTTGTTCCGCTTCGTCTTCTTCGATCATGGCAATCGCATCTTCAAGAATCCCATTTTCAATTCCTTGTCTACGGTTATTCTCGCGGCAAAGTTCCTCCACTAACTGTTCTGCTCGTTGCTCATCGTCTGTCGTTAACAACTCAACACCGATGGACGCATTGCCCATTCTTCCGGCTGCGTTAATACGCGGTGCTAACACATAGCTGACTGCAGACGCATCCAGCGACCGATCGCCCATACACCGATCAATCAATTTTTTCAGACCGATATTTTCGGTATTTTGAAGGTATTCCAATCCTTTTTGAACAATGTAGCGGTTTTCCCCATGCATAGGCATAATGTCGGCAATGGTACCAATCGCCGCCAATGGAGTAAACCGATCAATATCCGACGGGCAACCGCCAAAGGAATAAATCAACGCACAAACAAGTTTGAACACAACACCCACGCCCGCCAAATGTTGGTACGGATACCCGCTTTCGGCATATTTGGGATTGATGACCAACACCTGCGGTAATGTTTCCTGACACTCGTGATGGTCTGTAATAATCACATCCATCCCCAAACGCTTTGCTACTTCCACTTCATCTACAGCTGTTATTCCGGTATCCACAGTGATGATCAGCTGAGTGCCTTTTTCGGCGATCGCTTGAATTGCCGAGGAATTCACCCCATATCCATCGGTAAAGCGGCTTGGGATGAAGAAATCTACAATACCGCCAAGTTCCCTTAAAACACCATACAAAAGAGCCGTCGCCGTGATACCGTCAACATCATAGTCCCCATATACGGTGATTCTTTCGAAATTTTGAATCGCTCTTTTAATGCGATCGACCACACGATCCATTCCCTTAAAAAGAAACGGGTCCAACAAATCCGCGCGGTTTACGTTCAAGAACGCGCGAGCATCCTCAACAGTAGTGAATCCACGATTGATCAGAATGCGAGCAAAAAAATGCGTACAATTCAATTCTCTGCACAAGGTTTCCACCAAATGTTCATTTTGCTTTTTGATATTCCAACGACGCATTCCGATCCCCTTTCTTAAATAATATTAATTTATTATAGCACTATCTAATTAAAATAGCAATAATAATATAAAAAAACGCGCTTCATCAATGATCGATGAAGCGCGTTTTAAATTTATTTTGAAATCAGCAACAGTTTTTTCTCTTCAAGAACATCTTCGTCCAAACCATTAATCTCTTTAATGTTTGCCATCGAAGTGGAATAATGGCGAGCGATGTCCCAGATCCGCTCTCCCTTTTCCCCAAAATAAACCACGACATTAGAGGAAGGGGCGACTTCCAACGGATGATCGCTGTCGACAACAAGATCCTTAATTACATTACAAGTTTCTCTCGCGAAAATCGAAAAATGACATTGAATATCCGCCTTAATTTCTGTATTTTTTTCGCTTGAAATATACTCTAAACCAAGCAAACACGGGCAAACCTCGCATCGCATAAGGTCTCCGACCCGCTGAAGCTCTTTGGATATTGTAAAGGGAAAAGACTTGTCGGCACTTCTGTATGTATCCCCTTCATAAATAAACATAGAAGCATCCAAAACTCCTTCTAATGTCAATGTTTTCCCTTGCGCCGTCACCTTTCTTATAATCGGCGATCCAATCATTTGAACAACGCGAGCATCTTCCCCTTCCAAACCGATTTCAAAGCGAACACTTTCAACACAATCGCTCTGCTCAACCATCGATTCAAAGGTAATATCTCCATACGTCGGTTCAATCGGATACTTTGTTGAATATGCATCCGTCAGAAAAAGATGTTTCTTATCGGCAAACACCTCGCCTTCCGTAAGCAATGTTGCCGCCACAGAGATTATTTTATTCTTTCCGTCTGCATCGGTCTCGACATCATTGCGAATACTTTGGATCGTGCAAGCCGCCTCCATCATCGCATCTTCATCTGATGTATTAAATTCAATCAATTGCGTAAACGGAATTGCTGTTGAGGTTTGTTCCACTCTGCACGGATCCTCTTCGGGCGTAAAAAGAACATACAAGTTTAAAATACCTTTCAGCATCGCTTTGTTCCCCAACATTTTAATGTCTTTAATACAAACCGTACCATCGGTTCTTAAAATATCTTGTATCTCCGCATGTGTCTCAATCTCACCCTGAACCTTGGTTGTTTCAGAAATATGTTCTAATATTGTATGGACGTTTTTTTCGCAAAATAATGCTTCTATTTGGCAATCATCCATTGCCTCAATAATTTCTGTATTGCTCTGATCTTTTACCTTCAATGCGATTGAAATAAATGCCCGAGCGTTTACCTTTCTTGAATTTAATAGTCTGCACGAAACCCCGGAGACACGTGCTATTGTTTGAACCCGACTTTCATGTGTTGCGTCCTTCACCGCCACACTTTCGCTAAAGTTTACCGACTCAGAGAGAACCTTGATCCCCGCCTCGTCCTCGCCTTGATAAATGACGAAAAACTTGCAAATTCCTTCCAACAGCAACCGATCCCCTTCAAACTCTTTCTTCAGGATCACAGGAGTTGCACTGCATTGAATAATTTTTTCCGCCGCCGAAAAATAATCCGGTATCAAAAGATCACATTCACATTTTTCTTCAATAAAATCTTCATGCAAGGTCTTCGTCACTGCAACGGTTGATTGTCTTTGCTTACATTCCATAGTCCACGGCTCCTTTGTTTTTTTATATTATCTATGCAAAAAAACAAGCCGATATGTTTATTTTAGCGATTCACTTTGAAAACCCTCATCAAAATTCCGCGCAAACCCTTCGGTGCCCTAAAAACAATGACTTTCATAAACCATACTCCTTATGTAAATTTTGCAACTGCTATCCCCATAATTATTACTAGAACACAGCAAATTGCAATGATTAAAATATCCGGCAAGAATATTTGAATCAAAATCCCCAATGCAATCGAGGCCGCAATAATACACAACATTTTGCATAGATGGTTTTTCTTCATTATTCACCTCCGCCGGATTATTTCAATCTATTCTATGCGAAACTCAAACGGTTGGTGCCAATGGTAGATATACGTTGAATACAACAAATTGATCCGCGCCTGAATTTCTGTCGCAGTTGCTTCAATTTCGTTTTTATCTTCCTCGTTGATATAGGCATTCAGTTTGTGCATCATCGTTTCTATTTCTTCGATTCGGTCTGTTGGAATAAATCGGTGTGCAAAAAATTCTTTACTGCGAAAGTAATCATCCAAATCCCTTGCCCGTTGCTTTTGTAAATCAACATTTTCTGTCTCTATAATCAAGTTTAACCGATTGGTCATACCGTCGGCAAAAGAGGTCATAAAAATCAAATCCGTGCCGATTATAAGCAACAAAAAGAGAATAATTACCGCCAATGATATAAATGTTCTTTTCATTTTTACCCTTTATTTAATTCTTTTTTAATTAAGTTCGTCTTTCCTCGATCATCAATCGTCAAAACAAAAATCTCCTCTGCTTTTATTTGGTAACCGTTTAAAATTGCATTTAATGTCTCATTGTCTACATTTTTTAGTTTCATATTTTCCTGCATCGGTTTTCCGTCCATAACAATGATTGCGGGAATTCCACCCGATGCAGAAACAGAGACGTTTAAATCTCTGGCTGTCGGCGGTGATGTTTCCGGCTTTGGAATGATGGAAAGAGTTCCGTTGGTTTCCAACACCGCCATTTGAATATCTTCGATTGCCAAAATGCCATTGTTGCGCATCGCTTCCATAATATCCTCAACCGATACACGTGTTCTGAGCAAATTATATTGGTCAAGTTTCCCCTGATAAATCAAAATCACCGGCCTGCCGTAGCAAACGGCGCGAAAGCGCATCGATTTCATGGTAAAAAAAGACATCAGCAGTTCTAACGCAACCATCAAAAACATCGGTACAATTCCCCATATTAAAGGAATGTTTAAATCTTGGAGCGGCAACGCGGCAAACTCCGATAACATAATAGTTACCACAAGCTCGGATGGCTGTAATTCCCCAAGCTGACGTTTCCCCATAATCCGCACCGATACCACAACTGCAATATATAAAATAATGCACCGAAAAACACTAATCAACACGACTTTTTCACCTCAAACATTATTTTGAATGAAAACGCCAATAATATGCAAAAAGACCGTTGCATACCGCAACGGTCTTTTATATTAAAATTGTTTCAAGTGAGTCTCGAGCTCTTCGACATATTCTTCAAATGTGATATCTCTCTTATAAATCTCTGTAGCGATATCCACACCGACAAAGCGATAATGCCAAGGCTCAAAATTATAGCCTGTGATGGCTTCATCGCCTTTTCTGTATCTCAAGATAAAGCCATATTTATGTGCGTTCGCAGAAAACCATTTGTATTCATCGGTATATTCATAGTTTTCATGTAAGCAAGCATATTTATTAACAATCGACGGGATGCATACATCAGCCGCCAAGCCTGTATGATGTTCGCTTGCTCCCGGCGGTGCGTGATATTGATCGGTCAGCCGAATTGCATCTTCTTCCGAATAGCCGCTATTCTTATAATAATTGATCTTATTGTAATAATTATTATACTGGTGTGAATAAGTACGGTATCCCGAGTACAAAACATAATTATAGCCCGCATCTTTTCCGGCATCCATCAGTTGATTCAACGCCGAAAAAGTCACCTTGTTCAACCGATGATCCCCTTGAGAGATCAAGTCAATTCCTGTATAATCATCAGGCAGTCTATGGTCGCGATTTACTAGAACCATAAATTTATTATTTAGGATCGCAGTCACTTCATCCTTGGTCAAAGTTGTAACATTGGCGTTTCCCTTATAAACTTCCGGATCATCAATTTCAATCGGATCAAGGTCCGGTTCGGGCTCGGGCTCCGGTTCGGGCTCGGGCTCCGGTTCAGGTTCGGGCTCCGGTTCGGGTTCGGGTTCCGGTTCAGAATTGGGTTCAGGATCGCTATTATCCGTCGAATCATTCGGCGGCTCCATTTGAGAACCATGATCTTGTTTCGGGGGCGTATTATCATCCAATAAACTCCAAACCAAGCCGGACGCGAGGACGACAACACATAAAATTGCAATCACTATTGCCACAATACTTTTACTTTTCATTTTTTACATCCTCCATAAACAACGAAAGGTTTTATTATGAAAAACAGAATCAATTATTTTAAAATTAAATGGGGCTCCTTTTTATTGACGTTTGCCTTGCTCAGTCTGGGTATACTCGCCGCGCTCCTCTTGTCGCCCGAAAGCAGCGTCCCCGAAGAATCCGAATTGAATGTGCAAGAGCCTTTAAATGTACAGTCCGGCTTTTATTCAAACGAAGCCTTTGCACAACTAATGGAATCCAATCTTTCCGAGTTGGGTTTCATCAACAAAATGACCTTTGAAGGTACAGACGAAGGACAATTTAAAATCAGCGGGATACTATGCGAGCCGTCGCGATTATCCACACTCTGCCCCGAACTTTCTTCCCTATCTCCTATATTAAACACACTTAAAGGCCAAAGAATTTCCATTCAAGGGCATCTTGGCGAAAATGAGTCGGGATACGGAAAATTTATATCCGACACCATTACTTTCTCCGGCTATACCATCCCTGCAGGGATCGCCACCGAATATATTGAAGAATATACCGGGCTAAACGATCTCTTGGAAGTTCCGTTCCGCGAAATCGAGCTAAGCAATCTCGGCATAAGATTTGATGCCGAGATTCCCGCTGCTATTCAAACTGCTTCGCGTATTCCTGCGGAGCCTTCTCTTTCGGAAGAAGATTGACAAGAACGATCGCCAATCCAACAACTACAATGCCAATAATACTGAGTTGCCAATAAGAATTCAAATTGATATAAGGGATGGGTAAAATCATCCCTGTTTCAAGTAATGCAAATGCGATCGGAAACAAAATGAAATATAACCATTTATAATTTTTCTGGCTGATTTTTTTATAAAACCAGCTTTCGATCAATGTAAAGGTTGCATAAAAGATCAATGCGATCATTGCATAAAGCGCCCCGGACGCTTTGGGAAGAAGTAAATTAATAATGGTGTTGTCTTCAAAGACAAAATACCCTTCTGCATTCCAAACCGCAGGACCGTTAAAAAGTCCGTTATATGCAATTACAAAGAAAAACAGCAATAAATAAATCGCTATGAACAATGCAGGTGCCGTTCCAAAGCCAAGTGTAAAAGACAAGCCCTGCTCGTTATTTTCTTTATTGAAGAACACCGCTTTCATTATTAGGCAGCGAACAATGGAAAGAAGAAACACATAAGAAAATCCGATTCCCACCAAATAAGTCTTAGTGAAGAAATATTGATCGCTGTTTGCATTAAATGTACTAAAGAACAGAACAAATAAAACAACAAAATATGCAACCGCAAAAAGTATGCCTAAAAAAACGAATGTCAGACGAAGTTTAATATCACGTTTTTTGAAAAACTTAGCAAGAGCCGTAACGCCGACCGCAAAAAGGACGACCGAGAGAAAATAAAAGATCAATACACTATGCATTTTTCTCTCCTCCTTTATTTAGGTGCTGAGAACGAATATGATAAGTGGCGATTAAATTAAACAGCAAAACCAAGGCAATCGTAATATATGCAGCATAAACATTAGCAAAAAGCAACATCACTGCCAAAATCAAATAATAAGAAATCGCCGTGGCACTCCCGGTCAGCCAATTCCCTTCTCGCATCAAAGAATAACAAAGATTGGAATTCAACAGATATATCACTCCGCAAATGATCATCAGCAAACCGAAAACCAGCATTTGCGATGTATCAACCTCGCCCGCATAAATTAATCCGATAATCAAAAGATTTTGCGCCAGAATAAAACCGCAACCAAACGTCAATCCGGCATACTTTGCTTTTTCGGTTTTGATAATACTACGAAAACTAAACTGTTTTAACGCCTCAGAAGAAGCATAGAAAAGCAATAACACAATAATTCCAAATATGAAAATATAGGAATTAGCATTGGAAGCCTGCGAGACGGTGATCATCGGCATAAAAAACTGCGCCAAAGCCAAGAGTAATACTGCAACCATCGCAAGCGATGCAAAGAACGTTGCCGCTCCGTACAACACCGCTTTAAACGCTGTCGTTTTTCTTTTTTTAGAAAAGAAGAGTACTCCCAGCGCAACAGCCGGAATAAACGCACCCATAAGAATAGATGGCCAAGCACGTATCAGATTTTTCAAAAACACTAACAAAGAATCCATTATATTATTCCTTATTTTTACCAAATTTTTCTGCAGCAGAAAGTGTATTTTGCAGCAACATCGTTATTGTCATCGGCCCAACACCGCCGGGCACAGGCGTAATATAGGACGCTTTATCAAAACAGGACTCAAAATCCACATCCCCGCAAAGCTTTCCGTTTTCATCTCGGTTCATACCGACATCAATGACAACCGCACCATCTTTAATCATATCTGCGGTCACAAACTTCGCTTTTCCGATCGCAACAATCAAGATATCGGCCGCAGCTGTCTTTTTCGCCAGATCTTTTGTCTTAGAATGGCAGATCTGTACCGTTGCGTTTGAATGAAGCATCAGCATCGCTTGCGGTTTACCGACAATGTTACTCCGCCCGATCACAACGCAATCCTTCCCAGCGACCTCAATGCCACTATATTCCAACAGCTTCATCACACCGGCAGGAGTACAGGGAAGAAACGTATATTCACCAAGCATAATATTTCCAACATTAAAGACATGGAAAGCATCCACATCTTTTTGTGGATGAATTGCTGCAATCACTTTTTTCTCGTCCAAATGCTTGGGCAAGGGCAACTGCACCAAAATTCCGTGAATCTTTGAATCTTGATTGAGTTTATCAATCAAGGTCAACAACTCTTCTTGCGTTGTATTTTCGGGCAATTCATAATTTTCAGAATAAAAACCCACCTCTGCGCAGGCTTTAATCTTATTACGAACATAAACCTGAGACGCCGCATCCGTACCGACGATAATCACGGCCAACCCCGGCTGAATGCCCGCCTTTTTCAACGCCTCTGTCTTTTCTTTAATCTCGCTCCGAATATTTGCGGCGATTAATTTTCCATCAATGATTTTAGCCATTTTCCTGATTTTCCTCTTCCTTGGATAATTCTTCGTTATCAACCGCATATGAAAACTGCTTTTCATATGCGGTTTTTATCGATTCCGTTTCTTTTTTTGCACGAACAAAGCGTGCAGGTTTGCGAATATAAAGAACAATAAGAGTGGTTATCGCAAACACAGCAATTGCAACCGCCAGAACCATATTAACACGAATTCCAAAAATATGCAAATTATATGTCGTATCTCTCAGAGATTCCATCCAAGCACGGCCGATTCCATACCATGCGGTATAGAGCAAAAATAATTCGCCCTTGAATTTTCTAGAATCCATATAGGCAAATATCAACAACAAACCGATCAAATTCCATAAGGATTCGTATAAGAATAGCGGATGGACATAAGTCCATTCATTCAGCGCGACTCCCGCATCATTCATTATATTTACGCCCATTCTCCACGGAAGATCAGTCTCGATGCCAAATACTTCAACATTGGCAAAATTGCCCCAACGGCCAATGATCTGCCCAACCATAAATCCAATGGCAGAAAGATCCAGCATATTGAGGAACGAAACCTTTTTATAGCGGCAGACCAAATAGCCGGCGAAAACTCCGCCGAAAATTCCCCCGTAGATTGCCAGCCCGCCATTCCAAACGCTGATCATTTCGAAAAAAGAATCAAAACTTTCCAAATCGCCCAATATGTACCATATCCGAGCCCCGATGAAACCGGCAGGTAGCCCGAACAACAGTACATCCAGCAAATCATCTTTGCTGACATCAAAACGCTCTGCAAGCAAATCACACACAATATAGGTAACCACTAAGCCGACACAGATAATCAAGGCGTACCACTCAATGGTTAGTTTCCCGGGAATAATGGAAAAAACGGTTGGATCTATTTTAAATTCACCAATTCCAAAACCGGGGAAAGATACTGCATTATAATCCATTATTTTACCTCCTTGGTCGGATGGATGACCGATAGGCAACTCCGCTCTTTATCGAAAAGACATTCCGCTCTTTTCAATATATCATCCGCGGTAATGTTCTTTAATACATCGATCCCATAAAAAGCTTCAGTTCCGTTCAAATAATTTCCAATCAATCGATTGACCATGCCGTAGGATTGCTCTGTATCCATAACCAACGCACCGTATAGACCGTTGCGAATCTCCAGAAATCGTTCATTGTCAATTCCATCTTTTGCAATGTTTTCAATGTGCTTCCACGCAGCGGTTTCCACATCGCGCGGATAATCGCTCTCCCCATTGATAACACAGAAGGAAAAATAATCAGACAGATCATACCAGCAGTCAAACTCATTGTTGATTTTACCCGCCTCGTAGAGTTCCTTGAAAAACGGAGAAGATTTTCCAAAAAGATATTCAATAAGAATTTCTGTTTCCATCTCTTTTTTGGAAAGCTCATATCCCTGAATTTCTGTATTATTATCTTTAAATCCCAAATGAAAAATCGGGCGCGAGACCAACATTTGCTTTTCAACATACCGACTACCGGCTGCATCAGGTTCATTGATCGGCAATTTGCCCACAGAATAATCATTATTCCCGCCAAAATGACGCTCAACAATGGACAAAACGCGTTCCTTGGGCAGATCCCCAACAACGGCAAAGACCAGATTACTCGGATGATAAAATGCATTGTAACAATCCATCAAAAGTTCCGGAGTCAAGGAATAAATATCTTCCACCGTTCCTGCAATGTCTCTGCGGATCGGATGGTCTTGATACAGCCCCTGCACCATCGAAAAATAACCTTGCCATCCCGGTTCGTCTTCATACATTTTGATTTCCTGAGCAATAATCCCCTTTTCTTTTTCAACATTTTCTTCTGTCAAATAAGGATTTGTCACAAACGATAGCAGGATTTCCAAATTTTCTTCAAAACGATCACTGCAAACAAAATAGTATGCCGTTTTATCGTTCGATGTGTATGCATTGGCTTTTGCTCCTGTAACCGCATAAAAATCAAATGCATTGCCCTCTTTTCCTTCAAAAAGCTTATGCTCTAAAAAATGCGCTGTTCCGTTTGGGACGGTCACTTGCCGCCCATCCTGCATATTAAAAGTATAATTAATTGAGCCAAACTTTGTAGCTATCATTGCGGCTTTTTTAGCATTGTCGGGCTTGAACATATAATACATTGTAAGCCCGCTGGGAAGGATTATCCTTTCATATTCCATTCCGCTTGCGTTTGAAAAAGTCTCGCTCTTCATCATTCTTCAGTTTGAACCCCTTTCAAAAAGTAAACAGTATCCAATTGGATCTCTTTTGCTATTGAGACAACCTCATCGCGCGTAACCGATGCGACTTCCTTAATTTCTTGGCCCATCGTCTTCTGCTCATCGCGCAATGTGCGCGAAACCATTGCCGCTGCAATGGCACTTTTGCTATCATAGGACCCGCGGATGCTATCGATCAAATATGCTTTGGCATTATTAAACTCCTCATCACTAAAATCTCCGCCGGCAATCGCTCGCAGCTGCGCCTCAATTTCATCGCGTGCCTGCTGATATTTTTCGCTTTCGATCCCGCTGGAAACAAACATAACATTTTTAAACCGATCAATCGAGGAAGAGCAATAATAGCAAAGAGAGAGTCGTTCACGAACATTCATAAAGAGTTTGGAGTTTGCGCTGCCTCCGTAAAGCACATTAAACAATCGGCAGGCGGCACCGTTCTTTGCCGCGCTTTCACCCAAACGAAAACCAAGATTCAACTTGCTTTGGTTTAAGTTCATCGGTTCAATAACTTCTTTAATTTCTCCGATATTATTGACGGCAGATTGAAAGTCGAGCTTCTTTCGTGCGCAAAATCTTTGCAGAAAGGTATCTGTCAGATCCTTTTGCTTACCCACATAAGATATAACGACAAATGCATCCGCTATCATTCTCTTATAAAAAGAGTATAATGTTTCTGCATCATAAGATTTCAGTGTTTCTTGATCGCCCATCTCATTGATTCCGAAAGGCTCATCCGCACACATTATAGCTTTGCATCGTTCGAGGGAAAATAATCTTTTATCGTTAAAAAGCGCCGCCATTTTATCCGAAAGATTTTTCACTTCCTGATCGACAATCTCTGCATTAAATCCATTTTCCGTAACCAAGGGATTCAAAATCAATTCTTCGAGAAAACCGAGCATATTGCTATATATCGGTTCATGGTCTATGGAATACTCATCGTCCAGAAAATTTGCAGAGACCGTAAAAATCTCCATCTCCCCTGCTTTTCCGGCGTGGATCGATAAGGATGCCCCATAATTCTTGGCAAGAAATCGACTGATTTTATCCATCTGCGGAAAGGCTTTGCACCCACGTGACAAAACCCCCGCTAACAAGGACATTCCTGTCGCATTTTCGGCAGTCAGAGGAAGGATAAAATCTACAGATAAATGGCTGCTTTTAAATCGATCCGTTATCCCATAATTAACCGCGACACCTTGATTTATACTTTTTCGAACAAATTCCATTGTTGCTCCTTAAAATAGATAAGATAATAAAATATTATAACATATAAAAACACTATTGAAAAGATGTTCGACAAAAAATTAAGAACTTGCCGAAACAAAATAATTTTTCAATCCTATTACAATATTTTTTGCAATCTTTTCTGTATTATCCGCATTACATAAAAGTTCATACTCCTGCGGATTACAAAGATAACCCGCCTCAATCAATATGGCAGGGCATCTTGTTTGCCGACAAACGAACAAGCTTTGGCGACGCACTTTTGCTTTCGGATTTTTGCCGATTCCCGCCCAAAGATTTTGAGAGATCTGATGAGCAAGAGATTCCGAAAGTTCCGATGAATACAGCACCATCCCGCCCGACACCTCATTAAAATCGGTTGTTTGGTCGGTGGAATTATGGTGCAGCGATATAAATAGATCCGGTGCTGTGTTTTCTGAAATTTCCACCCGCTCTTCCAACTCCAAAAATGTATCATCGTTTCTGGTTAATAAAACATGAACGCCCGCATCTTCCAACTCTCTTTTCAAAAATTGCATCAGCAAAAAGTTCAATTCGCTTTCCGTCGGAGCAGATTTTCCGCCGGGCCCAAGCGCCCCGCAATCTTCCCCACCATGACCGGCATCCAGCAAAATCGTTTTTCCACGCAATTTATTAGACTGCAATCTTAATTTGATTTGTAAAACATTCTCATTAGGCAGAATTTCATATCCGGCCAAGTCGTAATCCGCTTTGGATTTGATGTGCAGCGTAGTTCCGCTCTCGCTATACTCCGATTCCACATCCAGTTTCATCGTTTCGGACCTTGCCTCCAGCGGAAGATTTCGGCTAATATTTGTTTTAATGTATAGACCGTTTTCATCATCAAAAACAGAATATGCAATTGGTGTTTTTGCTCGAAGAGTAACGGTTTCATAATCATAATCGCTCAAGGTTTTGGGTTCCAAGAGATCCGTAGAAATCATACTCTTTTCGATCCAATAGCCATTTTTGAGTAACATTCGGGTTCCCTCTTCGGCGACGACAGAAACCCCGCATCCCTGCGCCAACGGAGGATGGTCCATTTGCGAACCGCCCGCACTTTCATCAAATACGTATGTATCCCTGATTAGACGATATGTTTGCTCACCGCCATCCGACCGTAAACACATCGAAAGATCCACAGGATATTCTTTCAATTGCTCGTTCTCACATTCCGCAATGAATTTAAAGCCTGAAAATTCCAGCTTGTCCATTGGCGGAAAAGCAGGCACAGTCCACTCTGCCAAGAACTTTTCACTCTCAGCATCATATAAAAAAGGTATTGTAATTGTACCATTTGTCAGCGTCAAGGTGTACTTTGAATCACCTTGCACCAAAAAATGAACAACATCCCCGCTGTTATGGGTTAAATTACCATTCGGATAAAATGAATTGATATCCAAAATTGCATTTGCAGTTTTTGGCTCTATACGGCCGACATTGATCACTTTTTCTTTACCCGCTGATCGAACGACAATTTTGTTTTCCCCGATTTTCAAGGGAACATATGCCGAGAAATATCCCCGATCGCTGACAACCGCCGGAATTCCATTCACAGTGACCTTCTGCCCTGCAGAAGTTGTACCGGAAATAGAGATATGCGACGATTGCACTTTGGTATTATTTTGAGGCGAATGAATAGCCAGCACCGTATTATTTTGAACAAATAAAGGGTTAATTTTCTGTGGTTCAGCGCGATTATTTGGGTTTTCTTTATAATATTCTTTTACAGTTTCGGTAACGCCGAGCGGATTTTCCATCAAAACGCCGTATCGAAAAAAGCAATGCCCTGCATAGCTCGATTTTTTCGATGCATATTGCAGCTGACGCTGAATTTGATCGTAGTCTTTCCATCCCGCCTCATCCGTATTGATCTTATACGCCGCCATACCGATATATAATTTCACATCGGTTTTTTTACATACCGATTCCCACCAATCGACAATTTTTGCATATGGTGCTTTTTCGTGATCAAAGGTCCAATATACTTGAGGACAAATGTAATCCAACCATCCCTTTTCCACCCACTTTTTGCTATCGGAAAAAATGGCAGCATAAGAACTCATTCCTCGTGTTTCGCTCCCCTGCGGATTGGTGGATTTATTGGCCCAAATTCCAAAGGGACTGATCCCGAATTCTTTATCGGGATCTTTGGATTTGATTAAATTATAAGCCAGCCGAACAAGCTCATCCACAGACTCTCGTCTAAAATCACCCAAAGAGCGCCCATTGCCATACTTTTTATAGGTTTCCGAGTCATCGAAGCCGTTCAAATCATATGGATAAAAATAGTCATCGAAATGAATCCCATCCACATCATAATTGCTTATTAGTTCATCAATTCCATCCAAAATTAAAGACCGCACCTCCGGAACACCGGGGTCATAGTACAGCCCCGTTGCAGATTGAATGGTATATTCGGGGTGTAAAATTGCGGGATTATTGCTCGAAAGTGTGGCGGCTATATTTTCACCTGTCCCGATTCTGTATGGATTGATCCACGCGTGTAATTCAATATTATTCTTATGGGCTTTTTCAATAAAATAACGCAATGGATCAAACCCTTGATCAGGGGCCACCCCTTGCTTCCCCGATAAATATTTACTCCATGGAAAGATTGCTGATCGATATAGTGCATCCCCATTGGGCCGAACCTGAAAGAAGATCGTGTTTAGCCCAATATTTTTGCAATTAATTATTATATCGTCAATTTCGTCCCGCAGATTTGCTGCAGACATTCCCATTTTAGAAGGGAAATCCAAATTGCCAATACTTGAGATCCAGCACGCACGCGTCTCAAAACCCCCGCGTTCCGAAGCAGAACTGCACCCAACAAAAGAAAGAGCATTGACAAATACAAAGAAAAAGATAAAAACAAACAGCAATATTCTTTTCATTTTTTCCTCCTTTTATACTCTTATGCCCTATTCTATGCAAAAAGTCTTATACCAATGTATAAGACTTTCACATATCAAAAATAATCGGGATCTGTTTTTACCTCATCGCAATCCAGTTCATTATAAAACTCCAGAAATTGCTCATATGCATCTTTATCGGTATATTCATATGCAACCTGATCATAAAACGCCATCTTCTCGTTCAAAATCAATTGGTGATCTTTTTTGCCGTGTAAGACCACAATGATCGATGCTTCTTCGATGGGATTGGGATGCTCCGAGGAAGCCTTAACTGCGGGAAGTTTTCTGACCAAAGTGCAAATCTTATCTAAATCAGCGGAATCTTTGATTTCCTTCTTGCAATAATAAGGCTCTTTTTCTTCTTCCTTATATTCTTTTTGAATTTCAGCCGAGACCACTTTATCCCGCGGTATATAAATTGTGTCATTATTCACTTTAAAACTGCAAGCGTTTAAAAGCAACAAAATTACAGTTAAAAATAAGGCTAATATTCTTTTTCTCATATCATTCCTCTTATTTTAAAGCCTCGATGGAAGTCGACAAAATCGTACCGTTAACCGCATCAACATTGCAACTATATACTTTATCGTTCAGCATCGATATGAATTGAATCGCATATTGCTCGATACCATCCGAAACTGTCAACGACATTGAAACATAATCATAATGAAATTCCGATTCTCCGCTGAATGCACGCACTCCGTTGGACATTGCCTTTCCACTGTCTACCGGAATCGATGCTCCGTCAAAAGCATCGGTTGTTTTGACCAACCAATAAGGATCAATCCCATCTTTGGAATAAACCGCTTGATCGAATCGCTCAATATATCCTGTTTTTGAATTTATTTCAGCAATATAAATATCCGAATATTCTGCCTGCGCAGCAGGAACAGACGAATAATACAATTTAACCACACCGTTACTATCACTGTTTAATGTCAATTCAATTCCGTGCAACAGGTAGTTTTCTTTATTCTTCTTTTCCAAATAGTCGGTCATTGCCTCGGAAATTGTAACCGCGGTATTATTGGTTTTCCCAAGGCTCTTATCATTCTCAAAAATATCGCCGATGATCGGCAACGAACAAGAAGAAAAGAACAGAAGGACACACACCATTAATAAAGGTAAAACAATCCGTTTTTTCATACATACCCCTTATAAACTGTAAAGATAACTAATTTCTTTTTGCGTCAACGCTCTGTATTGACCCGACCGCAATGTTCCAATCGATAAATTGGCAATTTTATCTCTTTTCAGCCGCAAAACCTCCAAACCCAACGCTTCACACATTTTTCGAATTTCGCGGTTCTTTCCTTCATAAAGAGTAAGATAAAACACGGTGCGATCGCTTTTCATTTCAAGAATTTCGAGTTCGGCCGAGCGCGTAGTATAATCATCTTCGGCGATATATATCCCGTTCTCAAAGGACTTAATATGCTCGCGATTCAAAGCACCTTTGACAATAACTCGATAGGTTTTGGGAATATGGTTGGCAGGGTGTGTCAACTTATTGGCAAGATCACCGTCATTTGTAAGCAACAGCAACCCTTCGCTATCTTTATCCAACCGTCCCACAGGATATAGTCGAATACGTTCTTTCGCAATCAAATCAGCGACACACTTTCGCCCCTGTTCGTCACTCATGGTGGTTACGCAGCCGCGAGGTTTATAAAGCATCAATGTAACTTTATTTCTGGTCGCCGGTTTGACCACTTTGCCGTCAATGCGCACCAGATCGCGTGCACCGTCGGTTTTATCGCCCAACCGAACAGGATAACCGTTCAATGTGACCCTGCCCTCTTCCATCAACTTTTCTGCCGCTCTGCGCGAACAATAGCCGCAATCGGCAATATATTTTTGAATTCTGATTGTACGTTCGTTCATTTTTCTCTCTTTTCAATGTTTTTATATATTGTACCTCTTTTTCACTCTTTTTTCAATAATAATCGTCGAAAAAAACGAATAATTCCTGTAATAAAGAGTTCTTTTTTCACCGGAGTCTTAATCGATTGCTCCAAAACTAACGGACTTTCGCTGATTTTACATGGACCGCACCAATATTCCACCGTTCCGACAACATCGCCGGCGTCTTTATTTCCATATATAAAACCGTTCGCCTTAACCTTTTTCAATACTTTTTCGTTTGAATCAAAAAATCTTGCAGATACTTTATTACAATTTATAGCAGTCCCCTGTCCTCCGCCCGCCACACGAAGTCGAACCGAAAACGCTCCCGCTTCATCAATCGTTATATCTTTCGTTTTTCCAAACCATTTTTCATAGGCGTTGGTATGAATATTCCAATCATCACGAATCCCCAATGTGACGCATATCAAAGATACACCCCGGCGTTCAGCCATACTCACTAGGCATCGTCCCGCCGCCATCGTGTATCCGGTCTTTCCCCCAATACAATCCGAATATAGTTTTAAAAGTTTATTGTGATTCACAATGGTATTTCCGTGGATCTTGTATTGCGTTGTCGACGTTATCTTTCGAAATTTTGGATTTTTCATGGCGTAAAACATTATTACTGCCAATTCATACGCCGTTGTATAGTGCTCTTTATCCGGCAATCCGCTGGGATTGGCAAACTTTGTGTTTTTAAGTCCTAATGATTTTGCTTTGTCATTCATTTGTTTAACAAACGAAGAGACATCCCCCTTGCCCACATACCACGCCAATGCCTCGGCGCAATCATTGGCCGATTGCAGCATCAACCCATACAGCAACTCGTTTACGGTATATTTTTCACCTTTTTTAATATAAAGCGACGTTCCTTCCACACCGACTGCCTCTTGAGGAATTTCGACAATTTCCTCCAAAGAAACTTGCTCAAGAACAAGCAAAGCGGTCATAATCTTCGTCGTGCTGGCCATCGGTAAAGTACTTTTACTGTTGCGTTCTTCCAAAACCGTTTGTGTTCGGCCATCCATAATCAAAAAAGCGCCCGCGCTCGCTTCGGATGAAAACGGGACGGCAATAAACATCGTCAATATCAACAATAAAGAAACTGTTTTTCTCAAAATAAAATCACCCGCCTCAATATATGGCAGGTGATTTTTATTTAGAACCGAATTAAACTTCTGTTTCTTTATTTGTATTGATCAATCCGACAATCTTATCGGTAATCTCCGGAAGAAGATCCACCAATTTATCCAGACCGTTCATCGAATCGGAGATGGGCAACATACGGACATTATCATTCTTGACGACAAGGAAACAAACCGGATTTACTTTAATGCATCCGCCTGCTCCGCCCCCGAAATGCTCATTTTGAGGGTCCGAGCCAAAGCCGCTGCCGCCGCCGGCAAACCCGCAGGTCACCTTCGATATGGGGATCAATGTCAATTCCTCGTTCACTTTAATCGGATCTCCGATCACTGTATCAACATCAACCAGTTTTTTAATTCCATCCAAAGCGCCATTCAAAACAGAATCCACTTTATTTTCCATTTTTCGTCTCCCTTTTTGATAGTACGGTTATAGTATACCACAGATAAAAGAATAAATCAACAATTATGCTTCTTCTGCAGTAGAATTTTGTTCATCCGAACTAAGAACATCGTCAAAAGATTGTTGCCCTTCCACTTCATCACCGGGCAATTCCAAACGCGGAAGTTCAGGTAGATCCTCCAAAGATTTTAACCCGAAGCAACGCAAAAAGTCCATCGTTGTCCCATAAAGCCAAGGCCGACCGGGGGCGTCCAAACGCCCCTTTTCTTCAATCAAGCCCTTTTCCACCAAGGCATTGATACCATAAAAACAGTCCACACCGCGGATCTGCTCCACATATGCTTTGGTTACCGGCTGATTATATGCAACAATGGATAAAATCTCCAAAGCAGCATTGGAAAGCGGTGTATTTCTGCGATGATCCAAGGCTTTTTTGGTAATTTCACCATAATAGCGAGAGGAACACATTTGATATGTATTGTCCAGCGTCAAAATGTCAAATCCGCGGTTTTCGGTGCGATATCCTTCTCGCAACTCCTCGATAATCATATCCAACCGCTCGCCCTCAATTTCAAGGACTTCGGCTAATTTACGCTTTTCAATCGGTTCGCCGCTGGCGAAGAGAATAGACTCTACAGCGCCGCTCATATAATTCAATTCCATATTATTTCTCCTTCTTAAAGGTCAGATACAAATCGTCGGCCTTTTCTTCCATCACAACATGCTCCGATTTGGAAAGCTCCAATACCGCCAAAAAGGTCGCCACAATTTCAGACCGACTTTTAACCCCACTGAACAAGCTGTGGAAACTACAGGTCAACTTTCGTTTCAATGTCCTCAATACACCGATAATGCGCGCAGGAACACTGGCGATCGGATGCCCCACGATTCCGGCAAAACTTTTCAACGGCGGAGGCAATGCATGATTACTTCTTCGTAACACATTTCGATATGCTTCGGTCAAAACACTTGTCTCATAATTCAATTTATGCGTTTTATCAAACTCTAATTGCTCGGTTTTACGAACATAGGTGATTCCTGCATTTTTTTGATCATTTCTCAATGTATCAAGAATGGCTTTATACCGTTTATATTCGGCCAAAGCTTCCGCAAGGCTCATCCGCGGATCTTCCTCTTCGGTTTCCGCTTTCGGCAAAAGCATCCGCGATTTGATCAACATCAAATGGGCGGCCATTTCAATAAACTCGCTGGAAACTTCAAGGTCCATCTTTTTCAGGTCTTCGATATACTCCATATATTGCTCTAAAATCAGCGAAATGGGAATATCGTAAATCGACACTTTATTCTTTGAAATCAGATGCAACAGCAACTCCAAGGGTCCGCTAAAGACCTCGAGGGAAAACTTTAATTGTTCCATGCTTTCTCCTTAGATTCTCTCAAAATTAAATCAAAAACCAAAAAACAAACGACCAAAGTCGGAATAGAATATTCGTCACAATCGATTGCACGCCTGAAATGATCCACCCGAAGATATCCGGAATCATCGGGACATAACCGGGCAAGATAAGCAACGCGATGAAGATGATTTGAACAACGTTTCCGTTACGCGCCATAAAGGAAGCATAACGCGGAAAATAATAACTTACAACTCTCGAACCATCCAGCGGGGCGATAGGAATCAGATTAAACACCGCCAAACTAATGTTCATAAAGGTCAAGTAATAAAACAGAAGCACTAAGTATGACGGAAACGCAAAAACAACACTAAAGAAATAGAGCAACGATGCTATAATACATAAGGCTAAATTAGAGATCGGACCTGCAATTGCCGTATACATCATACCCTTACGGGGATTTTCAAAATACATCGGATTTACCCGCACCGGCTTCGCCCAACCAAAATGAACGAGCAACATCACAATAAAACCGATAATATCGATATGATTCAACGGATTGAGGGATAATCGCTTATCATAACGCGGTGTTGGATCGCCCAACTTCACCGCCACCCAAGCATGAGAAAATTCATGGATGGTAAGAGAAATCACCACTGCAGGGATCAAATATAATAAGTCGAATAAAAATCCGTCAAATAATTCAGCCAATCGCTCCATTTTCTTCTCCTTCGGAAATGCGTTCCATTTCCTTCACCAATTCTTCACGCCCCAATTTGGTTTTAGAGGAAAAGCCCAAAATCTTTTCCGGATGAAAATCGGCATAAACCTCTTTCAACGCCTCTAAATTTTCCGCCGCAGCTGTTTTGGAAAGCTTATCTGCTTTGGTGGCAACGATCCAATACGGAATGCCCGCCTGCTCTAAAAAGGCAGCCATCTCCATATCTGCATCCGAGGGGCCGTGGCGCAGATCAACCAAAGAAACCGCTAACTTTTTATCGCTTGCATAGTTGAAGTATGCCTGCATAAACCGCGCCCATTTATCTTTCTCGACCTGCGAAACACGGGCATAGCCATAGCCCGGAAGGTCCACAAGGAACAGCTTTCGATCAATCTCATAATAATTGATTGTAGCAGTTTTGCCGGGCTTTTCCGAAGTTCGCGCCAAAGATTTTCTTCCCAAAAGACAATTGATCATCGAACTTTTTCCAACGTTGGACCTACCGCAAAACAAAATTTCAGGTAAGCCATTTTGGAATTGCGAAGGCCGTACTGCCGAAATTCTCAATTGTACCAATTGAAGATTTAAACCCATGTCTTATTCCCCACATCTTTGTTTTCAATTTTATTCGGTGTGCAAACAAATGTCTTTTTCTTCTTTTCGGCAAGGCCGAGAACAGCAGAAAGAACCTCGTTTGCATGAGATACCGGAACAAAGGTAAGCGCTTTTCTAACCGTAGGATCAATTTTTTCAAGATCTTTAACATTATCCTTTGGAATGAAGACTTTTTTGATTCCGTTTTTATAAGCTGCCATTGTTTTTTCACGCAACCCGCCAATGGCAAGCACTCTGCCTGTCAGGGTAATCTCTCCGGTCATTGCCACTTTATTATCCGCAGGAATGCCGGTCAGCGCCGAACAAACGGCGGTTGCAATCGTAATGCCTGCGCTGGGTCCGTCTTTAGGAACCGCCCCTTCGGGAAAATGAATGTGGAGATCTTTATTTTTATAAAAATCGTAGCTGACATTCATACGGTCGGCAACACTACGCAGATAAGAAACCGCTGTTCGTGCGCTTTCTTTCATAACATCGCCCAAACTTCCGGTCAGTTCCAATTTGCCGCTTCCTTCCAGCGCAGAAACCTCAACAGTAAGCATCTCGCCGCCGACAGCAGTCCACGCCAGACCGTTGACAATGCCAAAGCAATCGGAATCATAAAGAGCCTCATCTTTATATTTTTTGGCGCCCAATAAGTTTTCCAACTGTGCTACACCCACAGTAAGATTCTTTTTACCCTCTTCAACGATCTGCAAAGCAGCCTTCCGCATCAATCTACCGATAACACGCTCTAATTCACGCACGCCCGATTCTCGGGTATAGCCGTCAATTAAGATACGCAATGCCGCATCGGTTATTTTAATTTGAGATGCGGTCAGTCCATGCGTTTTTCTTTGTTTGGGAATCAAATATTGCTTTGCAATATGATATTTTTCCTCATCCAGATAAGAGGAAAGTTCGATCACTTCCATTCGGTCCAACAGCGGACGCGGAATGGTATCCAGGGTATTGGCAGTCATAATAAAACACGCCTGCGAAAGATCCATCGGCACATCAATAAAATGATCCACATAATTACAGTTTTGCTCGCTATCCAAAACTTCCAGCAAAGCAGAAGCAGGGTCGCCCCGAAGATCGGAACACATTTTATCCACCTCATCCAAAAGAATCAGCGGATTACTGCTTCCCGATTTGATCACAGCGTCGGCAATACGACCGGGCATCGATCCAATATATGTTTTGCGGTGACCGCGAATTTCAGCCTCATCGTGTACACCGCCGAGGCTGACGCGCGCCAACT
>JAZSBU010000160.1:0-2201 GCA_045602565.1 Eubacteriales bacterium | reverse complement strand
AGCCTTGATCTCCAGGGAGTTGGAGGAGATACAGCCAGTGCCACCGCACAGCAAAATCGCACGCTTACCGCCCGTACCATCCAGCTTGGCGGTCAGCGCATCGGTGCAGCTACAAATTTTCGCATCCAGTTCAGCAAAATTCTTCATCACATCTTGCCCTCCTTGACCAGGTATTCTTCTACTACTTCCAGTACCGCATCCACAGTCATCTTGGGATAGACTTTGCCGTTAATGGTAACAGCGGGTGCAATGCCGCAGGCACCGATACAACGCAGAGCATCCAGTGTAAACAGACCGTCGGCGGTGGTCTGACCGGGCTTGATGTTCAGAAGCTCGGAGAATCGGTCCAGTACCTGCTGTGCGCCCTTGACATAGCAAGCAGTTCCCAGGCAGCAGCCGATCACATACTTGCCCTTAGGCTCCAGAGAGAAGAAAGAATAGAACGTGACAACACCATAGATCTCCGCTACGGAGATGCCGGTTCTTTTGGATACGATCTGCTGGACTTCCAGAGGAATATATCCGTATTCATTCTGAATGTCGCTGAGAATCATCATCAGCGGTGTCTTTTCATTTGCGTATCTGTCGCAGATCTCATTGATCTTCTTGACACCCGCTTCGCTGATATGTGCCATAAGTAGCCTCCCAATCAATAAAAATATCTGATAAGTGCTATGACCGAGCGATAAAAATTATCATAATTCGGCCATAAAAACGCAAATATCCACCGCATTTTGCGGTGGAAAATCGTTTTTTCTTTTGATATTTTTTGAATAGATGATCTTTTTCTGCAAAAACGCCCGAAAAAATCACCAAACAGCACAAAATTCCACCGTTTTCACGGTGGAATTTTTTTCATAATTTTAAGATGTTTTTTGCATTTTCGCCCAAGATCAATGCTTTTTCCTGCGCGGTCAGCGGCAAGGCGCGGATGGATTCCAATGTCTTTTGCTGATCGCCCCAAGGGCTGTCGGTACCAAACAAAATGCGCTCGGCACCAAAGGCGCGTACAATGGCGCAAAACCGCTCCGCCGAAAGCATCTGCAACTCTTCGGTGGTATAATGGTCATCGATGGGCGTGATGATGCCCAACGAAAAGGCGGTATCCAAATAAACCTTGGTCTCGGCAAGTTGCTCCACCCGATCCCAATTCTTCCAACCGCCCATATGGGCTAAGATCAGCGGAAAATCCCCCACCTGCGCAATGGCGTTTTGGACCATTTCGGGCGCGCAACGCACCAAACCGGGGAAGCCGATATCATCGCCCGCGTGGGTAATGACCCAAAGCCCCAGCGATGCTGCCTGCTCAAAGATCCGCAGGTAGCGGATGTCATCCATATCCGCGCCCTGATATTGCGGATGGATCTTAATGCCTATCAGCCCCGCCTTGGCGATGCGGCAAAGTTCCTCTTTCCAATCGAACTGCTCGGGATGGATGCAGCCGAAATAGGTCAACGCTTCATCGCCCAAATGGGCAATGGAGAGATCGTTGATGGAGGAAACCTTCAGCGGATTGGTCGCCACCGGCAACACCACCGACCGATCGATGCCCGCTTTGGCCATCGAAGCCCGCAGGGCTTCGGCGGTGCCTGCGGTAAAGGCTTTGGAATGGCTTGCCGTCTGCATCTTAGGGATGGCGACCGCCGCCACCTTTTCGGGAAATGTATGGGTATGAAAATCAATAATCATCGGTTCACCTGGTTTTTCTTTATTATCATCAAGCATCGATATTCGCAGATACTTTTTGTGGATATTATACCACAAACGCGCATAATTTCAATCCAATGTTTTTATTTCCTTTTCTATTTAGCATTTATAATGTGTTTCTTTTATATTTTTATAAAAAATCCTTGACATCAAGCCCTCTAATGGATATAATAATTCTTGCTTGTTACGCACCTTTAGCTCAGTTGGTAGAGCAACTGACTCTTAATCAGTGGGTCCCGGGTTCGAGTCCCTGAAGGTGCACCAAAAAAGACAGACTGCATAAGCAGTCTGTCTTTTTTTATGTCGGCATTACCTCATTTATGGCAACGCTTTTTACTTATAACATAATAAAAACGACCATCAATTGATGGTCGTTTTTGTTATGTCGGCATTACGTATCTTCCCGGGCCGTCACCAGCCAAGTATTGTCCGCATGAAGTTGCTTAACTACCGTGTTCGGAATGGGAACGGGTGGGACCAACTCATAATCAACA
>JAZSBU010000159.1:0-9702 GCA_045602565.1 Eubacteriales bacterium | reverse complement strand
AAAGTTCTCTCTAGTTGCATTGGTTCGGCGAAAGACCATCAATAAAACATACCATTTTTTGAAGAAATATCAAGAATTTCAAGTTTTTCAAAGTTATGTTGATACCAATGAAATTTTCTTGTCATTTTTAATATATTATTTTAGAATTGATATGTATAACTATTTAATATTAAAGAGAGGTGGATAAATTATGTCAACTTATCTTCGCGGTATCCGCACGCCTCACCGAAAAGGCACCAAAAGAAAGCCGGTCCTTCGAATGGACATCCCCCAAACGGTGACCATCCCGATGGCGATGCATATCGGCAAGCCGGCGACCCCCATTGTCAAGGTCGGTGACCTTGTTCGGGTCGGGACCAAGATCGGCGAGGCAGACGGATATATTTCTTCCCCTGTTTTCTCCTCGGTTTCGGGAAAGGTGGTCAAGCTGATCGAGCACCGTCTCGTCTCCGGCGCTGCCACTACCGCTGTGGTCATCGAATCAGACGGAGAGATGGCGGTGGATGAATCCATCGCTCCGCCGGTGGTAAACAGTAAAGAAGATCTGGTCGCCGCGATCAAAGCTTCCGGCATTGTCGGGCTGGGCGGCGCAGGCTTTCCCACCTTTGTCAAATTGGATGTGGATCCCGCGCGGATCGATTATCTGATTATCAACGGTGCGGAATGTGAGCCGTATGTCACCAGCGATACTGTCACCATGCTGACCCGTGCCGACGATATGCTTTATGCCCTGCGCGCTTTACGCCGCCATCTGGGCATCCAAAATGTCATTGTCGGTGTGGAAAACAACAACCGTCAAGGCGCCGACGCGATGGCTGCGCTGGGCCAAATGATGGACGATCTTTCCATCAAGGTCCACTCTCTGCCCGCGATCTATCCCCAGGGCGGCGAAAAGGTGTTGATCTATCACACCACCGGCCGCAAGGTGATGAATAATCAGCTTCCCATCGACCAAGGATGCGTGGTGCTCAACTGCACCACCTTGGCCGCCATCGGTGCCTATCTGCAAACGGGGTTGCCGCTGGTGGAAAAATGCGTTTCGGTCGATGGCGGTGCGGTCCGCCTGCCGCGGAACGTTATCGCGCCGATCGGCGCTTCTTTCCAAGACCTCTTTGATTTCTGCGGCGGGCTGACTACCGAGCCTGCCAAGATGATCTACGGCGGTCCGATGATGGGCATCACCGTTCCCGATGCCACCGCGCCGATCCTCAAGAACACCAATGCAATTTTGGCGCTGACCAAAAAAGAGGCGCGGTTGCCCAAGACCACCGCTTGTATTCGTTGCGGTGCCTGTGTCAACACCTGCCCCTTCGGGCTGGAGCCGGCAACCATTGCCGCGGCCTATGATAAAAAAGATATCGATGCCTTGAAGGACCTGCAGGTGCTCTCCTGCATGGAATGTGGTTGCTGCAGCTTTGTCTGCCCTGCCAACCGCCCCTTGGTGCAGATGAATAAACTTTCCAAACAACTGATCCGCGACGAAGCAAGAAAGGAGGGCGGAAATAAATGAGTTCTTATTCGAAAGTAATGATTTCTCCCCATATTCACAGCGGAAGATCCACCGCACGAATTATGGCGGACGTTCTGATCGCCCTGATCCCCGCCACCATCGCCGGAATGGCGATCTTCGGCGAGCGGTCCTTATTCGTCATCCTCGTTTGTGTGCTTTGCTCGATGGGTTTTGAGGCGCTGTTCAACCTCATCACTAAAAAAGAGCAGACCGTCGGCGATCTTTCCGCCGCCGTTACCGGCCTGCTGCTGGCGTTGAACCTGAATGCGACCACCCCCTTATGGCAATGTGCGGTCGGTTCGCTCTTCGCCATTATTGTCGTCAAGTGTCTGTTTGGCGGCATCGGCCAGAATCTGGTCAACCCCGCCATCGCCGCCCGTGTGTTTATGGTGGTAGCGTTCACCTCTCTGGTCCAACCCGCCTTTCCGGTGGATTCGGTGGCAACCGCCACTCCGCTTTCCGCCCATGAGATGCCTTCCTTTATGGATCTCTTTTTGGGCAACTACGGCGGCGCCATCGGCGAGACCTGCTCTGCCGCATTGCTGCTGGGCGGAATCTATCTGCTGATCCGCCGTGTCATTACTTGGCATATCCCTGCTGCCTTTATGGGCTCGGTCTTCGTCTTTTCTTTCTTTATGGAAGGATTCAACGCCTATGAGGCCCTTACCATGGTTTTGGCCGGCGGTGTTATCATCGGTGCGCTCTTTATGGCGACCGACTATACCACCACCCCGCCCACTGCCGGAGGTAAATTGATCTTCGGTCTGGGCTGCGGTCTGATCACCTGCTTGATTCGCTATTTCGGTGTTTATCCCGAGGGTGTCTCCTTCGCCATCCTCTTTATGAACATTCTCACTCCCTATATTAGCCGTTGGACACGGCGGAAGACCTTTACCGAAGGAGGGAAATGTTTATGAAAACCAACATTAAAAATCTGGTGATCTTTGTCTGCATCTGCTCGGTCATCACCCTGCTGCTGGCAGCCACAAACTTTATCACCGCGCCCGTCGTCGAGAAAAACCAAGCCGCATCTGCCAACCAAGCGTTGCTGGAAGTCTTCCCCGGCGGTAAGGGCTTTGAGGCCATGGACCTTTCTTCCTTTGAACTGCCTGCCACTGTCACCGAAGTCTATCAGGAAAACAGCGGGCAAGGTTATGTCGTCAAATTGACCACCACGGGCTACGGCTCCGGTATGGTGATTATGTGCGGTGTGGACGCTGCCGGTATGGTTACCGGCGCGGTCTGCTTATCCTCCAACGAAACCCTGAGCAAGGAAAAGACCTACGGTGAAAACTTCGCCGAGAAGGATGCCGCAGGGGTGGAGGCGGTGGAGACCATCAGCGGTGCCACCAAGACCACCGAGGCTTATAAGAATGCGGTCAAGGATGCCCTCAATACCGCCACCGTTCTGGGCGGCGGCTCGGTAGACCTCCGCTCGGAAGAAGAAATTTTGGCCGATAATCTCAACGCCGCTCTGCCCGAAGGCAATAAAGACTTTGAAAAATGGTTCCAAGTGGAAAAGCTGGACGGCATCGATGCTGTTTATGTAGCGAAAAACGGTGCTGGCTATGTTTTCGGCGTTGGAGAACAGTTCATCGGTGTTAAAGCCGATGGTTCTGTGGTCAGCGACGGTTTGACCGAACCCGCCCGCTTTACCGATGCAGCGGCAACTGTGAAAAATTCCGCTGTGGAAGAAATCGCTGTCCCTGCCGAATTGGAAGCCACCGTTACTAAGATCCAAAAGACCGCAAGCGGGAATTATATCATCGACGCCAAGGGTGCCGGCTACGGCATCAAAGGCGGCAGCGAATATCACCCCGCCTCCAATGAATATATCATCGTTCGGGTCTGCATCGACCCCGAAAATAATATTCTTGATTGCCTGACCGTTTCCCAAGCGGAGACGCAAGGCATCGGTGATGCTTGCGCCGAAGAAAGTTTCTACGGTCAGTTTGACGGCAAGAATGATAAAAACTACACCGAGATCGACGGCATCAGCGGTGCGACCTTGACCACCAACGGATACACCCAAGCCATCGAACGCGCCTTTGCGGCGGTCAACACCTTGAAGGGAGGAGCCTGATCATGGAGAAAAAATCATCCCTTTCCGTTCTGCTGAACGGAATTATCAAAGAAAATCCGGTTTTGGTTCTGATTCTCGGGACCTGCCCCACCTTGGCTACCACCACCACCGTGAACGGTGCCTTTGGTATGGGTATTGCCGCTATGTTGGTGCTGATCTGCTCCAACGTCTTTATCTCTCTTTTGCGTAAGATCATTCCCGAAACGATGCGTATTCCCTGCTATATCGTCATCATTGCAGGGTTTGTTACCATTGTGAAGATGCTGGTACAGGCCTATCTGCCCGACCTTTATGTGACCTTGGGCGTGTATTTGGACCTGATCACCGTCAACTGCATTATTTTAGGGCGTGCCGAGATGTTTGCCAATAAGAATGCGGTCGTCGCCTCCGCGCTGGACGGCATCGGTATGGGCCTTGGGTTCACCCTTTCGCTCACAGTGATGGCCACCATCCGCGAGGTCCTCGGCGCCGGCTCCTTTGCGGGCATCGCCATTCCCTTTATGCAAAATTATAAGATCGAAATTCTGACCAAAGCCCCCGGCGGATTGCTGGTTTACGGCTTGATGATCGCGCTGATCTATGTGGTCACCAAAGGCAAGGCACCGGTCAAAAAGACCTTCTCCTGCGAGGGCTGCCCCCACGCAAGCACTTGCCACCCCGAAGATTGCCAACTGGAAGGAGCTGAAAAATAATGGAATCTTTTAAACTTTTAATGATTATCCTGCTTTCCTCCATTCTGGTCGACAACTATGTTCTCAGCCGCTTTTTGGGCATCTGCCCCTTCCTGGGCGTTTCCAAGAAGCTGGACCAAGCGACCGGTATGGGCGTTGCCGTTACCGCGGTTATGCTGATCGCTACCGCTGTGACCTGGCCGATCCAATATCTGTTGCTCAACCCCTTAAATCTGGGTTATCTGCAGAACATCCTTTTTATTCTGGTCATTGCATCGCTGGTGCAGATGCTGGAATTATTGCTCAAAAAGTTCTCGCCTGCGCTGTATAGCGGGCTGGGCGTGTATCTCCCGCTCATCACCACCAACTGCGCGGTGCTGGGTGTCACCATCAACAACATCAACGACGGCTATAGCTTTATCGGCTCGATGGTTAGTTCCTTGGGCTGCGGCTTGGGCTTCCTTTTGGCGATGGTGCTCTTCTCCGGTATCCGCTCCCGCATCAACGATGCCAACATCCCCGCCCCCTTCAAAGGGCTGGGCGCAACCCTGATTGCCGCTTCTTTCATTTCGCTGGCATTTATGGGCTTTAGCGGCATTGTTGAAAACATTTTCGCTTGATAAGGGGGTAGAGAGAATGAATATTTTAACTGCGTTTTTACTTGTTTTTGCCGTTGCGATCGTCCTCGGCATTCTGCTGCTGCTCTTCTCCCATCTTTTTATGGTGAAGGTCGACCCCAAGATGCAGGAAGTCCGTGCCTGCCTGCCCGGTGTCAACTGCGGCGCTTGCGGCTATAAAGGGTGCGACGATTATGCCTCTGCGGTCGCGGAAGGAACTGCCAAACCCAACCTTTGCATCCCCGGCGGAAAAGATGTGGCCGACCAGATCGGTGCCATTATGGGCATCGAGGTCGAGACCTTTGAAAATAAGGTGGCGTTCAACGCCTGCAACGGCCATTGCAATGCCACCGATCCTATCGCGGAATACGACGGAATTCAAACCTGCTATGCCGCATCGATGCTCTACGGCGGGCCCAATACCTGCCGCTTTGGTTGCCTGGGGTACGGCGATTGCGCCGCGGTCTGCCCCACCGGCGCCATCTGCATGAGCAACGGTATCGCGCGGATCGATGCTTCCCATTGCATCGGTTGCGGTCTTTGTTCCCGCACCTGCCCCAAGGGAGTCATTACCATGATCCCGCAGGATACAAAAACCGTCGTCTTCTGCAGCAACACCCAAAAGGGTGCGGATGCGAGAAAGGCCTGCAAAAATGCCTGCATCGGCTGTAAGAAATGCGAAAAGGCTTGCCCCAACGGCGCCATCACGGTTCAAAACAATCTGGCGGTCATCGACTATGATAAATGCGCCGACTGCGGCATTTGTGTTAAGGAATGTCCCACCGGCTGCCTGAAAACCGTGTTCTTCCCCCATCGCGCGGAAGATACAGCCATTGCAGAATAATGGCCACAAAAAAGCGCGCCTTACGGAACGACCTGCTTTTGATCGGTGGGCTGCTGCTGATCGCAGCGGCAGTGTTGATCTATCTCTTTTTCTTTCGCCCTGCGGGAGATCGGGTGGAGATCACCATCGACGGCAACCTCTATAAGACCTTCTCCCTCGGGGAAGAGGTCACCGAAACGATCTATACCGGCGAAAAGGATTGCAATACCCTGATCATCCACGGCAATAAGGCCTATATGGATTCTGCCACCTGCCCCGATGGGATCTGCGTGGACCATCCCCCCATCTTTCGGGAGGGGGAGAGCATTGTCTGCCTGCCCAATCGGGTGGTGGTGACCGTCGTCACCGAGGGAGAAGATGCCCCCGATGTCGTTGTCTGAAGGAGGCGGAAGAATGAAGAACAAATCCAAAACCGTCGCCTTGCTCGGTGCCTGCACCGCCGTCGCGCTGGTGCTAGCCTATTTAGAAGCGATCCTGCCGCCGCTCTTTCCTGCGGTGCCCGGTATCAAGATGGGGCTGCCCAATATTATTTTGGTGTTTTTGCTCTATCGCCGCGGTCCCGCCTTTGCTTCGGTCGTCTCTCTTTTGAGAATTCTTTTAGTTAGTTTGCTCTTCGGCAACGCCATGATGATGCTATACAGTCTGGCGGGGGGAGCACTCAGTATGCTTTTGATGTTCCTGCTTTCCCGCCTCAAGTGGTTTTCCGCCGTCGGCGTCAGCGTGGCGGGCGGAGTCGCTCATAATATCGGTCAGGTATTGATGGCGATGCTTTTGCTGGAGACCCCGCAGCTGGGCTATTATCTGGCGGTGCTGACCGTCACCGGCACGCTCGCCGGGATCCTGATCGGCATTTGCGGTGCTTTGCTTATCAAAAAAGTACCAAAATTATGAATATTTGATTGACTTGGCAAGAAAAATAGTGTAGTATTATCTTCGATATATTTTATTAGGAGGAACATCCCAATGAAAAGAAGTTTCGCACTCATCCTTTGCATCGTTCTTGCGTTGACCTCTCTGGTTGGCTGTGCATCCAAGCCTGCCACCCTGAAGTTCGGCTTTGGCCTCTATGCAAGTACCCCCGCCGCCACCGATGCCACCATCGATAAAGAGGGCTCCGGTAAGCTGGATATCACCTTTGCCGCAGTCACTATTGATGCCGATGGCAAGATCGTGACCTGCGATGTGGATACCGCAAGCAACACCGTTGGTTTTACCGCCGATGGTAAAGCGGTTGCCGCCGCCGAGTTCAAGACCAAGTATGAGCAGGGCAAGGATTATAATATGGTCGCCTACGGCGGAGCCAAGAAAGAATGGTTTGAGCAGGCGGATGCCTTTGAATCCGTTGTTGCGGGAAAGACCTTAGACGAAGTCAAGGCGATGGTCGGCGAAGATCAAAAAGGCAACGAGGATGTTGTCGCCGCCGGTTGCACCATTATGATCAACGAATTTGTCGGCGCAATTGAAAAGGCCTATAACGCCGCTGCCGAATCCAATGTCACCGCAGAGGATACGCTGAAAGTCACTGCCTCCACCGAGCAGACCTGCACCGATGCGACCACCGATAAGGACGGAAGCAATAAGGTTGCCACCACCGTCTTTGGTGCCGCTGTCGATGCCGATGGCAAAGTGGTTGCCGCCGCCAGCGATTGCGTCGAGTTGGCGTTCACCTTTGATACCAAGGGTGTGTCCACCCTGGATACCACCAAAGCGGTCGTCTCCAAGAAAGAAGCCGGTGCCGACTATGGAATGGTTGCCTACGGCAACGCCAAGAAAGAATGGTTCGAGCAGGCTGCTGCTTTTGATGCCGCTTGCATCGGCAAGACCGCTTCCGAGATCGCCGGTCTGATGGGCGATGATGGCAAGGGTGTTTCCGAACTGCAGACCGCAGGTTGCACCATCGATGTTTCCGGCTTTGTTAAGGCCGCTTCCAAAATCTGAATTTAAGCAAAGGGGAGAGCGATCTCCCTTTTTTGTTATCTGAATGCATATGAAACGATATTGTTGCTTGATCACCGCGCTGGTTTTTATCTGCTGCAGTTTTTGCGGCTGCGCGGCGCAGAAAAAGAAATATACCGCCTATTCGATGGACTATTTCGATACCATGATCTCGGTCACCGGCTATGAGACCGAAAAGGCGACCTTTGATGCAAACGCCGATGCGATGATCGAACTGCTGGGAGAATACCATCGGTTGTATACCATCTACCATCGCTTTGAGGGGTTGGAAAACCTTTGCACTATCAACGAGTTGGTAAACGGTGTTCACCGCACCGTCAAGGTGGACCGCCGCATCATCGACCTGCTGCTCTATGCCAAAGAGATGTATCAGACCACCGGCGGAATGATGAATGTGGCGATGGGCAGTGTCCTTTCGCTGTGGCACGATTACCGAACCCTCGGAACGGATACCCCCGAAAAAGCGTCTTTGCCGCCGATGGAACAGCTCCGAGAGGCTGCCAAGCATACCTCTATTGAAAATATAGTGATCGACCAAGAGAACAGCACCGTCACCCTCACCGACCCCAAAATGAAACTGGATGTGGGTGCCATCGCCAAGGGCTACGCCACCGAGCAGGTGGCAAAAGCGATGGAGCAGAAAGGGCTTTCAGGCTATATTCTCAATGTGGGCGGCAATGTCCGCGCCATCGGCGGTCGTGCCGACGGCTCCGCTTGGTCGGTCGGGATCGAAAACCCCGACGGCGGCGATTATTTTGCCTATTTGAACTTAAATGGTATGTCGGTGGTGACCAGCGGCTCCTATCAACGCTTTTATTATGTGGGCGGCAAGCCCTATCATCATATCATCCATCCCGACACTTTGATGCCCGCCGAAGGCTATCTTTCGGTCTCGGTCCTTTGCAAGGATTCGGGAATGGCGGATGCCCTTTCCACCGCTCTGTTCTGCCTGCCCCAAAAGGAGGGCTTGGCAATGATCGAGACGTTGGAGAATGTGGAGGCCCTTTGGGTCACAAGCGATGGGCAAAAGACCGCCTCCTCCGGCTGGACTCAATACGAACAAAAGTAAATAATAAAACCCCGCCGAAAATTTCGGCGGGGTTTTTGCTTATATCTTATATTTCTTTGCGATCTCGGCAACGCTCTGCTTGGCAATGGCGATCTGCTCGGCGGGAACGTCCTCATCAAAAACATCAAAGGCGTTTTCCGAAACATCTCTTCCCATTAAAAACCGATACCAAGTCAATCCGAGAGCATATCGGCCCAGCCCATAACTTGCGTGGAATCCATCGCGGTGGATCTTTTCGATCCCCTTTTCCAGCATCGCACCGAACACCTCACCCGAGGGGATGAGGTAGTCTGCCCCGATATGTTCTGCCGCAGTTTGATAGGCGCATTGAATGTCGCGGAGCATTTCTTTATAATCCTCATAGCCCAATTTTTCGTGCAACCGACGGCTTTCTTGCTCGTATGCCCAAGTCTGATGAACGGCGATCTTCGCCTTGGGAACAAATTTACGGATATAGGCAATCAATTCGTCCAGATACGGCTGATAGGTATCATAATCGACCGATTGCTCGCTGACCTGCTGAACGGTAATAATGTCCCATTCCCGATTCAATAAGGCTTCCTTTAAGGAAACATGAAACTTGGTGCTGGTCCCGTTCATTTCCAGCGTATAGGCGCGCTGCTCGCTGAGCATATTGCGGAAATGCTTGGAGAGCGGGCAACCGCCGATATAGAGATTAAAGGTCGTCAGCTCCACATCGTCTGCAGCGGCGATCCGATGCAGATACCGCTGTGCATCCTGCGAAAAACTATTGCCGATGGATAAAATGTTCATACTATCGACTCCCTTTCCGGTATGATGTCTTTCTTGGGATTATAGCATATCTTTCTCCTCTTTTCAAGAAAATTCAAGAAAAATCCCCTGCTGATTTTTCAGCAGGGGATGGGTTCTCTTTCTCGGGTTAGATGGGGGTAGTTTCTTCCGGATCGGGATCGGGATCAGGATCAGGATC
>JAZSBU010000158.1:0-2345 GCA_045602565.1 Eubacteriales bacterium | reverse complement strand
CCTTCCGGCGTTTGGGGATTATGCGGGAAGGGACGGTGGATGTAATCAATCTGAAGCTGGGAGAAGCGATGGTCGGCTCGGTGCAGGATGAGCGCGGCATCTTTCCCGCTTATCATATGCCAAAAGGGGCTTGGGTCAGCGTTTTGCTGGATGGAACCGTCCCCGATGAAACCATCCTTGCGTTTTTAGATATCAGCCACGAACTGACCGATACAAAAAGGAAGATCAAACGATGAATTGCTTTATTGCAGATCGCTCCCTGCGGTGATTTAGGTCAAAAATGAACCGATTATCCAACAAAATACGGTGTAAAATTACACTTTTGAGAAAAATGGAGTTTTTTATGGAATTATCAATGTTTTTTAAAAGTATGATCGATCAGGATCCTGCTCCGGTGGTGATCTGCGATTTGGAGCATCGGGTGATCTATATGAATCCGGCATCCATTGCTCGTTATCATACCGATCTGACCGGAAAAAGCCTGAAGGCTTGCCATAATGCCGAGTCCAATGAGAAGATCGAAAAGGTGGTCGGCTGGTTTGCCGAGAGTAAAGAACATAACGTCGTTTACACGTCGCGTAACGATAAAGAAAACAAGGATGTCTATATGGTGGCATTGCGCGATGAGAACGGAACACTGATCGGGTATTACGAAAAGCATGAATACAGAACCTGCGAAAGCAGGCCGCTTTATGCTCAATTGGGGGAATAAAGACAAAATGAACCTTTTAAAAAGTGCATTGATCAAATTTATCAGCGGTCTTTTATTGGTGGGCTTATTGGTCTTTTTGCCGGCGGGAACGCTGGATTATGATGGTGGATGGCTGTTTATGGCGATCTTATTTCTTCCTGTGTTTATTATAGGGATCGTCTTATTCTTTAAAGCACCCGATCTGCTGCAAAAGCGATTGAACCATAAGGAAAAAGAACAAACTCAAAAGGGTGTTGTCGGCGGCTCGGCATTGATCTTTTTGCTCGGTTTTATCGTGGCGGGGCTGGATTTCCGCTTTGGTTGGTCGCAGGTTCCCTTGGCAGTAACTATTGTTGCATCGGTTCTCTTTCTTGCGGCATATGCGCTCTATGCCGAAGTGATGCGGGAAAATGCTTATCTTTCCCGCACCGTTGAAGTGCAGCAAGGGCAAAAGGTCATCGATACCGGTCTATATGGGATTGTCCGCCATCCGATGTATCTGGCGACGGTGGTGCTCTTTTTAATGATCCCGCTGCTTTTGGGCTCTTGGTATGCGCTGATTCCTTTCGGCTTTTATCCGGCGTTGATGGTGGCTCGCATCCGCAATGAAGAAACGGTTTTATCCACTCAACTGCAAGGATATGAGGATTATAAGAAGAAGGTTCGGTATCGGTTGATTCCTTGGTTATGGTGAGAGAAATGTTAAAAAATCTATATGATAAAAGCCCGATCCGGTTTGCCATCGGGTGGATCATTGCCTATTGCGTGTTGTTCTCGGTGGGAGATGCCCTTTCGGCGATGGTGGGATTGGAAAAATCTATCACACTGGCGGTGGGGCTTCTGCTTTCGGCGGTGCTTTGGTTCTTTTTAAAAAACAATCAATTGACGAAAGACTATGGCTTATGTCCGTCTCAAGCACCCGCAAAAGCGGTGCTTTGGTATCTTCCGCTACTGCTGCTCTTGACCGCGAATCTTTGGTTCGGTGTGAAATTGAATTATGGCGCGATCGAAACGGTTCTTTATATTCTTTCGATGTTTTGCGTTGGATTTTTGGAGGAGGTCCTCTTCCGCGGGTTGCTTTTTGAAGCGATGCGGAAGGAGAGCCCCAAGGCGGCGGTGATCGTTTCAAGCATCACCTTTGGAATCGGGCATATCATTAACCTAGTCAACGGATCGGGGACAGAGCTGTTGCCCAATTTGCTGCAGGTGGTGTATGCCACCGCGGCGGGCTTTATGTTTGTCATGCTCTATTGCAAGACCAAAAGTTTGCTTGCGTGCATTATAACCCATAGCGTATTCAATGCGCTGAGTGTTTTCGCTGTCGATGCGCCAACGTTACCGCTCAAAATTCTGACCTGCGGATTGCTTACCTTGATCTCCACCGGCTATGCGATATATTTAAAAAAGAAAATCTCTCAACCCGCAGGTTGAGAGATTTTTTTAATGAAATTGAGAGTGATACAGGGAATGGTAGAACCCGCCTTGCTTGAGCAGCTCTTGGTGGTTGCCCTGCTCGATGATGGCGCCGTCCTTCACCACCAGAATGGTATCGGCATTTTGGATGGTGGAAAGGCGATGGGCAATGATGAAGCAGGTTTTATCCTTCATCAGCTCGGTCACCGCGGTTTGGATCTGGATCTCGGTGCGGGAGTCC
>JAZSBU010000157.1:0-2536 GCA_045602565.1 Eubacteriales bacterium | reverse complement strand
AAAGTATCTGCAAAATTCCAAGGTCTATTTTTCGGTCATCCCCGATAAAAGCTCCTTGCTGGCGGAAGAGGCGGGGGTGTTGGGATATGACCCTGAGCAACTGATCGGCGACCTGAAAGAAAAAATGCCCTACGGGCAGTATATCGATCTTCTGCCGCTGCTCACCCCGCAGGATTATTATCAGACCGATTCCCATTGGCGGCAGGAATGTATTGTCGATGTGGCGGATCGGCTGGCGGCAGGGATGGGCGCAACCATTCCTCAAGAATATACCACCCATACCGCTGATACGCCTTTTTATGGTGTGTACTACGGTCAGGCGGCCATCGGCGGCAAGGGGGATACCCTCTCCTATCTGACCAATAGTGATATCGATGGGCTGACCGCCTACGATCATCAAAATCAAAAGGCGATCCCCATCTATGATACCGCGCGGTTGACCGACCGCGACCCCTATGAGCTGTACCTTTCGGGGCCGCTCTCGTTGGTCACGGTGGAAAACCCCGCCAACCAAAACGGCAAGCATTTAGTGGTCTTCCGCGATTCCTTTGGCTCTTCCGTTGCGCCCTTGCTGGCGCAGGGGTACGAAAAGATGACGCTGGTGGATATCCGTTATATTTCGCCGGACTATGTCAGCACCTTGGTCGATTACCAAAATGCCGATGTATTGTTTTTATACAGCACCTCGGTTTTGAACAATAGTAATACCATCAAATAATAAAATCCGCAATGCATCGCATTGCGGATTTTTCATAATTTGGGGAATTGCATTTTTTTTATTCTTATTATATAATGAAAATTACCGACAATTTTTTTGAAAATTTTCCTTTGGGAGAGAGATAGAATGAAAAAAAGCAATCTTTTAAAAATAATGTGCGGGCTGTTGGCAGCAATGATGCTGATGGTCTGCTTCGCGCCCTTCGCCTTCGCCGAAGTGGAAGAGCCGAGCATCAAGGCGAACAATGCCATGCTGGTCAGCCTGAACACCGGCGCGACCATCTATGCCAAAAATCCCGATGAAAAGATCCATCCCGCCTCCACCACCAAGCTGATGACGATGGCGGTGGCGATCGACCTCATCAAGGACCTGAAGGAGACCATCACCTTTGATAAGGATGCATCCTACGCCGATCTGGTGATCGGCAGCTCCAATATGGGACTCAAGGATGGGGAAGTGGTTTCTCTGGAAGACCTGATGTATGGCATTGCGGTTTCCTCGGCCAACGAAGGGACCAACGCGCTGGCGATCCATCTTTGCGGCAGCATCGAAGCCTTTGTTCAGCAGATGAACGCGCAGGCAAAGAAGTGGGGAATGAAGAATACCCATTTTGTCAATACCCATGGCCTGACCGATGAGAACCACTATACCACCGCCGCCGATATGGCGATCTTGGCGCAAAAGGTGTTTGCCGACAGCCGCTTGATGCCTTATTTGAGCGCGAGCAGTTATACCCTGCCCGAAAGCAATATGAACCCCTCCCGCACCTTGATCACCACCAACCAGTTGATGCGGATGAATTCGGGCAACTATTATAAATATTGCGAGGCGGGCAAGACCGGTACCACCTCCGCCGCCGGCTATAATTTGGTTTCGGTGGCGAAATATAAGGGAATGGAATACATCGCGGTGGCGATGAATGCCAGCTATACCGAAAATACCACCAACCCCATCTTTGAAGATTCCGTTACATTATATAAATGGGCGTTCAATAACTATAGCATCCGCACCCTGCTGCCCGAAAATATCTCGGTGCAGGAAATTCCGGTCGCCCTTTGCGCCAAGAGCGATTATGTGATGCTGGTACCCAAGGAAAAGCTGGAAGCGGTGGTTGCGGACGGCGCCGATGTGGAGGACCGCGAAAAATTTGTCTGGCAGGTGGAGACGGAATATAACGCTGAAAACCCCGCCCACGCGCCCATCAAAACCGGCGATGTTTTGGGCAAGGTCACCATCGTGGAAAAGGACGAAGCGGGCAAGGTCATTGCCAACTACGGTACCATGGAACTGGTGGCGGGCAGCGATCTGGAGCGCAGCGCCATCCTGTATTACCTGCACCTCATTAAAACCTTTTTCAGCAACATTATTGTTCGGATCATTTCGATTGTAATAATTTTGGCAATAATTGCATATATTATCTTTATGATCTGGCAAAATAATACCCGTCGGCGCCGCCGCATTGCCAGAAGAATCCGTTTTTGATCCGCTTTCTTCCTTATATATATTTATATATAAATATTTTTTAAAAAATATTGAAAAAGGTGTTGACAAACGGAGTCCGTAGTGGTATTATATTTGGGCTGTCGCAAAAAAGCGGCAAGCAATGAACCTTGAAAATTGAACAGCATCATAAAAGAAGGACCCGTTAATTGTAAAGTCCACGGCGGAGAATTTCGCTGTGGCGAAAGCGATTAACAAAAGAACTTTTAAGCCAGTTTTTAGAAGTATTTGTTATGAGCTGGATAAGAACTTGATTAAATTTTTTTTAGAGAGTTTGATCCTGGCTCAGGACGAACGCTGGCGGCGTGCCTAACACAT
>JAZSBU010000156.1:0-2222 GCA_045602565.1 Eubacteriales bacterium | reverse complement strand
GGATCGAATTTGAGCCGTTGTTTGAGGGCGAATTTGAGTTTGCGGAGTCGGTTTTTGGCGGTGCTGTTCCCAAAAACTATTTTCCCGCAGTTGAAAAAGGATTGCGTGAATCCATTGCCAAAGGGGTCTTGGCCGGTTATCCTGTGACCGGTTTGAAAGCCACTTTGCTGGATGGTTCGTATCATCCGGTGGATTCTTCTGAAATGGCATTTAAGACCGCAGCTTCGATTGCGTTTAAAGAAGGTATGAAGGCGGCAAATCCTGTTTTGCTTGAGCCTGTCGGAACACTTACTGTCCATGTATCCGATGCGTTGATGGGTGATATTATCGGTGATATCAATAAGCGTCGCGGTCAGATCCTTTCGATGGATGCTTCGGAGGTCAGAGGGTATAAGATCGTCACTGCGATCGTTCCGATGAGCGAAATGAATTCTTATGCAATGGATCTGCGCAGTATGACCCACGCACGTGCAACATTTAACTTCGAATTCTTGGAGTATAGAGAAGCACCTGCAAACATTACGCAGAAAGTAATTGCAGAGAAAGCTGAATAATTGATACATACAGACCATATAAATTAATATAATTATTTTGAAAGCGGGATGATTATATGTTTATATGGTCTGTTAAACTTAATCGGAATATTATGTGGGGCTTTTGTGCTGTTGTTTGCCTCGCATTAGGGGCGTTTGCTGCGTTTACCCCGAAAGATTCGGTCGATGTATTGAAAAGCACAGTTGATACAACGGCGAAAACCATCGAACAACAAACAAACTTTTTGAAAACATACGGTTACGAAACAGAAAAACAGCCGTTGTTGATCGAAGAGATCATTATTCCGACAGAGTTTGATGATGCGTATGAATCCTATAATGAATTTCAAAAAATCAGCGGTTTTGATCTGTCGAAATTCAAAGGATACCGAGTAAAAAAATATACCTATCTTGTTACAAACTATCCTGATGCCAATGAAGATGTGTACGCGAATTTGTTTATTTATAATAGCAAGGTGATCGGCGGAGATATTTCGGCCTCTTCATATAATGGGTTTGTGCACGGATTTGTGAAAGAATGATGTTATAAAAAATGAGATTAGACAAATTTTTATGTGATACTTTGAATATAGCGCGAACAGAAGCGAAAAAAATGGTTTCGTCCGGCAGAGTGTTCGTTGATGGCATAAAAGCCAAAAGCGGCAGTTTGCAGTTAAATGAGAAGACGGAAGTCTCTCTGGATGGTAAACCTCTTGCATACCAACGCTATTTTTATATTATGCTGAATAAACCTGCGGGGGTTGTCTGCGCAAATAGAGATTCAAAGAGTAAAACCGTGTTTGATCTTTTGGATAAAGAGGACTTAAAAAAAGACCTGTTTGTGTGCGGTCGGCTGGATAAAGATACGACAGGATTTGTTCTTTTGATGAATAACGGACCTCTGGCCCATCGCCTGCTTGCTCCCAAAAAAGATGTATATAAAGAATATTCCGTATTATCCGCACATCCGGTGACGAATCAAAATATCCGAGAATTTGAAAATGGTATTCGGTTTAAGGACGGGACTCAATGCAAACCGGCTTACTATATCCCGCAAGGTGACTGCTATGGCTTGGTTCGAATTTCTGAGGGGAAATTCCATCAAATCAAGAAAATGTTTTTTGCTATCGATAACGAGGTGCTGAAATTGCATCGTAATTCCATCCACGGATTATCCTTGGATGCCAAGCTCGCCGAAGGGGAGTATCGCTATCTTACGGATGATGAAATAACGATTTTGGAAAAAGACGGATAATATTTTTGTGATTTCTGCTAAAAATAACCATGATTTTGTTGAGCGAGCAGAAAGTTTGTGCATTATTTACAAAATATTGATATTAAATTTGTTTAAAAAAAGTATTCCATTTTTAATGCCGTTGTGGTAAAGTATTATATGACAAATGATATATTCAGGAGGTTAATCAAATATGGCTAGTTTGTCGTTAAAAGGTATTTATAAAAGATATCCCGGTGGTGTTGTGGCAGTATCGGACTTCAATCTTGAAATCGAAGATAAGGAGTTCTTGGTACTCGTTGGTCCTTCCGGTTGTGGTAAATCTACAACCTTGCGTATGATCGCTGGTTTGGAAGAAATTTCTGACGGTGAGCTTTATATCGGCGACAAACTGGTTAACGATGTTGCACCGAAGGATCGTGACATCGCGATGGTGTTCCAGAACTACGCTCTGT
>JAZSBU010000155.1:0-7098 GCA_045602565.1 Eubacteriales bacterium | reverse complement strand
GATTTCGGTGATGTCTTCAGTTCGTTCTTTGGCGGAATGGGCGGTTTTGGCGGTTTCGGCGGCGGTGGTCGCCGCTCCAACGCGCCCCGCAAGGGCGAGGGTATCGAAACGATGGTCACCATCTCCTTTGAAGAAGCCGCCTTCGGCTGTGAAAAAGAGATCCATCTCCGCCGCCGCAAGAGCTGTAAGCATTGCAACGGCACCGGCGCGAAGGGCGGGGTAGAGCTGGAGACCTGCCCGCAATGTAAGGGGAGCGGTGTTGTCACCAGCGTTCAGCGTACCATTTTGGGCAATATCCAATCCCAAAGCACCTGCCCCACCTGCGGCGGGCGCGGTAAAAAGATTAAAGTTCCCTGCCCCCATTGCCAAGGCGGTATTATCACCGAAGATAAAAAGATCAAGGTCACCGTCCCTGCAGGAATCGACGATGAGCAGACCCTGACCATGCGGAACCAAGCCCATGCAGGGGTCAACGGCGGACCGGACGGCGATGTCTATATCGGTATTCGTGTGCGCCCCCATGCATTGTTTGAGCGGCGCGGCACCGATCTGTATTGCAAGATCCCCGTCAGCTTCACCGATGCCACCTTGGGCGCCAAATTGCAGGTTCCAACCCTGGAAGGTAAGGTGGAATACGATCTGCCCGAAGGGACCCAGACCGGCAGTACCTTCCGCTTCCGCGGAAAAGGTGTTACCCGCATCAATTCCAAGGCAAAGGGCGATCTTTATGTCACTGTGGAGGTGGAGATCCCCCGCGGCCTTTCCAAAAAGCAAAAGGATCTGCTGAAGGAATTTGCCAAGACCCTCGATCATAAGAATTTTGAAAAACGCAATACATTTATGGATAAACTTTCCAAGTTATTCAAATAAGATCAGCACCCGACCGCATCGGTCGGCTGCTTTTTTATATAATATCGTATATTTTTCATTATTTTTCCGAAAATAGAAAGGAAACATAGTTTAAGGAGGAAAAAGAATGAAACGCATTTTATCATTTCTTTGTATTGCACTATTGATTTTAGGCTGTCTTTCGGGCTGTGCCCGCGGCGGCGGGGAAGGTGCGGTCTATTATTTGAATTTCAAGCCGGAGCAGGATGCCCAATGGAAGGCATTGGCAAAAACCTATACCGATGAGACCGGCGTGAAGGTGACGGTGGTCACCGCAGCGGCAGGCACCTATGAAGATACCTTGGCGGCGGAGATCGTTAAGAGCACACCGCCCACCTTGTTTCAGGTCAACGGCCCTGTGGGCTTGGCGGGCTGGAAGGATTATTGCTATGATCTCTCCGATACCGCGGTCTATAACCAACTGACCGAGGATGATTTTGTCTTGGAAGAAGACGATAAGGTCTATGGCATCGCCTATGTGTTGGAAACCTATGGATTGATTTATAATAAAAAACTGCTGGACCGCTATTTTGCCCTGGAGAACGCCAAGGTGAAATCACTGAATGATGTTCGGTCTTTTGATACTTTTAAAGCGCTGGTGGAGGATATTCAGGCCAATAAAGAAACATTAGGCATCAAAGGTGCCTTCACATCGGCAGGGATGGATTCCTCCTCCGATTGGCGGTTCAAGACCCATTTGGCAAACCTGCCGATCTATTATGAATATGAGGAGGACGATATCGATCTTTCCCCCGCCATCAAAGGCACTTATCTCAAAGAGTATCGGGCGATCTGGGATCTGTATCTGAAAAATGCCACCTGCGCTCCCGGCGAGATCGGTGCCAAGACCGGCGATGAAGCCGCCAATGAATTTAATAACGGCGAAGCCGTCTTCTATCAGAACGGTACTTGGGCGTGGGGCGATGCAATGGAGCAAAAGCTCGGCGCAGAAAATGTGGGGATGATGCCCATCTATATCGGAGCGGAGGATGAAGAGGACCAAGGCCTTTGCACCGGCAGCGAGAACTATTGGTGCGTCAATAAAAATGCAGGCGAAAAGAACATTCAAGCCACCTTGGATTTTATGGAATGGGTGGTGACCTCCGAAGCGGGTACCAAAGCATTGGCGGAGGAGATGGGATTTGTCAGCCCCTTTAAAAATGCCAAAAAATCCACCAATCCTTTGATCAAAGCGGCGGACCAACTGCTGGATGAAGGCAAGACACCGGTCTCCTGGGATTTTTCCACCATTCCTTCGGATCAATGGAAGGATGGCGTGGGTGCCGCGTTGCTGGCATATGCCCAGGGCGGGCTGACCGATGCCCTTTGGAAGGATGTGGAGACCGCGTTTGTCGATGGCTGGCGGAAAGAGTATAGCGCCGCCCACTGATATGAACAGAACACTCAAGCGGTGGTTTCCGCTCTTTTTGCTCCCCACGCTGATTGCGTTTTTGATCGGCTTTGTCGTCCCCTTTTTTGTGGGACTGTATCTATCTTTTTGTGAATTTGCCACTATTGAAAATCCTACCTTTGTGGGCTTTGCCAATTATCTGCGGGTCTTTACCGCCGATAGCAACTTTTGGTATTCTTTCGGTTTCACCGCCTTGTTTACGTTGGTCTCGGTGGTACTGATCAATCTTTGTGCCTTTGCGGTGGCGTTGGCACTTACCCGCGGCATCCGCGGCACCAATCTTTTTCGGACCTTGTTCTTTATGCCCAACCTGATCGGCGGCATTGTTCTTGGATATATCTGGAAAATGATTTTAAATTATGGCGTTTTGATCCCTCTATTTGGCAAAGATTTAAGTTATAATTCCACCTTCGGATTTTGGGGCTTGGTGGTGGTATTGGCGTGGCAACAGATTGGCTATATGATGATCATCTATATTTCAGGCTTGCAATCGGTCCCCGAAGAACTGAGCGAAGCGGCAAAGATCGATGGCGCGGGGCGGTGGCAGATCTTAAGGCACGTCACCGTCCCGATGGTGATGCCCTCCATCACCATCTGTATCTTTTTGACGCTGACCAATTCCTTTAAGCTTTATGATCAAAATTTGGCGCTGACCGACGGCAAACCCGGAAGAATGACCGAGATGCTGGCAATGGCGATCCGAAACACCTATGGAGTTACTCCCAAATCCCATGGTACCGCGCAGGCGATGGCGGTCATCTTCTTTCTGATCGTTGCCGTCATTGCTCTTTTTCAGCTCCGCAGCACCCATAAAAGGGAGGTGCAGCAATGATCGAGAGAAAACGAAATCGATGGCTCACCGCGCTGTTTTCGGCGATCTGCGCCGTCTATATCTATCCGCTGGTGGTGTTGCTCTTTAATTCCTTTAAAGAAAAGGAAGCCATCACCGGTCAAGTATTTGGCTTGCCCACCGCTCAAAGCTTTGTCGGGTTTGAAAACTATCTCCGCGGTATCCGTTCCATTGATTTTTTCAATTCTGTAGGCTATAGCTTGGTGGTGACCGTTGGTTCGGTGGCGTTGATCTTAGTCTGCACCTCGATGTGCGCCTGGTATCTCAATCGGGTGGGCAGCCGTTGGTGCAAAGGGATCTATTATCTCTTTGTCTTTTCGATGGCGGTGCCCTTTCAAATGGTGATGTTTACCCTGCCTTATTTGGCAGATCGGTTGGGATTCACATCCCCTTGGACCATTCCGCTGGTCTATTTAGGCTTTGGTGCGGGGCTGGCGGTATTTATGTTCACCGGCTTTGTTAAATCCATTCCCATCTCCATCGAAGAAGCGGCAATGATCGACGGTTGCAACCCGCTTTCCACCTTTTTCCGCGTGGTATTGCCGATTATGAAGCCCACCTATATCTCGGTGGCGATTTTGCAAACCATGTGGATCTGGAACGACTATCTGCTGCCAACATTGGTATTGGATAAGACCAAAGGATATTATACCATTCCCATGGCGATCCAATCGGCAGTCACCGATAGCTACGGAACGGTGGACTACGGTGCATTTATGGCATTGCTGGTGCTGGCAATTATCCCTATTGTGGTCTTTTATGCGCTGGCGCAAAAGCAGATCATCCGCGGGGTGATCTCCGGCGCGGTCAAAGGATAAAATAAAAAATAAGACGGCAGAGAAGAAGTTCTCTGCCGTCATTGCGTTTATATTAGTCTTCAGAAATCTCGCGTGCGATTTCCTGCGCTTGTATTTCGGGATCGAAATTATACATAGGCTCAATATCTTCGCCCTTCTTGGTTCTTCTCAGATAGTTGTTTGTGATCTTCACAACCAGGGGAGACAACGCAAGAACACCGATCAAGTTGGGGATCATCATCAAACCGTTAAAGGTATCCGAAATATCCCAGGCAAGGGAAGAGGTAAGGATCGCGCCGAAGATAACGGTGCAAACATGGATAATACGGAAGATAAATGTAGTCTTAGAGCCAAAGAGGTATTCCCATGCTTTGGAACCGTAGTGAGACCATCCCAGAACCGTAGTAAAAGCAAAGAGGAACATGGCAATCGCAATGAACTTTTCGCCGATATTTCCCCAAGGGAAAACTGAGTTAAAGGCACCGCCCACAAGGGTGGCATCGGTGTAGCCGGCTGCAATCTCGCCGGTCAGAACATTAAATACACCGCCGTTCAGACCGCCGGCAGTAAGAATAACAAGAGCAGTCATAGTGCAAACGATCATAGTATCGGCAAATACTTCAAAGATACCCCACATACCTTGTTTTACAGGCTCTTTGATATTGGAGTTGGAGTGAACCATGACAGAAGAACCGAGACCGGCTTCGTTGGAGAAAACACCGCGTTTGAAACCTTGAGTAACGACCTTGCCGATGACCGCGCCGATCCCACCTCCGACAAAGGCTTCCGGCTTAAAGGCATTGACAAAAATGGCTTTAAAGGCGGGAAGAATGTTGGCATAATTGATGCCGATGATGGTAAGGCTTCCGAGAACGAAAAGGACAACCATAAAGGGAACGATCTTTTCGGCAACGTTCGCGATTCTTTTAAGACCGCCAAGGGTAATAAGCGCAGTAAGCAACATAATGATTGCGCCGAGGATAATATTATAGTGCGAAACACCGCCAAACACTTCAATCGAAGAAAGAGCAGATACGTCAAATGCTTGCGCTATGTTTGTAACGATTTTGTTGACCTGACCCATGCTGCCGATACCGAAAGAAGCCAGCATTGCGAAAATGCAGAAAAGAATCGCCAGGATTTTTCCGACATATTTCATCCCCTTTTTCTTACCAAGACCGTCGGTAAGATAATACATAGCACCGCCGCACCATTCACCGCTGTCATTCTTGCGGCGGAAATAGATACCGAGCACATTTTCTGCATAGTTGGTCATCATGCCAAAGAATGCTGCCAGCCACATCCAGAAAACAGCACCCGCACCACCAATGCTGATCGCGGCGGCAACACCGGCGATATTACCGGTACCAACCGTTGCGGCAAGCGCAGTGCAAAGGGCCTGGAAAGGAGAGATGGAACCTTTTTCCTTGCTGTGTTTGATAACATCCTTGTTGAAAAGGCTGCCAAGCGTGTGTTTGAACCACAGGCCAATATGAGAAACCTGAAAGAACTTGGTAAGTACAGTAATGATGATGCCTGTACCGACAAGAAGAAGTAGACCGAAAGTTCCCCAAACAACGCCGTTAATTTCGCCGTTGACGGTTTCGATCGCGTGCATGATTTTGTCCATTGTAAACGAACCTCCTAAAAATAATTTAACAAAATAAAAAAATCGCCGCGATTTCTCGCGGCGAACTCTGTTGATAGACCATAAAAAGAGCATAGGCTATTTTATGAAACTCTATCCTTTTGCCTGAGAGATTCGGCTTTGCAGCCTTGCACCTTCGGCACCCAATTGAATGGGATTCTCCAGAGTCCTCTCCGCGCTCGGTCTTTGCATCCCAAGCGTTTCAACGAGAAATGATGGTATTACTATAGCACACTAAAGCGGTGATTTCAATCCCTAAATTTACATTTTGTCGAAATAACCAAAAGTTAAGGGGAAATCCCGCTGTGTTTATTCATTGTGTCAGTGGATTTGTTGAACCTTTCCTTTTTCATTTAATATATAGACCGCTTGTTGTTCGTATGTCACAGCGATGGCTTTCTTTTCGCTGAGAAAAGAGGCTTCTTTGGTTGCAGGTTGGTAGCGCATCGGCAATCCGAACTCATTGATGTAGTAGAGGCATCCGTCCTCGCCGCCGAAGATAGAGAGGGCGGGGGAAGGGAGCGCCATCGATGCGGCTCCGCTTTGATCAATGGCAAGTACGCCCATCGCTGCGCCGCTTTCGTCGTTGCAGGCGGCATAAAGGGTATCGGGCGCGGCGGCAAGGGCGCGGACCTTGTGTTCCGTTTCGATTTTCGTTCCGTCGCGGTAGAGATCGTTGTTTGTATCGATGATCCAGAGGGCATCTCCAAAGAACGCAAAACTAATGGCATCGATGGGGGAAAGGGTCTCAATCTTATGCCCGTCCCGCGCAATGTATTGGACTTTTTGTTGAACATCATTGAGATAATATAGCCCGTTTTCTGCGGCGATCAAGTGGCTGGCGCCGATGGCGGCGATCTGCTGCTTCAATCCGCAATAATCGGTATAGATGCCGTCTGCGGTTGCATAGTATGTCGTATCCGCCCCTTGCGCCACCGAATAGGAATTTTTATAGTCGGGCATCCCTGCAATGCCGCCTCGATTTAAAAGAGCACCCGCCTCTTCCGGCGCGGTCTGCGCGGCAGGCTCGGCTTGGATGCCGTATTTTTGCTCCAAGGCATAAAGGGTCAAGGGGTCGGCACCTAAGGTGGCGTAGTTTGCCAAAAGTTGCTCTTGATAGGCGGTGTTCTCGGGCTCCTCTTCCAAAAGTGCCATCAGGCAAAGGTTTTGCTTTGTGAGAGAATCGGCCTCTTCCAAAAGCGCCTTGGCATCGGGTTTCTTGGGACGCAGTAAAACAAAGGCTGCCGCCGCTCCCCCGATCAGCAAGGCGAGGATCAACACCCAAAGAAGTATTTGTTTTTTTCGTTCTATCTTAACCATAGTATTATCATATCACAAAAATTTTGCGAATTAAAGCATAGAATTGCATTTTTTTTATTGACAATTTTTTTCCTTGGTGCTAAAATTTTTTTATTCTATTATAGGAGTGATGAAAGATGGCATTGAAAAATGCATACCTCAACGATCTTTATGCACGCGTTGAGAAAAGAAATGCCGGTGAGAG
>JAZSBU010000154.1:0-24704 GCA_045602565.1 Eubacteriales bacterium | reverse complement strand
GCCATCATTATGAACCCCGAAACTTGGGTGACCAGCGGCCATGTGGGCGGTTTTTCCGATCCTTTGATGGATTGCAAGGATTGCCATGCCCGCCATCGCGCCGATAAACTGATCGAAGATTTCGGCGGCAAGGCCGAGGGGATGACCTTCGAGCAGATGCAGGATTATATCAAGGAAAACAATATCGAGTGCCCCGATTGCGGCAGCAAGAACTTTACCGATATCCGTAAGTTCAATTTGATGTTCAAGACCTTTATCGGTGTTACCGAAGACGCGAAAAACGAAGTTTATCTGCGCCCCGAAACTGCGCAGGGGATCTTTGTCAACTACGCGAATATTCAGCGTACAACCCGCAAAAAACTGCCCTTCGGCGTATGCCAGATCGGTAAGTCTTTCCGTAATGAGATCACTCCGGGCAACTTTGTCTTCCGTACCCGCGAATTTGAGCAGATGGAATGTGAATTTTTCTGCAAACCCGATACCGACTTGGATTGGTTCTATTATTGGAAAGATTACTGCAAGAATTGGCTGCTTTCCTTGGGGATGAAAGAAGAGAATATGCGGTTGCGTGACCATGAGAAGGAAGAGCTTTCTTTCTATTCCAAAGCCACCACCGACATCGAATTTATGTTCCCCTTCGGCTGGGGTGAGCTGTGGGGCATCGCGGATCGTACCAACTACGATCTGGGCCGCCACCAAGAAGCCTCCGGCAAGAGCTTGGAATATTTCGATCCCGAGACCAATGAGCATTATGTTCCTTATGTGGTTGAGCCCTCGCTGGGTGCCGACCGCGTCGCGCTGGCTTTCCTTTGCGAAGCCTACGACGAAGAGATCTTGGATGCGGAAAAGAACGATAAGAGAACCGTTCTGCGCCTGCATCCCGCTTTGGCTCCGGTCAAGGCTGCGGTACTGCCCCTTTCCAAAAAGCTTTCCGAAGCGGCAATGGAAAAGGTCTATGCCCCGCTCTGCAAGGAATTTAATATCGAATTTGACGATGCCGGTTCTATCGGTAAGCGGTATCGCCGCCAGGATGAGATCGGTACGCCCTTCTCCATCTGCTACGATTTCGAGAGCGAAGAGGACGGTTGCGTCACCATTCGCTATCGCGATTCCATGAAGCAGGACCGTGTCAAGATCGAGGATCTTATCGAGATCATTCGTCAAAGTCTCAAATTTTAAGTAAAATAAATATTGACAAATTATGTTTACTTATATATAATGTAATTTGCTCAAAAAATGAAGATGAATCCAAATCCGGAAATAATTCCGTGATAAGAATTTGAAGGAGGTTTAGAAAATGGTTCGGACATATCAGCCTAAAAAGCGTCAAAGAAGCAAAGTCCATGGCTTCAGAAAGAGAATGCTGACCGCCAACGGCCGCAAAGTGTTGGCCAGAAGAAGAGCAAAGGGCAGAAAAAGATTAAGTCACTAATAATAAAGGGCCACAAAGTATGATTTGTGGCCTTTTTTATTAAAAGAACGGAGATCGAATGCGAATCGAAAGCGTAAAGGAAAACGTCAATTTCAAAAGAGCATACCATCAGGGAAAAAGTGCGGTTTATAAACCGCTGGTGATCTATTGGCGAAAAAATCGGCTGGGTCAAACCCGTTTAGGGCTGACCGTCAGCAAGAAGCTGGGCAATTCTCCCCAGCGGAATCGCATCCGCCGGATCATCCGCGCGGCAGCGCAGCAGCAGGCTGCGATTTTGCCCAAGGGCTGCGATATTATCATCGTCGCTCGGGCAAGGAGCCTTTCCCTGAAAAGTACCGATATTGAAGAAATTTTTAAGGAGACCTTTTCGGTTTGAGCATCCTAAAAGGAATCCGCAAGCTCTTTTTGCTTCCGATTCGGGCGTATCAAAAATGGATCTCGCCCCATCTCCCTGCCCGCTGCAAATTTCATCCCACCTGCTCCGCATACGCCTATACGGCGATTTTGCGCTTCGGCATATTGATCGGCGGAGTTTTGGCTGTATGGCGCATATTGCGCTGTAACCCTTGGTCGATGGGTGGAATCGATCCCGTCCCCGAAACGCTCGGGGAAATATTTAGAAGGAGAAAATAAACGATGTGGGATTATTTAATTGTTCCCTTTGCGTGGATTATGCAATGGTGCTATAAACTGTTGTTTAATAACTACGCTTTGGCGCTCGTTGCCTATGCGTTGATCGTGAAGATCATCCTCTTCCCCCTTTCGATGAAGCAGCAGAAAAATTCTCTGCAGATGGTTCGCCTGCGTCCTTTCCAGGATGCCTTGAGAAAGAAATACGGCAACAATCAGGAAAGATACAATATGGAGCTGCAAAAGCTCTATCAACGGGAAGGCTATAACCCGATGAGCAGTTGTCTGCCGTTGTTGATCCAGTTGCCCTTGATCTTTTTGATCTATTCCATCGTTCGTCACCCCATCACTTATGTGGGTATGGGTGAATTTTTCACCAAGAATACCGCCCAGCGTGTTTATGAACTGGCACTGAAAGTGAAGGATGTTTTGCCCAAGACCATGGAAAAGGTGATGGCAGCCATCGCCAAGGACCCTGCCAAGGTCGGCGAGATCAGCAATTATGAGCTGCAGATCCATAACGCTGCCCAAAAAGCAGGGCTCGATGTGGGCATCGGCGGCGGTAAGCTGTTTGGTGTCATCGATCTTTCCGCCACCCCCAGCGATGATTTTCTAAGCTGGATGCTGATCATTCCTATCTTGGCGGCAATTACCGGTTTTGTGGGTTCTTGGATCTCCCAGAAACTCAACGCCGCAACCCAGGACCCCCAGATGCAAAACGGTTGCTCCGGTAAGACGATGACCTATATGATGCCCTTGATGTCCCTTTATTTCTGCTATACCCTTAACTGTGCGTTGGGTGTATACTGGATCATGGGTAATATCTTGAGCATCGGTCAGACCTGGATTCTCAATAAGATGTATAATCCGCAAAAGGTTCTGGAAGAGGCGGAAGCACGTGTGGAACGTGAAAAGGAGCAAAAGAAGGCAAAGCGCAGCGCTGCTGCCGCAAAGAAAGCCGCTGCAATCGCAGAAGGTAAGAAAAAGAATAAGAAATAAATAAAAGAGGAAAACCATGGCTATTAAAGAATTATTTTTTGAAGGAAAGAGCATCGAAGACGCGGTGGAAAAAGCCGCCGAGGAACTCAATGAAGATAAAGACCTTTTAAGCTATACCGTCGAAGAGACCCCCAGCAAGGGCATCTTCGGGATCGGTGCCACCTTGGCAAAGATCAAGGTCGAGATCGAGGTTGCCGACGAAGAGATCGAGCAGCCCAAAAAGGAAGAAAAGAAGGCACCCGCCATCCCCGCTTGGGAGCCTGAAAAACTTTCCGGCGGAAAGAATAAAAAGAACGCCGCAAAGAAAGAAAATAAAAAGCAGGAAAAGAAAGAGCCGGCAGAGCCTGCCGCTCCCCTCTTCCCCGAAGTGGAAAAGAAACCCGTCGACGATGAAAACTCCAAAAAGATCATCGACTTTATGATGGGCCTTTTGGTTCAGATCGGTGCCGAAGAGGATGCCGCCGTGAAGGTGGAGATCGGTGAAGAAGGCCACTATTATGTGGAAGCCTCCGGCGCCAAGATGGGTGTGCTGATCGGCCGTCGCGGCGAGACCCTCGATGCCGCTCAATACCTTTGCACCCTGGTGGTCAATAAGGGCAGAAGCGGCGATAAGTTCCGCGTCACCCTTGATACCGAAAACTACCGCGCCAAGCGCATCCGCACTCTGACCAATCTGGCAGAGAAGAACGCCGAAAAGGCGATCAAATATAAGCGCAACATCACCATGGAGCCGATGAGCCCCTATGAGCGCAGAATCATCCATGCGGCACTCAACGGAAAAGAGAACATCACCACATTCTCCGTAGGAAGTGAGCCGAAGCGCCGCGTAGTAGTAAGCTTTAAAAAATAAACCGTTGAAATCGGCGCAGACCGACAAAATAAGGAAAGAACCTGCTTTTGCAGGTTCTTTTTTATGTCTTTTCCGTTTTTTTACCGTTCGGCATATCATTATATAGCCGAAGGTAAAAGAAACGAAAATCTGCATCCGATTTGAACGGTTTGGAAAATTATAATTTAAAAATAAGGAACCGGTTTTCATATCGGTTCCTTTTTTATATGTCTTTCTTGATACCAAATGAATTGGAACAGAACAACCAAATGAATTGGTATGAGACATACAAATGATTTGTTAGGCAAACACAATGCATTTGTATATCCACCCAAATGAATTGGGGTACCAAATGATTTGTAAGGCAAACACAAATGATTTGTGGATCTGAATGTTGTTTGTAGGGGACGGGGTTCCCGTCCCGCTATGGATTGTTCAAAACAATATCGGGCGGGGCCACCCCGCCCCTACAATATAAACGATGGTTCGTACCAAATGAATTGTGCAAGGAAAAGGATAGACAATCAATTGTTTTATATGTTATAATAAAAAATTGAGATATAAATCTGAAATAAGGACGATGAATAATGAGTGATTTGATCTGTGCGATTGCCACAGCGCCTGCGACCGCGGCGCTGGGGATCATTCGGGTGAGCGGCAGTGATGCGTTATCGGTGGTGGCTCCCCTGCTCAATAGAATAAACGGTGCGCCCGCGACACTTCTGCACGGCAAGGCGACCCTTTGCCGCATCCAAGCGGATGGGGAGCTTTACGATGAAGCGGTGGTGACCTATTATCAAGCGCCCCGCTCCTATACCGGCGAAGATACCATCGAGCTTTGTTGCCATGGCGGTTTATATGTTTTGCAGAGTGTCTGCGAGTTGCTGCTGCAAAAGGGCTGCCGCATGGCTCAGCCCGGCGAATTTTCCAAGCGTGCCTTTTTAAACGGCAAGCTGGATCTCATCAAAGCCCAGGCGGTGATCGATCTGATCGAATCCACCTCCCGTGCCGAGCGCAAGAACGCGCTTTCGCAGTTGGAAGGGCATCTTTCCCGCCGACTTTCGGCAGTTTACGAGCGGCTGGTGGACCTGAATACCGCCCTTTTGGCGTATGTGGATTTCCCCGACGAAGTGGACGCGCCCGAAGAAGATACTTTAGCGGAGCTGCAATCCATCGAGCAAGAACTTTCGGCTCTATTGGCAGGCTCCGATCGTGGGCAGCTTATTAAAGAGGGGCTGAACATCGCCATTGTGGGTGCCCCCAATGTGGGCAAAAGCACCCTGATGAATCGGCTGTTGGGCTACGACCGCAGCATTGTCTCGGACATTGCGGGCACCACCCGCGACACCGTTACCGAAGGTTGCCGCCTCGGCGATCTCAAATGCCACATTGCCGACACCGCCGGCATCCGCACCACCGCCGACCCCATCGAGCAGCAGGGCATCGATATTGCCCGCGCCCGCGCCCAAGCAGCGCAGGTGGTGTTTGCGGTTTTCGATGGCTCCCGCCCCCTGACCGAGGAAGATCGCGCCCTTGCCGATGAATTTGGCAATGACCGCAATTTGGCGATCATCAATAAGGCGGACCTTCCCCAAAAAGCAGACTTAGAGTATATTAAAGAGCATTTTATACATATAGTAAAACTTTCTGCCAAGCAAGGCGAGGGTTTGGAATCCATCGATGGATGGATTCAAACCCAATATTCCGCCGAAGATTGCGGCGACCAAGGCATCTTGACCTCCCTTTCCCAAGCCCAGCGGTTGCTGGCGGGCAGAGAGAGCGTCCGCCGCGCCATCAATTGCCTGGAGATGGGCTTCACCCCCGATTTAGCATCGTTGGATATTACCGAAGCGGCATCCGCTGTGGGCGAAGTAACGGGAGCATCTGTAACTGAAAAAATGATTGACAACATCTTTGCCCGCTTCTGCGTAGGCAAATAAAAAATAAGCGGATCTTTTTGCGCCCTTTTCCTTTTTTGCTCATCGATGTATCGACACTTCAAGGGAGAAAAAACCGAAAAGGGACAAAAAGAATTTTTGTTGTAGAGGTAAGAATGGAAACATACAAAGTTGAAAATCTTGATATTGCTGTGATCGGAGCCGGTCATGCCGGCATTGAGGCGGCATTGGCCGCCGCGCGCCTTGGGTGCAAGGTGGGCATCTTCACCATCTGCCTGGATGCGGTGGGCAATATGCCCTGCAACCCCTCCATCGGCGGAACAGCCAAGGGGCATCTGGTCTGCGAGATCGATGCCTTGGGCGGCGAGATGGGCAAGGCGGCAGATGCCACCTTCCTGCAGAGCCGTATGCTCAATCTGGGCAAAGGGCCTGCGGTCCATTCTCTGCGGGTGCAGAGCGACCGCCGCGGCTACAGCCAATATATGAAGCACGCGCTGGAGCAGCAGGAGAACTTAATGCTGATCCAAGGCGAGATTGTTGAAATTTTGACCGAAGGCGGCAGGGTTTCGGGGGTGGTGACCCATTTGGGCGCGGAGTATTCCGCCAAGGCGGTCATCCTCGCCACCGGCACCTACTTAAAGGGCGAGATCATCATCGGCAAGAGCCAGCTCCCCGGTGGCCCCGACGGGATGTTCCCCGCCAATCAGCTCAGCGAATGTCTGCTGAAATTAGGGGTACCCCTGCGCCGTTTTAAAACAGGGACACCCGCGCGGGTCAACAAGCGGAGCCTGGATTTTTCCCAAATGGTCGTCCAAGAGGGCGATGAAGAGATCATCCCCTTCTCCTTTGAGAACGAGGATATCGGGGAAAATCAAGTTTGTTGCTGGCTGACCGCCACCAACGAGCGTACCCACGAGATCATTCGGGAGAATATCCACTTATCCCCCATCTACAGCGGGCAGATCAAGGGCGTCGGCCCTCGTTATTGCCCTTCCATCGAAGATAAAATTATGCGGTTTAAGGAAAAGACCGCCCATCAGCTCTTCATCGAGCCTTGCGGCTTGGAGACCGAAGAGATGTATATTCAAGGGCTTTCCTCTTCCCTGCCGGAATTTGTTCAGCGGCAGTTTATCCATTCCATCAAAGGATTGGAAAAGGCGGAAATTATGCGGGTCGCCTACGCCATCCAATACGATTGCGTCGATCCGCAGGCACTCTATCCCACCCTGGAATTTAAGACTATCGACGGTCTTTACGGTGCGGGGCAATTCAACGGTTCTTCGGGATACGAAGAAGCCGCCGCCCAGGGCTTGGTGGCGGGGGTCAACGCCGCCCGCAAACTGCAGGGCAAAGACCCTGTCGTTTTCGACCGCGCCAATTCCTATATCGGCACGTTGATCGACGATCTGGTGACCAAAGGCACTCCCGAACCCTATCGGATGATGACCAGCCGCAGCGAATATCGCCTGCTGTTGCGGCAGGATAACGCCGATCTGCGCCTGACACCCATCGGCTACGAGATCGGGCTGATCAGCGAAGAGCGGTACCAAAAATTCTTAACCAAAAAAGCCAACATTGAAGCGGAGATTTCCCGCCTGCGGTGCACCTATTGTTCGCCGCAGAACCAAACTTTAAAAGAAATTCTGGAGCGGTGCGGAACTCCCGCATTGAGCGGCGGCGCGTCCCTTGCGGAATTGATCGCCCGCCCGCAGGTCAGCTATTTTGATCTCGCGCCCATCGACCCCGATCGCCCCGCCCTGACCAAAGCGGAAGGGCGGCAGGCAGAGATCTCCATTAAATATGAAGGCTATATTGAAAAGCAACTTTCCAAAGTGCGGGAATTTCAGAGGTTGGAAAACCGCCGCCTGCCCGAAGATCTTTGCTATGAAGAGATGATCGGTCTGCGGTTGGAGGCGCGGCAGAAACTCGCCGCGGTGCGCCCGGTTTCCATCGGGCAGGCCAGCCGTATCAGCGGAGTCAGTCCGGCGGACATCAGCGTTTTAATGATCGAGTTAGAGCAAAGGAAGAATCGAAATGGAACGAATGAATAAACTGATTGCTCTTTTGGAGCAGGAAGGCATGGAGTGTCCCGCCGATTTGGGGAAGCAGTTACTGCAATTTGAAGAGCAGCTTCTGGAAACCAATAAGGTGATGAACCTGACCGCCATTACCGACCCTCAAGAAATGATGAAAAAGCATTATTGGGACAGTATCTTTCCCCTATCCAAGGGCATCTTTCCCCAAAGGGCGACCTGCATCGATGTGGGTTGCGGGGCAGGATTTCCCTCTCTGCCCTTGAAGTTTGCCCGCCCCGACCTAAAGATGACCCTGCTGGATTCCCTCAATAAGCGGCTGAACTTTATTGACGGAGTCATCACCGCCCAGAACCTCAAAGGAATCCAGACCCTCCATGCCCGCGCCGAAGATGCGGGCAGAAATAAGGAACTGCGCGGGTCTTTTGACATCGCCGTCTCCCGCGCGGTGGCTGAACTTTCCAAATTGGCGGAATATTGCCTGCCGCTGGTCAAAAAAGGCGGTGCCTTGATCGCCTATAAGGGGGCAACCGCCGAGGAAGAATTGGAAAACGCCAAAGCCGCCATCAAAATTTTAGGCGGCAAGGTGGAGCAGGTTTATCAATATACCCTGCCCGAAGAAGAAGACAAGCGAGCGATCATTGTTATTCGAAAAATCTCGGATACGCCGAAGGCATATCCGAGATCTCCTAAGGCTATCAAAGAGAAACCGTTGAAATGAGCGAAGACCGACAAGAATAATGTAGGGACCTCTGAAAAGAGGTCCCTTTTTTATGTCTTCGCCATTTTATTTCTATCTCACTCCCCTTTGCAACATCAAAAAATTCATCGCAAGCCGTTGTTTGCTCGATATTTTTTGTGTTGCGGCAGCTGCTAACCTGCTCCCTTCCCTGTCACAGACAGCGGTCGCAGTCGCAACCCATTTGAACGGTTTACAACCAACTGTAATTCTGTTGAAAGAAATTATAACCCCCGCAAGAAATGCTCTTGCGGGGGTTTTCTATTCTGCACAATTTATTTGTATAACCAAATCAATTGGGTGGAGAAACACAATTCATTTGTGTGCCTTCCTAACAAATCATTTGTTAGCCCAAATCATTTGTGTTTCGATCCACAATTCAATTGTGCATATACAAATCATTTGTATGCTTCCGTACCAATTCATTTGGTACACCCAAATCGTTTGGATTGTTTCGTACCAATTCATTTGGTACAGACCCATAAATTATATCGTAGGGGAGGGGTCCCCCCTCCCGCAAAAAACTGTGCGAATGATATCGGGCGGGGAAACCCCGCCCCTACAAGGCATACCTCGAATCCTTTGGATAGGATTCACAATTCATTTAGGGTGTTTTTTACTTTTTGTTTCCTTTTTTAAAACCGTTTAAATTGGATGCAGATTTTCGTTTCTTTTACCTTCGGCTATATAATGATATGCCGAACGGTAAAAAACGGAAAAGACACAAAAAAGAACCCGCTTTTGCGGGTTCTTTCCTTATTCTGTCGGTCTTCGCTCATTTCATCGGTTTATTACTTCGCAAAATCGATAGAACGGCTTTCTCTAATGAGGTGGACTTTAATTTGACCCGGATACTCCAGCTCGCCCTCGATCTTCTTGGCGATATCGTGGGATAAGATGGTCATCTTATCGTCGGAGATCTTTTCGGGATCCACCATAATGCGAATTTCGCGACCGGCCTGGATGGCGAAGGTCTTTTCAACGCCGGGGAAGGAATTGGCGATCTCTTCCAATTTCTCCAGACGTTTGATATAGTTCTCCAGATTCTCTCTGCGGGCGCCGGGGCGGGCGGCAGAGATGGCATCGGCGGCCTGCACGATAGCGTCATAGACCGAAACGGTCTCCACATCGCCATGGTGAGCGGCGATGGCGTGGACGATGGTTTCGCTTTCCTTATATTTTTTAGCGATGTCCACACCGATCTGGATATGGGAGCCTTCCATCTCAAAGTCGACACTCTTACCGATATCATGCAGCAAGCCGGCGCGCTTGGCGATGGTGACATCGGCGCCGATCTCGGCGGCCAGCAGACCGGAGAGCTGGGATACTTCGATGGAGTGATTCAAAACGTTCTGACCGTAGCTGGTACGGTACTTTTGGCGACCCAGCAGCTTGATGAGGTCGGGATGCAGGCCATGAACGCCTGCTTCGAAGGTGGCACGTTCGCCTTCCTTCTTCATGGAAACTTCCAGATCTCTCTTGACCTTTTCCACCGTCTCTTCAATGCGGGCAGGATGGATACGCCCATCGGAGATGAGTTTTTCCAAGGTCTGCCGCGCAACTTCGCGGCGGATGGGGTCGAAGCTGGAAAGGGTGATGGCTTCGGGGGTATCGTCGATGATGAGATCCACACCGGTGATGGTCTCCAGCGCGCGGATATTGCGGCCTTCGCGACCGATGATGCGGCCCTTCATTTCGTCACTGGGCAGAGCAACCACCGAGACGGTGGATTCCACCACATGGTCGGCGGCACATTTTTGGATCGCCAGAGAAAGGATGTTCTTGGTCTTATCGTCCATCTCTTCCTTGAAGCGATTTTCGTGCTCGCTGATACGCAGAGCATATTCGTGCTCCAACTCGGAATCCATCTGGCGCAGCAGCTCGGCTTTGGCGGCCTCGGCGGTATAGCCGGAGATCTTTTCCAAAACAGCGATCTGCGCTTTTTTGACTTCTTCGGTCTCTTGCTGCAGCTTTTCAACCTTTTGCTGCTTTTCGGTAAGGAGCTCTTCCTTACGCTCGATATTGTCGTACTTCTTATCGAGAATTTCTTCTCTTTGCTGGAGCCGTTTTTCTTGCCGTGTTACCTCCACGCGACGCTCTTTGAGATCTTTTTCCTGCTCGGTACGCTCTTTGAGCAAAGCTTCTTTTGCTTCCAAAAGGGCTTCTTTCTTCTTCGTTTCAGCAGTTTTAATTGCATCGTTGATGATTCGCTTTGCTTCTTCGCGGGCAGAACCGATCTGCTTTTCACTGCTCTTCTTTCTATAAGAAAAGCCGGCGAGGAAAAGGACAAAGCCTAAAATAACAACAGCAACCACAACGGCGATCAGCATCCACAGTTCTACTTGGAACATGGTTTTGCCTCCTTATGTTATGATTGTGTGTCTGAAAAGTAATTCAAACTAAAATAATTTAGTCAAAATATACTAATACACCAATCATAATTATAGGGGAATTAGAGCAATCTGTCAAGCGAAAAAATGCGGTTGCATAAAAAATACTTATTTGTTATAATGATAGTATCTATAATTATGTGGAGATACAAATGGAAACATTAAAAATCGCTCTTGGCGGTCTTTTGGAGGGATTGGCTTCGGCATTGCCGCTCTCTGCCTCGGCGCACCGCCTGCTTTTTGAAAAAATCACCGAAAAAACCCTGCCCGCAGGGCTGGAACTTGCGGTGGCGGCGGCGATGCTGCTGTTCTTTTATAAAACCGCTTGGGAATGCCTCAAGGGGATCGGCAAAATGATTGCCGACAGTAAAAATAATAAATTCCGCTGGCGCAAGGCAAGCCGCTATCAGAAGATGGCGATCTATGCACCCATCGCGGCGGTTCCCTATTGGATCTTGGTCTTTTTGCAAAAGAACTACGGATTTTTGGAGGGGGTCGGCGAGAGCTTGCTTTTGGTGGGCTGCCTGCTGATCGCCAATGCGGGCCTGCTCTTTATCGGAGACCACAGTATCGAGAAAAATTGGGATCTGACCGACCTGACCTTCGGGCAGGCGATGAAATTGGGTCTTTTTCAAGGGGCGTCGCTCCTCCCCGGCTTTTCGCGGACAGGGATGACCTTTTGCATGGCGCGGAATATGGGCTTCAAAGCCCAAGCGGCGTTGGAGTTTTCTATGATGACCGCTATCCCCGCTCTTTTGGGCAAGGGCTTGATGAGCGCGGATTGGACGATGATGGGCCGAACCTTTTGGGTCGCCATGGGCGCGGCGCTGATCGGCGCGTTGGGCGGTCTTTCTCTGCTGAAGCTTTTGGTGAAAAAAGAAAATGTTTCTGTTTTGATGTTTTATTCTGCCGCGCTGGGTATTGCGGCGATCGTTTTAAACTTTATTTAAGGGGGATTTTGCATTGCCTCGGGTAAGTAAAAAGAAAAAATTAGAAGAAGCGGCGGCAAAGAGGGCCGAAAAGAAGAAAGCCACGCAACGCAGCATCTATGCGGTGGTCTTTTTCGCGTTGGCACTGCTGTTTGCCATCTATATCTATACGCCGATCGAAGTTCCGCTGAAGGATTGGCTGGTCAACCACCTGTTTTATGGTCTGTTCGGGTTTGCCACCTTCCTCTTCCCCATCTTTTTGGTGTGGTTGGGCGTGGACGCCTTGGATAAAGAAAAAAAATACAGTACCAATGTTAAGATCTGGACCGGTCTGGTGCTCGCCACCGTCATTTCGGGGTCGAGCTACTTATTCTGGTATCCCGGCGAGTATCCTTTTGGGGAATTTTTCACCCAAGGCATCGCTGATTTCTGGAACCAAGGTATGGAGCTGCAGGGCGGTGTGGTCGGCGGCATTATCGCCTGCCCGCTGATCGCCTTGATGAGCAAATGGGGGTTTGGCATCCTGATGGTTGCCGCACTCATTATTGCGGTGCTCTTCTTCTTCGATCTGACCCTCTATCAAATGGCGTGGCCCTTCCGCAAGCTCTTTGCAGTCGCAAAAGAGAAGCGGGAAGCGCCGGTGCTGATCGATAATGTGGAAGAAGAAAAGATCAAGCGCCGCTTTGCCGATATGGAGGCCGACGGCGAGCGGGAGGAGCCGGAGGTTTGGGTGCCGCCGGTGGATGTTACTCCGCCGGAAGAGGTGACGGACGTCATTCCGGTCTTCCATTATGATGATGTTTCTGCCGAAAACTTTATCGATCCGGCCGATATCGGTGCCATCGATCCCAAGCCGGTCCGTAAACGTGCACCCCGCAAACCCAAGGCGGAGCAGCCGCAAGAGGCGGAGCAGATGAGCTTTTATAATTTCCCGCCCATCACCCTTTTGAAAGCAGGGCGGTCTGCCGCAGGCACCACCCAAAGCGAACTGCGGGAAAAAGAAGAAATTTTGATTCAGACCTTAAGGGATTTCGGTATCGAGGCCACCATGACCGGCATTGCGGTGGGCCCCAACGTTACCCGCTTCGAGCTGGCGCCCAAAGCAGGTACCCGCGTCAGCAAGATCGCGTCCCTTTCGGACGATTTAGCACTGGCGTTGGCGGCAACGCAGGTGCGTATCGAAGCGCCCATCCCCGGCAAAGCCGCGGTGGGCATCGAAATTCCCAATAAGACCACCAGCACCGTCTTTATCCGCGAGGTTCTTTCTTCTTCTGCCTTTGCCGAAGGCAAGAGCCCGCTGACCTCGGCGCTGGGCAAGGATATTGCAGGCAATCTGATCACCTTTGATGTGGCGAAGATGCCTCACCTTTTGGTGGCAGGTACCACCGGCTCGGGTAAGTCGGTTTGTATCAACACCATTTTGATGTCGATTTTGTATAAAGCCACCCCCGACGATGTGAAACTGATCCTCGTCGACCCCAAGGCGGTGGAGATGGATGTTTATAACGGCATCCCCCATTTGATGATTCCGGTCGTCACCAATCCCAAAAAGGCGGCGGGCACCCTGCAATGGGCGTGCACCGAGATGGACCGCCGCTATGATCTGATGAAAAATACCCAAGTACGCAACTTGGAGGCCTACAACGACTATTGCAAGACCCATCCCGACTATCAGCCGATGCCCCGCTTGGTCATTGTCATTGATGAGTTGGCGGATCTGATGATGGTCTCCTCCAAGGAAGTGGAAGATTGCATCTGCCGCCTTTGCGCCAAGGCACGCGCGGCGGGCATCCACTTGATCGTCGCCACCCAGCGCCCCAGCGCCGATGTGGTGACCGGTTTGATTAAAGCCAATATCCCCTCTCGTATTGCTTTCGCGGTGGACAACGGTATCAACTCCCGTATCATCCTGGACGAAAACGGCGCGGAAAAACTGCTCGGCAAGGGCGATATGCTCTATAAGCCCATCGGTGCCAATAAGCCGATGCGTGTGCAGGGCTGCTTTGTCGCCGACGGTGAAGTGGAAGCGGTCGTCAATTATGTCAAGAACAATTCCATGGGCGCGGACTACGATCAAACTGCCATTTCCGATATTGATACCCTCGCCGCCCGCGGCAATAAGAGCAACAACAGCTCCGACGAAACGGAAGAGACCGGATACGACGAACTGCTGGTCTCCGCCGCCGAGTGCGTCATCGAAGCAGGGATGGCATCCACCTCGATGCTGCAACGTAAACTCTCCATGGGCTATGCCCGCGCAGGCCGCGTTATCGACCAGCTGGAGAAGTTGGGAATTATCGGGCCCTTTGAAGGAGCCAAGCCCCGTCAAGTATTGGTAACTTTAGACGAATTTAGAGAAATCTGCGTACAAAGGGGCTTATAAATTGGCGCCTTTTCCGATTTTTCGGTCTCGACGTATCGACATACGCGCGTCAAAAGAACCCACAACCGTTCCAATTCTCCTTGCGGAGAATAATCCACTATTGTCGGTTCTTTTTCCTTGGCCCCACAAAATCTTTGGATTTTGCGGGGACCCCAAAAAAGAGAAAACGAAAATCTCATCCCATTTTAAGAGATTTCGCGGTTTGGAATAAAGAAATCAAAAAATCCATCCAATTTCTTGCACCCCGAAAAAGAGATTAAATTATAGAAAAGGAACCTGCCTTGGCAGGTTCCTTTTTTTATTTTTCCGGTCTGTGTAGGTTTGAACGGTTCTGGTAAAAAAGAAAATAAAAAGCGAAAAAACACCCCAAATGAATTGTGACACCTAACAAATGATTTGTTAGGTATAGTCATTTAATTGTTTTGTAGGGGACGATGCCCTCATCGTCCCGCTTTTGCCGTACCAAATGAATTGGTACGCAGATATACAAATGAATTGTGAATCCTACCCAAATGATTTGGGGTATGCCTTGTGGGGGCGGGGTTTCCCCGCCCGATATCATTCGCACAATTTTTTTGCGGGAGGGGGAACCCCGCCCCTACGATATAATTTATTGGTCTGTACCAAATGAATTGGTACGAAAATACACAAATGATTTGTATGCTATCCCTCAAATGGATTTGGCGTACCAAATGAATTGGTACGGCAAACACAAATGCTTTGTATGTATGCACCAATGAATTGTGCACGATCCCTTTGCAACATCAAAAAATTCATCGCAAGCCGTGGTTTGCTCGATATTTTTTGTGTTGGCAGCTGCTAACCTGCTCCCTTCATCGTCCCGTTTGCAACATCAAAATATTCTTCGCGCGGTGCGCTCGATATCTTTTGTGTTGCGGCACCTGCTAACCTGCTCCCTTCATCTGCACACCGGCAGCGGTCGCAGTCGCAACCAAATGAATTGGTACGAAAATACACAAATGAATGGGGAAACCAAATGATTTGGGCAATAAAAAATCCGCTTCGGGGGAAGCGGATTTTTGTTTTCTTAATAATAAAGGTTATGGCGGTCGATCAGCGCGTTGAGTTGGATACGGATCTTGGAATATTCCTCCTCTTGATTGATGGCGGGATCCCAAGCACCTTGGAGCAGATTTTCTGCCAAGGTTTCGATCTCGGCGCTACGGAAGATCAGATAGCCATTCTCTTCGGCAAACTCGACATAGTTTACATAATCTTCGGCGGTCATGCCCAGCGCAAAGAGATCGGCGGCGCGGGCTTCGGTATAGCGGTTACACCAAGCTTCCGCAAAGGCCAGAGCGGCGGGAGCATCGTCTTCCGCTTGGTAGCGGGGCAATGCCATAAAGGTGCCGGCAAAGGTGACGGTACCTGCCGTTCCTTCTTCCATTGCGGGCAGCGGTGCCGATTGCAACGTCTGCTCTTCCCCACGCTCGGGGGTGGCGGTGAAGGTCATGGCGGCGTTACCCAGCTTGAGGCTGTATTCGGTTTCGTCTGCAGGGGTGAAGGCTTTGAAGTCGGCCCGCAGGTCTTTCAGATCCGCCCAAAGGTCGCGGGTGGTCTTGGCGTTGAGGTTGCTATCCAGCTTTCCGTTCAGCAGGGTCAGCGGGCTTTTGCCCGAAAGGGTGATCCAGGCGAGCTCGTCATCGGTTTCCTGCGGCAGAATGCCCTTTTCGGCGGAGGCATCCCAGATAGATTTATAGGCATCGATGCTCCATTTATTTTCCTTTGCCAATGTGGCAGGGTCGGTTTCTTGGGGCAGCAACTCTTTGTTATACCAAAGGGTTGTGACCATTCCTTTCGGAGCGAAGAGGGTTTGTTTGCTTTGCTCCAGCACCGCTTTGCTGACACCGTCGGTTGCGGCGGTGTCGTCCAGATAATCTTCCGCCGATTGCGCCAAGGTCATGGCGGCGGCAAGGTCCTTTTCGCCAAACTGCAGCAGGCTGAGTTTCTTACCTGCATAGAGGGCGACTCGCTGGGCCTTCAAAGAAGTTTCCGCCTTTTTGACGGTGAGTTTCAAGGTAAAGCCATAGGCTTCCGCCATCGACTTCATCCAATCCCATTCGGAGACAGCGGTGCTCTTTTGGTTTACATAACTGAACGTCGGTTGATCCGCCGCCGTATAGAGGGTAATGGTGCGGTCTTTTAATGCGGTGGCAGTATCGGTATTCTTAATCAGACCCGAAAGCTTTAAGGTTCCTTCTGTTTCGGTGGAGGGTTTGAACCCTGTGGCGGCAAAGGGGTGGTCGAGCGGTGCCGCTTGGGTGGGTTGTTCGTCTTTGGCGGGTTGCTCCTCGGTGTTTTCGTCGGGAGTATCTTCCGGCTGTTCTGCCTTGGGTGTTTCCTCCTCGTCTTGAGGTTGTTCCTCTTTCTCTTGGGGTTGTTCCGCTGCTTCTTGTTTCTTAGGCTGTTCGTCGGGGTCGATGACGACCACCGGATTGGTTACGGTATCCGGCTTGCAGGCGGTGGTCCCGCCAAGGACCAGCAGCAAGCAAAGCAAGATGGCAATTACTCTTTTCATAAAGAATTCCTCTCTTTAAGTGCGAGATAGGCGTTGACCGCCAAACGGTCACAACGCTCGTTTTGGGGATGGCCCGCATGACCCTTGATCCATTGGACCTCCACCTCATGGCGGCGAAGCTGCTTCAGCATCCGCTCCCAGAGGTCCACATTCAGCGCGGGCTTTTTATCGGCCTTGCGCCAGCCGTTTTGCTCCCAGGAAAAGACCCATTTTTGCAAAATGCTTTCGCAAAGGTATTTGGAATCACTGATGAGGGTGACTTTGCAGGGTTCTTTGAGTTGCTCCAGCCCCATAATGGCGGCCAGAAGCTCCATACGGTTATTGGTGGTCTGCAGTTCGCTGCCGAAGAGCTCTTTTTCCCGCCCTTGATAGGAAAGGATGGTTCCCCACCCCCCGGGGCCGGGGTTTCCGCTGCAGGCACCGTCGGAATAAATAATTACTTCTTTCATATTAGTTTAACTTCTGATCCAAAAGATCGTAGTATTCTTTCGCGGGAGGAGAAAGTTTTTCTCTGTCCACAGTCGCCAAAATGGTGCGGGCATCGGCACGATTGCCGTCAATATATTTCGCCATGGCGGCGGAAAGATATTCTTGATGCTCGATCATATCGGCGGCGCTATCCAAAAGCTCGGTGGAATCCTGCTCCGAAAGGGCAAGGTTCTCGTTTTGCTCTTTGAGGGTGGCGTTTTCTTCCTTTAAGGCTTCGTTCTTATCCTTGATATTCTGGAGGGTGGAATGATGTTCCATGCCGCTCTGGGCTTCGTTGTTCTCCAGATGAATGCGTTGGCTGATCATATAGCTGCCCGAAATCAAGGCAGAGATAACGATGACAAAGACAATGGTATAGATGACCAAGAATTTAACGCTCTTTTTCTTTTCGGCATGGTCTTGTGTCGGTTTTTTCTCTTTTTTAGCCTTTTTGGCGGGTTTTTCTTTGTTTTTCTTTGTTTTCTTGATGTCGGTTTCCTTTGCCGGAACCTCTTCAATGGCGGGCTCCTCTGCAACGGTCTCCTCTACGATGGGTTCTTCGACAATCGCATCTTCGGTGATCGCATCTTCGGTGATCGGCTCTTCGGCGACAGGGGTCGTCTCTTGTGTTGCTTCTTCTTTCAGCCCTGCAGCCTCCCAAATTTCATCAAACAAGGATCTTTCTTGTTCGTTCATCAAATGCCGCCCCCTTCCAAAATCTCGATGATCTTTTCCAGCTCATCGACCGAATGGTATTGGATCTCCACTTTGCCCTTGTTATCGGGCTTATGGCGGATCAGGACCTTATTGCCGACACCGCTTGCGGCGCGGGTTTCCAGCTCTTTGATCGCCTGCGCGACCGCAGGGTCGGGCAAGGGTGCGGTTTTCGGCTCTTTCTTGCTCTTTTTGACCAGATCTTCGGCTTGGCGCACGCTCAATTCGTCGGTAATCATCTTATTGGCAAGCGCCAACTGTTGATCGGCGTCCTCCAGCCCGATCAATGTACGGGCATGGCCCGCCGAAAGTTCACCGGTCTTGATGAAATCCAAAATCTGCTCGGGGAGCGTCAGCAAACGCAGGGTATTTGCGATGGCGGAGCGGGATTTGGAGACAGTTTGCGCGATCTTCTCTTGGGTCATTCCGTAGACATCCATCAGATTGCGGTATCCCAGAGCTTCTTCAATGGGGTTCAAGTCTTCCCGCTGCAGGTTTTCAATCAAACTGACTTCGCTGATTTCCTGCGGGGTATATTCCCGCACCAGAACAGGGACTTCCTCCAGCCCTGCCAAGCGGCAGGCACGCCAACGACGCTCGCCTGCAATGATGCGATAGCGGTCGTCTTCCAGCGGGGCGACGATGATGGGCTGAATCAAGCCGTGTTCCTTGATGGAGGCGGCCAGTTCTTCCAATGCTTTTTCATCGAAAAATTTACGCGGTTGGTTCTTATCCGGCTCGATCTGAGAAAGGCGGATAAGGGTCTCTCCCCCGCCTTGGGGCTCTAAATCGTAGCTGTTATCTACAAAAAGGGCGTCCAGCCCTTTGCCTAATCCCTTTTTCTTCATTGTTCTTGATTCCTTTCCAGAAATTCTCTTGCCATCTCGCGATAGGCCAACGCGCCCTTGGAATAGCGGTCGTAGATCTGCACCGGTACGCCGTGGCTGGGGGCTTCGGAGAGCCGAACATTGCGGCAGATGGGGGTTTTATAGACCTTGCTGCCAAAATATTTTTTAATCTCACCCGCCACCTGCAGGGTGACATTCAATCGACCGTCATACATCGTCAGCAGTACGCCTTCAATATAAAGGGCGGGATTATAGCGGCTTTTGACCAATTTGATGGTGTTGATCAGCTGGGAAACACCCTCCAGCGCCAAATATTCGGGCTGGAGCGGAATAATGACACTGTTGGATGCGTTCAACGCATTCAAGGTCAGAAGCGAAAGGCTGGGTGGACAATCGATAATAATAAAATCATAGCGGTGACGCACCTTGTTCAGCGCGGCACGAAGCAGGTTTTCGCGGTTTTCCATCGCCACCATCTCGATCTCGGCGCCCGCCAGATTCATATTGGTGGGAAGGATGTCCACATTCTCATAAGCGGTATGCATAATCGCATCCTGCACCGAGCAAGATCCGATCAATACTTCGTAGACCGAATGGTTGATATTTCGCTTGTTGATGCCAAAACTGCTGGTTCCGTTGGCCTGCGGGTCGATGTCCACAAACAGCATCTTCTTCCCCTCTTCCGCCAAGGAATAGGTCAGGCTGACGGCGGTAGTCGTCTTACCGACACCGCCTTTTTGATTGGTAATGGAAACGATTTTTCCCATAATAATCTTCCTTATTTTAATATGATAGGATTAGTATATCATAGAAAACCCAAAAATAAAAGGGTTTTTCGAAAAATTCATTGTTTCACGTGAAACAATGTTGAAAAACCACCCGGCGAATGTTTCACGTGAAACAAAACAAGAACCGCGTGTGTCGGGGAAAACACACGCGGTTCTTGCATATAGGGGATTAGGATGTTCGGGTATGCAAACATTAGGGGTGTTTGCTTATGCGAATGATATATTCAACAAACCGCTCGCTTTCTTGGATCTGCGTTTGCGATTTGATACCCGCTCGTCGAAGGGTGGATACAGTATGATTTAAGGTGTTGATGCAAAGGCGGATGTCTTTGATCGAGGCAATACGACGTGGTTTTTTCTTCGGTTGCTTCGGCGTAATCGCAGATGCAATCAGGGTTTCCGCCTCGCTGACGTTCAAGGCATCGTCGATGATCTTCTCTAAAAGGTCCATCAAAAGGTCGGGGTCCTCCACCCGCAGCAATGCGCGGGCGTGCCGCTCGGTCAGCCCGTGGCGGCGAATGAGGATCTGGGCAGATAAGGGAAGTTTCAGTAACCGTAGTTTATTGGCAACGGTGGAAGGATCTTTACTCACCTCTTTGGCAAGCTGGGCTTGGGTGAGGTGGCAGGTCTCCATCAATCGGCGGTAGGCGGCGGCCTCTTCAAAAAAAGAAAGGTCTTCCCGCTGGAGATTTTCGATCAGCGAAAGTTTTGCCGCTTCTTCGGGGGTTTTTTCGGTCAGCAGGCAGGGGACTTTTTTCAATCCTGCCAATTTTGAGGCGCGCAGACGGCGTTCTCCCGCAATCAACCGATAATGTTCTTCTTCCTGCTGCACCACCAAGGGCTGCAAGATTCCGTGGGCGGCAATACTTTGCGCCAATTGCTCCAGCGGCTCTTTGGCAAAGACGGTGCGTGGTTGGTCGCAGGACGGAAGTATCAATTCCGGCTCGATCCATAATATGCCTTCTTTTTCGCGGCGAAAGAGTCCTGCCATAATTGCTTGTCCTGCCTTTCTTGCCTTTATTTTAATGGAAAATCCGCACCAAATCAAGAAAAACCCCTCGCCGAATCTCGACAAGGGGGTTGAAATATGCAATTTTCAGGCGAGCTCTTTCAGCTCTTTTTCGGCGGAACTTGCGCTGATGGGGCCGGGGTAGGCATCGCGGAGCATTCCGTTTTTGTCGATAAAATAACTGCAGGGCGCAGGGTCGACACGGTAGGTTTCTGCCATCTTCCCCTCCACATCAAAGAGCAGAACATCGGGGGCCGGCAGTTTTAATTCTTTGATTCTTGCTTGGCTTTCTTCGATGGACAGCTCCGATACGCAGACCGCAATGGTGGGAATTTCCAATTCCTTTGCTTTGGGTATGATGTTTTCCATCGCCTCTTGGGAATGGCGGTGCTCCAATTCAAAGAAGATTAAGGCCACCCCTTCTTTGCCGAAATTTTCGGAAAGGGAATATAAACTACCGTCTGCCTGGGGACCGACCAGATCGGGCGCAGGCGCGGGCTCTTTATCGCGGATAAAAAGGGTCAGGATAAAAAAGGTCAGGCAAAAGATCAGCGCCACCGAAAGGACGACCAAAAAGGGGCGCATTATTTTGGAACTGTTCAAACTGTTCACTCCTTTGGAAAGATCTGATTCTATTATATAATAGGAAAAGAAAATATGCAAGTTGATATTGAATGAATCGGGAAAATGGTATATAATATAAGTTTGAAAGGCGGTGAGAATCGATGGAGCAGTTTTATATGGAAGAAAAGGATGGCTTAAAGACGGTAAAATGCCGCGCCTTTGATGAAATTTCGTGGTTGCGCCATGGGTTCTCCACCCGCCACGGCGGTGTCAGCGAGGGCGAGTGCGCCTCTTTGAGTTTTTCTTATCAAAAAGAATCGGAAGCGGTGGTGGACGAAAATTTCCGCCGTTTTTGCAATGCAAATGCAATGCCCTTTGAAAGTCTGGTGCTGACTCATCAGACCCATACTGCAAATGTTGCAACGGTCAACAATTCTTATTGCAATCGCGGGCGGGACCGCACCCTGCGGGAGACCGATGGAGTGGTGACCGCCGCCAAGGATCTGGGGCTGGTCTGCTTCACCGCCGATTGCGTTCCGCTCTTATTCGTCGATCCGCAGGCAAAGGTGATCGCTGCGGTGCACGCAGGCTGGCGAGGAACGGTGCAGAGCATCGCCGCCAATGCGGTAAAAGAGATGGTGCAAGCAGGGGCAGATCCAAAGAATATTTTGGCCGCCATCGGCCCCTCGATCGGCCCTTGTCACTTCGAGGTCGGGCAGGAGGTGGCGGCGGAATTTGCCGCCCGCTTTGGGGAGAAATTGCCCATGAGGGAGCATCGCCCGGGCCATTCGATGGTGGATCTTTGGCTCGCCAATCGGCTGGTGCTTTTGGAGGCAGGGGTGCAAAAGGACCGTATTTTTACGGCAGATATATGTACATTCTGTAATAATTTTGATTTTTATTCCCATCGGTATACAAATGGGCGGCGCGGAAGCCTGATTGCTGCGATTGCGATGGAGGGGAATGTATGAAGAAAATACTACTGATTTTTTTGATTTTTGCGGTGGCGATCTCCGCTGTCAGCTGTGGGCTGGGCGCCGACATTGAACCGGGCAGCAGCCCGCTGGGTGCTTATAGTGACCGCGGTGAAAAGGTAGAAACAGTTCCTCCCCGCAAAGAGATCACCATGATCTTTTATGAGGCAATGGATACCCATCCTCTGACCGCCACCAACATTGAAAACCACGAACTTTTGAAATTGGTTTATAGCCCGCTGATACGGTTGAACGGCAGTTTAAAGCCGGAATATGTGCTGGCAGAGAAGGTGGAGATCAAGGGTACGGAGGTTACCGTCACCTTGAAAAAGGGGTTGAAGTTCAGCGATGGCTCAGCGGTGACCGCCGAGGATCTGGATCGCAGTATCCAGACGGTGCGAGAAAACCCTGCTTCCCCCTATTATTCCCGCCTGACCAATATTGAAAAATACCGTGTGAAGGATGAGCGCACCCTGACCGTTACCCTCAAGGAGCCGGACATTGATTTTATCAACTGTCTGGACCTTCCGATTGTCAAAAAAGGCAAGAATGTGGGTTGCGGTCCTTATAAGTTTGCCACCGAGGGCGGCAAGCGGGTGCTGAAGGTCAATAAGCATTATTTTGAAACCCCGATGATCGAGACTATTCATCTCAAAGCCCCTAAGAGTGAGAAGGAGCGGCAGGAGATGTTTGCGGTGGGGCTTTTGGATATTTATTTCGATTCGGCCGAGACGGAGCAGAAGTTTGCGGGCGGAAAAGGCTTTTCCACCCAGATCTACCCCGGCGATAATCTTTTATATCTCGGCATCAACTGCCGCGAAGGTTTGCTCAACAGCGCCAAGTTCCGCGCCTTTTTAAACCGCATCACTGCGCGGGAAAAGCTGGTGCAAGGGGCTCTGCTGGGGCAGGCGGAAGCGGCGATCTACCCCTATCAGCCCAATTGGTACAAAGCCGAGCAATCGGTGGCAAACAACGCCCTTTCCGATGGCGAAAAGGCGGCAGCGATCAAGGAATTGGGGCTGACGCTGGAAGAAAATGTCCTATTGGATGCGGAAGGGAACTCCCTTTCCTTCCGTTTGCTTGCCTGCAAAGAAAATGAGATGCACGCTTCTGCCGCGCAGGCGGTGGCGGAAGGGCTTGCCATTGCAGGAATCGACCTCAAGGTAGAGGCGGTGGACCGCGCCGACTATCAAGCAAGGCTGGCGGCAGGCGATTTTGACCTCTATTTGGGAGAAATGAAAACAGGCCGCACCTTGAACACTTCCCTTTATGCCGCAGAAAGCGTTGTCAATTTCAGCGGAGGTGTCTTTGCCGAACTGCAGCAGGCGGCGGCCGACTATAAGAGCGGCAACCTGCTCTTGACCGAGTATAGCAAGGTCTTTGATCAATATACCCCCATCATTCCCTTGGCCTATCGGGGCGGCACCCTTTTTGCCTCCGCCGATATCGGCACCTTTAAATCGACCGGCAGCTGGGCGGTCTATGGCGATATGACAAAACTGATTGTGGAAGAAACGGAGAAAATCGTATGAAAGCATTGAAAAACGGAACCGACATTCGCGGCACCGCCATCGGCGAAGCCAAAAACCTGACCGCCGAGCGGGCAGAACTCTTCGGAAAGGCGTTTGCCTCTTTACTGGAAGAGCGGGGTGGAAACGCACCGCTGAAGATCGCGGTGGGCAGAGACCCCCGCATCTCCGGTCCGGAGTTGAAAGAGGGCTTGGTGCAAGGTCTTTGCGCGATGGGTGCCGAGGTTTTGGATTGCGGCATCGCCACCACCCCCTCGATGTTCTTCTCTACATATTTTGAAGGCAGCGATTGCGACGGTGCAATAGAAATCACTGCCTCCCACCTGCCCTATGATAAGAACGGCTTGAAGTTTTTCACCAAAGCCGGCGGTTTGGACGGCAAGGATATCTCCGCCATCATCGAATTGGCGGAAAAGAACGAATTTCCCGCCCGCAAGGCAGGCGCAGTCAAAGATTTTGACCTGATGAGCGCGTATAGCCAAAGCTTGGTGGATCTGGTTCGCACCAAGACCGGTCAGGAGCGTCCCTTGGATGGGGTCAAGGTCGTGGTGGATGCGGGCAACGGTGCCGGCGGGTTCTTTGTGGAAAAGGTGCTGGCACCCTTGGGGGCGGATACCGCAGGTTCGGTCTTTTTGGAGCCGGACGGCACCTTCCCCAATCATATCCCCAACCCCGAAAATAAAGCGGCGATGGCGGCCTGCGCCGAAGCGACCTTAAAGGCGGGTGCCGAGATGGGCATCTGCTTTGATACCGATTGCGACCGCTCCGCGGTGGTGGATGCCTCCGGCAAGGAGATCAACCGCAACCGCATGATCGCGATGATCGGCGCGCTGATGCTCCGGGAGCATCCCGGCTGCACCATTGTTACCGATTCGGTCACCTCCCGCGGGTTGGCAGAGTTTATCGCCGCCAAGGGCGGGGTCCATCATCGGTTCATGCGCGGTTATAAAAAGGTCATCGATGAAGCCAAACGGTTGGAAGAGACCGGTGTTTGCGCTCCTTTGGCGAT
>JAZSBU010000153.1:0-9737 GCA_045602565.1 Eubacteriales bacterium | reverse complement strand
TGCCCTTGGGGACCTTGATGGGCGGGCGGGTATCGATCTTCTTAGGCATCTTCCCCACCCCCTTTGGTCTGCGAATGGTATACTTCCTGATAGATCTCGTTACGCGCTAAAAGTTCTTGGTGGGTACCGACATCGTCGATCCTTCCGCCGTTCATCACCAAAATGAGATCGGCCTCCTCCACCGAAGAGATACGCTGGGCGATGATCAGCTTGGTGGTATGGGGGATCTCTTCGCGGAATGCCTTGCGGATCATCGCATCGGTATGGGTGTCCACCGCGCTGGTGGAATCATCCAAAATCAAAATCTTGGGCTTTTTGAGCAACGCACGGGCAATACAAAGCCGCTGCTTCTGACCGCCCGAAACATTAGTTCCGCCCTGCTCAATATGGGTATCATACCCATCGGGGAATTGGGTAATAAACTCATGGGCACACGCCAGCTTGCAGGCGCGGATCAACTGTTCATCGGTGGCATCGGCATCGCCCCATCGCAGATTTTCCTTGATAGAGCCGGAAAAGAGCACATTCTTTTGCAACACCACCGCAACTTCGTCCCGCAGGGTCTTCAGATCATAGTTGCGAACATCGATGCCCCCAACCTTGACACTCCCGCAGGAAGCATCATAAAGGCGGGAGATGAGCTGCACCAAGGTGGTCTTGCTGCTGCCGGTTCCGCCGATGATGCCAACCGTGGCACCCGAAGGGATGGAAAGATTGATATTCTGCAGAGCATATTGCTCCGCTTTTTTGGAATATTTAAAGCTGACATCCTCAAATTGCAGGCTGCCGTCCGGCACTTGCATAATGGGATTTTCGGGGTTTTGGATCAGGCTTTCTTCGTCCAGAACCTCCACAATACGGCGGGCAGATTCCGCCGACATTGTCAGCATAACAAAGATCATCGAAAGCATCATCAAACTCATCAAGATCTGAACACCATAGGTAAGCAGTGCCGAAAACTGCCCCACATTGAAGGCAACACCGCCGGTGCTGACGATCAGCTGAGAACCGAAGAAGATGACGACGATCATATTCAAATTCATACAAAACTGCATCAAAGGATGGTTGAACGCCAAAATCTTTTCGGCGCGGGTGAAATCCTTTGCCACATCTTCGGAAGCGGCATTGAATTTTTCGCATTCCCGCTCCTCGCGGACATAGGCCTTGACCACCCGCATCCCTTGGATATTTTCCTGCACCGAATTATTCAGCGCATCATATTTCTTAAAGACCTTGCGGAAGATGGGCATCGCCGAGCGGGCGATCAAAAAGAGACCAAAGCCCAGAATGGGAATCACCACCGCAAAGATCCAAGCCATCTTGCCGCCCATAATGAACGCCATGGTAAAGGCAAAGATCATCATAAAGGGGGCGCGGAAGGCGGTACGGACCAGCATCATAAAGGACATCTGCACATTGCCCACATCGGTGGTCAAGCGGGTGACCAAACTGGAGGTGGAAAAACGGTCGATATTCCCAAAAGAAAATTCCTGCACCTTATGGAAAAGGTCGCGGCGCAGATTTTTGGCGAAACCGCAGGCGGCGGTGGCGCAATAATGCCCCGCCAACACTCCGCAGGTAAGCGAAAGGGCGGCCATCACCAGCAGGATCGCTCCATATTTATAAATTGTAACCATCTCGCATCCCTCCGAAATGGCATTGACCAATTTCGCGGTAATAAACGGGATGATACATTCGATCACAACCTCCAGCATAACAATGACCGGAGAGAGAATCGAAGCAAGCTTATATTCGCGGATGCAACCCGCTAAACGTTTTAACATTGCTTTCCTCCGAAGTATTGATGAAATAAATAAAGGCAAATAATTCCTTAGAATTATTTGCCTTTATATTATAACAAATGAATTTTAAAATAACAACCCTATAAAAAGAATTTAACAGTCTGTTCTTATTCTTCCGATTCCTGCCTTCTGCGCTCGTAATCATCCAGCGCATAGCGGAATTGGGTCTCGTATAATTCGCGGTAAACACCGTTGGTCTCCACCAACTCTTCGTGCCGCCCGCGTTCCACGATCTTGCCCTTTTCCATCACCAAAATCTCATCCGCCGCCAAAATGGTGGTCAGCCGATGGGCGATGACAATAGAGGTCCGCCCCTCAAGAAGCGGCCCGATCGCCTCTTGAATCAGGCTTTCGGAGATGGAATCTAAGGACGAGGTTGCTTCATCCAAAATCAACACCTTGGGATTCTTCAAAATTGCGCGAGCGATGGAAAGACGCTGCTTTTCACCGCCCGAAAGCTTAAATCCGCGGTTGCCCACTTCGGTATCGTACCCTTGGGGCAGGCTGATAATGAACTCGTGGATATTGGCATCCTTACATGCCTGCTCCAATTCCTCTTGAGAAGCATCGGGCTTAGCATACAGCAGATTGGCACGAACGGTATCGTTAAAGAGATACGTCTCCTGTGTTACCACTGCAATATTGCGCCGCAATGCCTTCAGCGTCCATTGACGGACATCCACTCCATCCAGCGACACTTCCCCCTCCAAAACATCAAACAGGCGGGGGATCAAATTCACCAAGGTGGATTTACCGCTGCCGCTGGCACCGACAATGGCGATCGTCTTGCCTGCATCGGCGCGGAAATCGATTCCTTCCAGCAGGGGCATTTCGGAAGTGTAGGAGAAGGATACATCTTTAAAAGCGACATCGCCCTTTACCTGCTCGGGTGCATAACCATCGGGAGCATCCTCCACCGCAGGTTTGAGATCAAAATACTCAAAAATACGGGTAAAGAGTGCCATCGATCGGATGACATCCACCTGCACATTCAACAGTTGGTCGATGGGCTGATACAGCCGATTGAGCAAGGCGACCATCACTGTGACGTCGCCGACCGAGATGCTGTCGTTCTTCACCATCAAAACACCTGCGATGACATAGATGAGCAGGGGGCCCATCCCACGCAGGACATGCATCGAACGCCAGAACCACATCCCCATCAACCGTTCTTTGATCGCCAGGCGGGTGGTTTCCTTATTGACCTTGCGATAGGAGGCGTATTCCCGCTCTTCGCTGGTAAACAGTTTTACCAACAGTTGACCGCTGACACTCAGGGTTTCGTGCAAGATCTGGTTGGATTTATCCCGCTGTTTTTGGGTCTGCTCCGCAATTTTCCAGCGGCGTTTACCCACCGAGCGGGTAGGCAGCAATAAAAACGGAACAACGGCGATACCCACCAATGCTAAAACCCAACTTTTTTGGAATAGGGTCACCAAAACAATGACCACGGTTGCCACATTGCTGAACACATTCAAAAAGGTGGAGGAAAGCACCGCCTGCACCCCGCCGATATCTTCGGTCATGCGGGTGATGATATCCCCCTGCAAATTTGCTGTGAAGAAGCGGTGGTCCATCTTCTGCAGATGGGCATACATCTTATTACGCATATCATATGTAACATGCTGACCGATCCAAGTGGTGAGATACACTTCCCCGATGGAGACCAGGCTGGAGCCGATCAACACCGCCAACGAAAGCAGTGCCAATTTGATCAATAAGGGGACATCCTTATGATATAAGCCTCGGTCGATCATCTGCCCGGTCAACAGCGAGGGAACGATCGCCAGCACTCCCGATATGGCGATGCAAAGCAACACCAATGCCAACTGCAACTTATACGGCTTGAGCCAAGCCAACATCCGCTTTAAGAACGCGGGGGTAATTTTGGGCATATTCTTTTTTTCTTCGGCGGTCAGCTCATGCCGCGGACCGCGCCCGCCGGGAATACGCCCGCCGGGACCATGCGGTGGTGGTGCCATTATTCACCCTCCTTTACATATAAACACAAAACAGTTTGCCTTTAGATTACTTTACACCGGAGAGCAGATCATACTCTGCCAGATAGTCATAAAGTGCCGTTACATTGCGGGGATCTTGCTCCGCTTCATATTCATTGCGGCAGGCGACCGCAAAGTTATCGGCTGCGCCGTCCTCGATATAGATCTCTTTGGTATCGCCCAAAGTTTCCGTCTCCGAAGCAAAGCCGCCGCTATAAATGATGCGATTGCCCAGCACCAGAACAAATACATCGCCGGCTTCCGCCTGAAACAGTCTGCTTCCGCCATCCTGCGCGCCACCGTAGACCGAAAGATCCCGCAGCAACACTTGATGATCGGGCCAATACCAACCCCGCAGGTCTTCGCCGGTAAAGGCGACACGCCCATCGCGTTTGGCGGCGGCCAAGAGGGCGGAATCCGCCATATTTTCAGCCACATCTGCCTTTTTCAAAACATAAAATTTCAAATCGGCCCGCCCGGAGCGGCAAGAGGCAAGGCAAACAAGCATTATCATCAATATTAAAATGGCGATCAAACGCTTTTTCATGATTTTTACCTCAACTGGACCGGTGTTATTCCACCGTCATATTTGATTATGGATGCGGCGGTAAGTAAGGCATGACCTTCGCCGAAATCCAAATACAATACCGAGCCATCTTGCAAGAGATAGGCATCCCGATAATGATCGGCATTCCCCTCCAACCAATCGGGCGCGCCGAATCGGCTGTAGATCTCTGCGGGCTTGGTCTTCTTTTTCAAGGAATTAAAGAGATGACGATTGCGGTCGCCGCGATAGATTCCATCCGGCCTCTCCTCCGCACCCCATTCGCCCAGATAAGTTGACACATTCCCGCCTTTTTCGGTACGTGCGGCACGCAGCTTGGTGCGGGCATACCCATAATCCAGATATAAGATGCTTCCATCGTCCATCCGATAGACGTCAATAATATATCCATCCTTGGCATAATCCACCGAGCCAAAGTCGTTGGGCTTGCCCAAGGCCGAGATCACCGTCTCCCGCAGAGCGCCCACCTTGAGGATCTGCTCCGCCATCGCATAGCTATATTTCTTTTGGGAAAAATATCCGCTTTGCTCCTGCTCGGGTTGCTCTTGGATCGGTTCTTTTTCCTGCTCCGGTTGCTCTTCGGGTTGGTAAGTTTCGCCCGATACATAATTGACCATCACACCGATGGAATTAAGATAATCAAATAAATCCTGCGTTTTTCCTTCGGCATTTTTATATTGCGCCGATTCCAATTTATCGGATTCGGTATAATTCAAGGTTAACTCTTCCCCTTTGGAAAGCCGATACGTACAGCTGTTCTCCGCAGAAACAACAAAGCTCTGGGGGCTGCCCAAGGCTTCTTCCACCGCCGCACGCGCGGTATAGGGGCGCAGGAAATAAAGATCCTGCTCGATCAATGCGCCGGAACGGGCGGTGCCATAGCCGGTCCCGCCGCTTTCTTCCCGCGCAGGGGCTTTTTCTTCTTTTTTGCAGCCGGAAAAACCTGCCGCAAGGGAAATGCAAAGCAATAAAGCGATGATTTTTTTCATTGGTTTTTGAGTACCTCCTTGCTTTGTTCCCCATCCTTTTTAATCTGCAAAAACAATGCTTCCGGATCACCAAACTTTTCTTCGTCTCTTAAAAAGACCTTGATCTCGATCCGCAACGTTTGCCCGTATAAATCCTCGGCATCCTCCAAAAGGTGCGCTTCCAAATTGGGAAGATCGGTCTGCTCCACTGTCGGTCGTACACCGATATTCGCCACCGCAGGCCAACGTTTGCCGCAGCCCTCTGCCCAAGCGGCATAAACACCGTAGGGCGGCAACAACTGATTGGTATGCAATGGAATATTCACCGTCGGCAACCCGAATTGATGCGCCAGACCTTTGCCGCGGCAGACCTTGCCCATCAAGGCAAAGGGATGCCCGAGAGCCTCCTCGGCACGAGCAATATCGCCTTTTTCCAGCCAATCGCGAATAGCGGAAGAACTGATCCGCATTTCACCGATCCTTTGATCTTCCGCTTTTTTGACCGCAATGCCATGGGAAAGGAGCGTAAACTCATTTCCTTCCCTGCCTTTGCCAAAATGCAAGTCTTCCCCCGAAAGTACGCCCACAACTCCACACTCTTTTTTCAAAAAGTCTTCTGCGAAGGCTTCGGCGGAGACATCCTTCCATTGCTCAAAGGGAAGAAAACGAACCTGCTCCACACCGCATTGCCGCATATAATATTCTTTCATTTCGGGGCAGGTGATGACCTTCTTCCCCTTGGTATTTGCAATAAAGGAGATGACCATCGGCTCTGCACCCAATGCATCCGCCCAAGCGACTAATTGGCGCAAAATCTCCTGATGCCCGCGATGGACACCGTCGAAATCTCCGATTGCTACAACCCGATTTTTGATCATAAATGCGTTACGACCTTAAAGCAGGTCTCTCCGTCCTTTTCCAAAATTTCGCCCAGCCCCAAAAGTTGCTCGCCGCTATAGACGGTGCAGAGCGTTTGAGGCAGGTTTTTAAGTTTTTTGATCTCCACAGCGCAACCGTTTTTCAAAAGGGTTGCAAAAAATTCCGGCGGCTGATACCGCGGCAAAAAAGAGAGGGCATCGGTAAGCGGAAGAAAAGCAGGAGATTTTCCCTGCTCCAACTGCTCCATCAAGGTATCCAAAGGAATGGACTCCTCGATGGTAAACCGCCCCACCTTGGTGCGCCGCAACGCCGCCATGGTTCCAAGGCAACCGCATTTGGCCGCCAGATCGACAAATAAGGTGCGGATATAGGTCCCTTTGGAACATTCCACTGCCAAGACCGCTTCGCCCTTGATCTCATCATACTCCAGCAGTTCTAAACGCTTGATCTCCACTTCCCGCTCGGGAACTTCGATCTCCCGCCCTGCGCGGGCATGGCGATAAAGGGGCACGCCGTTGACCTTGATTGCCGAATACATCGGCGGGCGCTGGATGATCTTGCCCATAAAATGAGGCAAAGCCGCAAGCAGTTGCTCTTTAGACGGAGCCCCTGCCCGCTCTTCCAATGTCTCACCGGTAATATCGCCGGTATCGGTCAAAAGACCAAACCGCAAGGTTCCGATATATTCTTTTTTTCCTTCGGTAAAAAGTTCGCATAGTTTGGTCGCTTTGCCCACCATCACCGGCAATAAGCCGGTCGCCATGGGGTCCAGCGTTCCGCTATGTCCGCATTTCTGACCGCTCAGGCGGCGAACACGCGCCACCACACCGAACGAGGTCATATCCGAAGGCTTATCAACTAAATAAATTCCGTTCATTGATTCTCCAATGCTTTGGTCAGCGACTCCACCAGCGCAGCTTCTGCCTGCCGATAAGTACCGCTGAAATTGCAGCCTGCAGCCTGCTTATGACCTCCGCCGCCAAATTGAGCGCAGATCTCGCCGCCGTGGACCGAACCGTCGGTACGCAACGAAACCTTATACTCATTGGGTGCCAATTCCTTAAAAGTGGCCGCCGCCTTCACCCCTTCGATCTGGGCGGGCAGCGAAGAAATGGTCTCTAATTCATCCGCACCGGCACCCGATTGTTCCAGCATCGCCAAGGTGATCTCCATGGTGGCAATGCGGTTATCGGCAAAATAGTGTACCGTCTCCAAAGCCATTCGATTCAGTTCCAATTCGGCTTTGCGAACGGTCTGAAAGAGATGGCGATTGAGCGCCGCCACATCGATGCCTGCCCCGATCAGTTCGGCGGCAGCCAGATGGGTATTTTGGGTGGTGTTCCCGTATTTAAAGCAGCCGGTATCGGTGGCAATGGCGGTATAAAACGCCGCCGCTGCCTTGGGGGTGAGCGGTGCCAATTCTTTGGAAAGTTGCAGCATGATCTCGCCGTTGGCGGCCGCGTGCGCATCGATATAATTCATTTTAGCATAGCGAGGGTTGGTGGCGTGATGATCGATCAGCACATCCGCCTGCAATGCCAATTCCTTTAAGGAGCCCGCCATTTCGGGCGAGGCAATATCCAGGCAGACAACGGCGCCCTGCGGCTGCCCCACCAGATCCCGCTGCCCATCGCTCAAAAAGCGATAGCGGGGCGAGACCGGATCGGCGCAAAGAACCAAGACCTCTTTTCCCATCTGTTCCAAAAGGTCCTTAAGTCCGAATGCACTGCCCAACGTGTCCCCATCGGGGCGATGGTGGCAGACCAAGGTCAGTTGCTGCTGTTCTTTCAAAAATGCCGCGATCTCCGCCAATGAATTATTCTTCATCATCCTGCTCTCCGCTTCCGTCCAGCCCCAGCTCGTGGAGTTTTTCGTTGATATGCATTCCGTATTTGATGGAAGCATCGGCATAAAAAGTCAGTTCGGGAGTATAGCGCAGTTTCAAATTTCTCGCCAATGCGCCGCGAATGAAGCTGCCCGAGGACTTTAAGCCCTTGAGCATCTCTTTTTCATCCCCCAAGAGCGCCGAGACATAGACCTTGCACTCCTTCAGATCGCCGGTGGTTTCCACCGCTGTGATCGAAACCAGCGAAGGGATGCGCGGATCCTTCAGTTGGGGAAGGATCCTTGCAAGCTCCTTGCGAATTTCTTCATTTACTCTTTGAATACGATGAGCCATTATTCTTTAATCTCCTGCATCTCGAAGGCTTCGATCATATCGCCTTCCTTCAAGTCGTTGTAGTTTTCGATGGTCATACCGCATTCGAAGTTTTCCAGAACTTCCTTGGCATCGTCCTTAAAACGCTTCAAAGAGCCCAAAGAACCTTCGAAAATAACGATATTATCGCGAATCAAGCGGATGGAAGCATTCCGCACCATCTTACCGCTCTTAACATAACAACCGGCAACGGTACCGACACCCGAAACCTTGATGGTCTGGCGCACCTCCGCCATACCCAGGATCACTTCCTTAAACTTCGGTGCCAACATACCCTTCATCGCCGCCTCGATCTCTTCGATCGCTTCATAGATGACGCGATAAAGGCGGATATCCACATTCGCCTTTTCTGCCGATGCTTTCGCATTGGCATCGGGGCGGATATTAAAGCCGACGATGATCGCGCCGGAGGCCTCTGCCAGCATCACATCGCTTTCGTTGATGCCGCCGACACCACTATGAATGACACGAACACGGACTTCTTCGTTGGTGATCTTCTCCAGCGAAGCCTTGACCGCTTCGGCAGAACCCTGAACGTCCGCCTTGACGATGATGTTCAGATCCTTCATATTGCCTTCCTGGATACGAGAGAACAAGTCGTCCAGAGAGACTTTATATTGGCTTTGCGCCTGCAGTTTCTGGTCGCTCTTACGTTGCTCGGCAAGTTCACGCGCCAACCGCTCGTCTTCGACCACGAAGAAACTGTCGCCCGCCTGGGGAACTTCCGCCAGACCGATGATCTCGACCGGAGTGGAAGGACCGGCTTCCTTGATGCGGCGCCCCTTATCGTCGGTCATTGCGCGGATCTTACCGACCGCAGTACCGGCAATGATGATATCACCCATCTTCAAGGTACCGTTCTGCACCAAAACAGTGGCGACAGAACCGCGACCCTTATCCAGCTTAGCTTCGATGACCGTACCCTTTGCCAAGCGGTTGGGGTTGGCTTTGAGATCCCGCATTTCAGCGACCAGCAGAACCATCTCCAGCAGAGTATCGATACCCTCATGCTTCAATGCAGAGACAGGGACACAAATCGTATCGCCGCCCCACGCTTCGGGCACCAATTCATACTCGGTCAACTGCTGCATCACACGGTCGGGATTGGCTTCGGGTTTATCCATCTTATTGATGGCGACAATGATGGGAATCTCGGCGGCTTTGGCGTGGTTGATCGCCTCAATCGTCTGGGGCATAATGCCGTCGTCGGCCGCAACCATCAAGATCGCAATATCGGTCGCCAGCGCGCCGCGGGCGCGCATTGCGGTAAAGGCAGCGTGGCCCGGAGTATCCAGGAAGGTAATA
>JAZSBU010000152.1:0-31607 GCA_045602565.1 Eubacteriales bacterium | reverse complement strand
CACCATCGATTTCGGGCATCTCAATGCGCGGGAGCAGGGCTTATTCTATACCGCCGCCGACTATGACCGCGTTTTGCAGGTGATGGAAGATGCGCTGGGGCGTGAGCGGGCAAGCAAATTCCACGCGCATTTTTCCAAGATCGAATATACCGTCGGCGGTGAAAAGCGGCACCTGACCTTTGAAGATACCGTCTATGGCCCCGATTTTGCACCCTTGGCGGAAGCGCTTTATAAGCGCAAGGCGGAACCCATCATTATCTGCGAATCGGCGGGTACCCAAAGCAAAGATGCCTTGGAAATGCAGGCTCTTTATAACAAAGTGGCGAAATAATTGGCGAAAACCCTTGCAATATATTAAATTATATAGTAAAATATAGTGTAGAAAATTTTTTCATTTGAGAAAGGAAATCAAAATATGATTACAGCAGGCGATTTCAGAAACGGTGTTACCTTCGATATGGACGGTCAGGTTTATCAGGTGGTGGAATTCCAGCACGTAAAACCCGGCAAGGGCGCTGCTTTCGTTCGTACCAAGTTCAAGAACGTGATCACCGGTGCGGTAGTTGAAAAGTCTTTCAACCCCACCGATAAGTTCGAAAATGCCACCATCGACTATAGCAATTGCCAATATCTTTATAATGATGGCGATCTCTATTATTTCATGGACGAGCAGACCTATGAGCAGATCCCCGTGGAAGCTTCCAAGCTGGGCGATAACTTCCGTTTTGTAAAAGAAAACGACGTTGTCAAGATCATGGCTTATAAGGGCAATATCTTCGGTGTAGAGCCTCCCTTCTTTGTGGATCTTCTGATCACCGAGACCGAGCCCGGCGTTCGTGGTGATACCGCTACCAACGTCACCAAGCCCGCCACTTTGGAAACCGGTGCTGTCGTTAAGGTTCCCATCTTCATCAACGAAGGTGAAAAGATCCAGATCGATACCCGCACCGGCGAGTATATGGGCCGCTCTAAAGAATAATCATCAGGAGGAATAGTGCAATGTTGGAAAAAGTTGCTTACATTAAAGGCCTTCTTCAAGGTATGAAACTGAAGGATGAAGATCCTTATAAGGAATTGTTTGTAAACATCGTGGATGTTCTGGAAGATATGGCAGGCGCCATCGCCGACGCGGAAGATAATATCATCGAGCTGGATGAGTACATTCAGGAAGTGGATGAAGATCTGGACGCTGTCGAGTGTTTCTTGGACGAAGAGTGCGATGAATACGACGAAGACGATTATTACACCATCGTTTGCCCCACCTGCGGCGAAGAGTTCTCTGTGGACGATGAAGTTGCTGAGCTGGGTCAGATCAATTGCCCCAACTGCGGCGAGGATCTGGAATTTGATCTTTCCGATCTCGATGAGTGCGATGGCGATTGCGATTGCTGCGAAGAAGAGTGCGAATAATTTTAAATTTTTAATAAAGGCGACCAAAATGGTCGCCTTTATTTATTGACTTAAAAAGGTGCAAGCGGTATAATATAAAGAGTTATAAAATCAATGCGAGGAACAAAATGCTTCAAGATGTTTTGCAGGAAAAACTAAATCAAATGAACGAGCGTCAGCGGGAAGCGGTGGAGCATACCGAAGGTCCCCTTCTGATCTTGGCGGGCGCCGGCAGCGGCAAGACGACGGTGCTTATCAACCGCATTGCCTATATGCTCTCTAAAGGGATCTGCGCTCCTTATCATATTCTGGCGATCACCTTTACCAATAAGGCAGCAAAGGAGCTTTGCGACCGTATTGATCGGATGATGGGCGCCGATGCTTTCGGCGTGACTGCAGCGACCTTTCATAGCTTTTGCGGGCGTATTCTGCGCGCCGAGATCGCGGTAGACGGGGTCTTTACAAGCAACTATACTATCTATGATGCCGATGACAGCCAAAGGGTCGTCAAGGTGGCGATCAAGGAATTGGAGATCGACGATACGGCGCTGCCGGCGCGCAGCATCCAATATGCCATCTCCAAGGCGAAGGACCACCGTGTGGCTCCCGATGAATTTTGCAAGCATTTCGGCAGAGATTTTCGTAATGAGCAGATCGCCAAGGTGTATGCTCGCTATGATGCGGCGTTGCGGGAGGCCAATGCCTTGGATTTCGACGATATGATCTTAAAAACAGTGGAGCTGTTTGAAAATCATCCCGAGATCTTAGAAAAATATGCAAGCCGCTTTCGCTATGTAATGGTGGATGAGTATCAGGATACCAACCCTCTGCAGTATCGCTTGGTTGCGTTGCTTTCTTCCAAATACGGTAATATCTGCGTGGTCGGTGATGACGACCAAAGTATCTATAAATTCCGCGGTGCCACCATTGAAAATATCTTGCTGTTTGAAGAGCGGTTCCCCAATACCAAGGTGATCCGTTTGGAGCAAAACTATCGCTCCACCGCAAATATTTTGGATACCGCCAATGCGGTCATTGCCCATAACACCCAAAGAAAAGGAAAAAATCTTTGGACCGCAGGGGATAAAGGTGAACCGGTCTATCTTAAAAGAGTCTCCGACGATTTTGAAGAAAGCAGATATCTGGCGGAGACCATTCAGGACCGCGTGGTCAAGGACCACGCCAAATTCAGCGATTTTGCCATCCTTTACCGCACCAATGCGCAGGCAAACGCGGTAGAGCGTTATTTTGTCAAAAGTGCGATTCCTTATAAGGTCGTCGGCGGATTCCGTTTCTATGAACGGAAGGAGATCAAAGATATCCTTGCCTATCTTCAGGTGATCAATAACCCGCGGGATAATCTGCGGTTAAAGCGGATCATCAATGAGCCCAAGCGTAAGATTGGGGCAACGACCATCGCCCATGTGGAAGAACTGGCGCAGCGAGAATTGGTTTCGATGCTGGATATTATGGGTAGGGCGGAAGAATATCCCGTTTTGAGCAGAACGGCGGCAACCTTGCAGACCTTTGTCGCAATGATCGACCATTTGAAGAACGAACTGAAGCGTACTCCCTTGGATGAATGGGTGGCGCGGGTCGCACGGGAAAGCGGCTATATTTCCATGCTGGAGTTAGAGGATACCGACGAAGCGCGGGACCGCATCAATAATATTATGGAGCTTTGCTCTTCTGTTAAGCAATATCAGCAAGAAAACCCCGAAGGCTCTCTTTCGGGATTTTTGGAAGAAGTTTCCTTGATGACCGATCTGGATCAGATGACCGACGAGGATGAGCGGGTGGTTCTGATGACCCTTCATTCCGCCAAGGGTCTGGAATTTGATTATGTCTTTATGATCGGTATGGAAGAGGGCTTGTTCCCCAACCAACGTTGTATGGATGAAGGGGAGTTGGAGGAAGAACGGCGGCTGATGTATGTGGGGGTCACGCGGGCGAAAAAATGCTTGTATTTGACCCACGCGCGTCAGCGGATGCTCTACGGCAGAACCCAATACTGTATGCCCAGTTCCTTTTTGAAGGAACTGCCGCCGCTGAATATAGAGAATCTTTCGCCCCAATCCACCGCCTTTGATGGATTCGGTGGGGGAGCTGCATCCCGCCCCTATAGTCCGGTGCGTAGCGGCTTTGTATCTTCGAAACCTGCCCAGCCGGCGATTCGCCGCCCCGCACCGCAGGCGGCGCCCACCTTTGATTTTAATTGCGGGGATCGGGTGAATCATAAGACCTTCGGCGTCGGAACCTTGGTCTCTAAAACACCGATGGGAAGTGACTTCCTTTTGGAAGTTCAATTTGATAAAGTCGGTTCCAAAAAGATAATGGCGAATTTCGCCAAGCTAACAAAAGCGGAGGAATGAATAAATGACTAAAATTGATATTTTCAGCGGCTTTTTAGGCGCAGGAAAAACCACCTTGATTAAAAAACTGATCGAAGAAGCCTTTCAAGGCGAAAAATTGGTGTTGATCGAAAATGAATTCGGCGAGATCGGCATCGATGGCGGATTTTTGCAGGATGCGGGCATCAACGTGACCGAAATGAACTCCGGATGCATCTGCTGCAGCTTGGTGGGCGATTTCGGCAAGGCTTTGGCGCAGGTTTTGGAAACCTATCATCCCGATCGGGTATTGATCGAGCCCAGCGGCGTTGGTAAATTGAGCGATGTCATCGCGGCGGTGCAGAATTTAGACCTCGAAGATGTGAAGTTAAATTCCTTTACAACGGTTGCGGATGCCTCCAAGTGTCGCATCTATGCCAAAAACTTCGGTGAGTTCTATAATAACCAAATCGAACACGCCGGTTGCATTATTTTAAGCCGCAGCCAAAATCTGTCGGAAGAAAAGGTCGCTGCCGCAGTGAAATTGTTGCGGGAAAAGAATGAAAAAGCCGCCATTATTGTGACCCCTTGGGATCAGCTCGGCGGAGCGCAGATTTTGGAGGCCATGGAGCAACGCGGCGGCTTGGAAGAAATGATGGAAGAGATGGCGCACCATGAGCATCACCATCATCACCATCACGACGAAGAATGTGACTGTGGTTGCCACGACCATGATCATCACGAGCATCACCATCACGACCACGATCATCACGAACATCACCACGATCACGGCCCCGAATGTACCTGCGGTTGCCACGACCATCACCATCATCATGCCGACGAAGTGTTTACCAGCTGGGGCAAGGAGACCACACGCACCTATTCTAAGCAGGAATTGGAAGCTGTTTTGGAAGATTTAGATACCGGCAAATTCGGTACCATTCTCCGTGCCAAAGGAATGGTGGCAAATGTAGATGGCGGCTGGTTGTTCTTCGACTATGTCCCCGGCGAACAAGACGTTCGCGAGGGGAGCGCGCAGGTCATCGGCAGAATTTGCGTGATCGGTGCGGAACTCAATGAAGCGTTGCTGGCCGTGCGGTTCGGCGTGGAGGCATAAGCGATGAATCAAATTCCTGTTTATTTGTTTACCGGCTTTCTGGATGCGGGAAAAACCCGCTTTATCCGCGAAACGCTGGAAGATCCCTCTTATAACGATGGAACGCCTACCTTGGTGTTGCTTTGCGAGGAGGGAGAAGAGGAACTGGATGTTACCAAAATGCCTTCCGATCGTGTTTTTATTCAAACCATCGACGAACCCGAAGATTTGAAACCCAAACTGCTGGAACGGTTGGCGAAAAGCAGCCGCGCCCAGCGAGTGTTTATCGAGTATAACGGAATGTGGGATGGTTCCCTCCTCAATGAGGCTTTGCCCGAAGGCTGGCTGGTGGTGCAAGAGTTTTGCTTTATGGATGCCAATACCATCCTCACCTATAATGCAAATATGCGTAATTTGGTGGTGGATAAATTGCAGACCGCCGAAATGGTGATTTTTAATCGGATGCCCGAATCGGCAGATGTGATGCCCTATCATAAATTGGTGCGCGCCATTTCCCGCCGTGCCGATATTGTCTATGAAAGCATTAGCGGTAAGGTCATCCCCGATACCATCGAAGATCCCTTACCCTTTGATATCAATGCACCGCTCATTGATTTGGAGGATCGGGACTATGCCATCTGGTACCGCGATCTTTCGGAAGAATTACCGAAATACGAAGGCAAGATGATCCGCTTGAAAGGCCGCGTCATTATCGATGAACGCAGCGATGGCAGTTTCTTTGTCTTTGGTCGGCAGGTAATGACCTGCTGCGTGGAAGATATCCAATTTGCGGGATTGGCGTGCCTTTATCCCGATGCCTTTTCGCTGAAAAACGGCTCTTGGGCGACGGTTGCCGCCCGCATCCATATTCAAGAACATGAAGCCTATGGGCGGGAGGGTCCGGTCCTTGAAGTTATCGAGGTAGAACCCGCTTTGCCGCCTTTGGAAGAAGTGGCAACCTTTTATTAAAATTGAAAAGTTCCGTTTGGATTTCCAAACGGAACTTTTTTATTTGCTTTTCTTAAAAGGATAAATGGTTTGAATGGCGTCAGTAGGGCAGATGTCTTTGCATTTGTTGCATCGCATACAATCCATTGGATTGGGCTTTTGATGAACCGGCAGATCCATCGGGCAAGCCTGTTGACAAGCGCCGCATTGGGTGCAATGGTTTTCATCCACCTTGAATCGCCAAAGAGCGATGGGATTGAAATACCCGTAGATCGCTCCCAAGGGGCATAGATAGCGGCAGAAGGGGCGCCAGATCATCAAGGCAAGGAATAGAATGATTGCTAAGATCAAAAGTTTCCAGGTGTATAAAAAGCCGACGATCTGCCGTAGGCCGTTGTTCATAAGAACTAAGGGGATTCCCGCTTCCAAAGTGCCTGCAGGGCAGATATAGGTACAAAACCAAGGTTTACCGATGCCGGTGGCATCAATGAAGAATAGCGGCAATAGGATGACGAATATAATCAAAATCAAGTGTTTAAGTAACCGCAGAATTCTCTCGGCGGGCAGCTTTTTGATTTTTTTAGGGAAGGGGATTTTATGGATCAATTCTTGAATCCATCCAAACGGACATAGGAATCCGCAGATGAACCGCCCGCAGAGTGCGCCGAAGGCAACCAACAGCCCCGAAACATAAAGGGCAAACCGATATTCCGCGGCGGTCAGCGTTGCTTGCAAGGAACCGATGGGGCAGGCGCCCAACGCGCCGGGGCAGGAATAGCAATTCAATCCCGGAAGGCAGATGCTTTTGGTGGCGCCTTTGAAGATGGTACCGTTGAAGAAACCAACCAGCCAACTGTTCGATAAAAGGGCGGTCAATGTTTGGATGAGCGGGCGGATTTTTCGGTTCTTTTTCTTATCCAATGCCGATACACTCCAAGCAAATCATCGTTGCTTTTTTCAAAACATCCACCGCTTCGCCCCGCAGAATCCCCAAAACTGCGGCGAGCAACCCAATGCCGATTAAAATACAGGCAAGAATATTCTTTGATTTTTCGCTCATTTAACCGATCTCCTTTAAGAGCGTATCAATAATACCCGCCCAATCGCTTTTGCTGCGGGAACCGATATAGGCTTCGCCTACTTGATTACCGCTTTCATCCACGAAAACCGTTGTCGGAACAGCGGAAACCCCATTCAGAAGTGCCGCCAAACTTTGATTGGGCAGTAGGTTCAGATAATCGCAGTTGCAATTATTTAAAATGGTGCGGGCGTTTTCGGCAGTGGTATCTTCGGGAGAATAGACATCGGCGATAATCCCAAGAATTTGGAAACCGCTTTCCTCATATTCCCGATCCAATTCGGCAAGGTCGGGCATTTCGCGGATGCAGGGACCGCAATAGGTCGCCCAAATGTTCACCATCGTTAATTTCTTGCCCTTGAGAATAGACTGATCCAAAACTTCACCGCTCAACTCCGTGGCGGAAAATTCTCCCATCAGGGCGGCTTGCGGGTTTGATTCGGCGCAACCGCCTAATAGAAGCGTAAAAATAAGCAATATGGAAAGTAACCGTTTCATCGATGAAAACTCCTTTCGATCGTTGATTTTAGTGTAACAAAAATTCATATAAAAATCAAGGGAGTACCGAAATCGATACTCCCTTATTTGAATTAGTGAACGCTGAAAAGCAGATCGTAATAGGTGGGGTAGGGCCATTGATCGCTGGGGATGATGATCTCCATCTGATCGATGATGCCGCGCATTTTTTCCAGATCGGCAAAAATCTCGGTGCGGTAATAAATGCCGCGCTCATAGAAATCGGGGATGGTCTTGGCGTGCTTGCGCTTGAGTTCAAAGGCGGCACAAGTACTGTAAAGAGCGTCGGAAAGCTCTGAAAGTTTTTGAAGTAATGCTTCTTCCTTCTGACAGGAGATTCCTGCGGAGGCTTTCTTTTTCAAGATAATTACTTGAGCCAGACGTTCTTCTTCGCGGCTGGCGGCGGGCAGGATCTCTCGATTGATCATCGAATTCAAGGTGCGCGCTTCAATATTGAGGGTCTTGCAATAATTGTCCACCATAATCTCATAGCGCGAGAACATTTCTTCGGCGGTGAAAACCTTATGGCGAGTGAAAAGATCCAAATTCTTTTGGTCTACAAAATGAGGCAAGACATCCATGGTGGAGCGCAGATTAAGCAAACCGCGCTTTTCGGCTTCCTTTTCCCATTCGGTAGAATAGTTGTTGCCGTTGAAGAGGATACGTTTATGATCCTTGATGGTTTTTTGAATCAATTTCTGCAGAGCAGTATTGAGGTCATTGGCGTGTTCAAGTTCGTCTGCAAACTGCGCCAAGGTATCAGCAATAATGGTGTTCAGAATGATGTTGGGATCGGCAATGGAAGCGGAGGAACCCAACATTCTGAATTCGAATTTGTTATTGGTAAAAGCAAACGGCGAGGTGCGGTTACGGTCAGTGGCATCGCGGGAGAAGCGGGGCAGGGTATGGACACCGCCTTTCATTACGATGGCGTTCTCCGGCGCATAAACGGTGCCGTTTTCAATGGAATTTAAAATCGCATTGAGTTCATCGCCCAAAAAGATGGAAACGATGGCGGGCGGGGCTTCGTTTCCGCCCAAACGGTGGTCGTTGCCTGCGGATGCGACCGAGAACCGCATCAGATCCTGATGCTCGTCCACCGCCTTGATGACTGCGGCGAGGAACAGCAAGAATTGAGTGTTTTCCCGCGGCGAATCGCCGGGGTCCAGCAGGTTGATGCCGGTATCGGTGCTGATGGACCAGTTATTATGCTTGCCGCTGCCGTTAACACCCGAAAAAGGTTTTTCGTGCAGCAGGCAGGCCATTTTGTGCCGCGCGGCAATCTTTTTCATCAGTTCCATTGTCAGCTGGTTATGATCCAGAGCCATATTGGTGCGGCAGTATACCGGTGCCAATTCATGCTGTGCGGGGGCTGCTTCGTTGTGTTCGGTCTTGGCATAGATCCCCAGTTTCCAAAGTTCTTCGTCCAGATCCTTCATAAAAGCCATGACCCGCGGCTTGATGGTGCCGAAATAATGGTCATCCATCTCTTGACCCTTGGGCGGGCGGGAACCGAAAAGGGTGCGGCCGCAAAGAACCAGATCCTTGCGTGCGCGGTAGACCTCTTCATCGATCAGGAAATATTCCTGCTCGGGGCCGACGGTAGTAAAGGTCTTGGTAACATCATCGTTGCCAAAAAGTTTGATGATACGCATCGCTTGGCGGTTGAGCGCTTCTTCGGAACGAAGCAACGGCGTCTTTTTATCCAAGGCTTCTCCGCCGTAGGAATAGAAAACCGTGGGGATACATAAGGTATCGTCTTTAATAAATGCGTAGGCAGTGGGGTCCCAGGCAGTATAGCCTCGTGCTTCAAAAGTGGCACGCAATCCGCCGTTGGGGAAGGAGGAGGCATCGGGTTCGCCTTTGATCAGCTCTTTGCCCGAAAACTCCATCAGAATGCCGCCGTTATTATCAGGAGTAAGGAAACTATCGTGTTTTTCCGCAGTAATCCCTGTCATGGGCTGGAACCAATGAGTGAAATGGGTGGCGCCGTTCTCCATTGCCCAATCCCGCATAGCGGCGGCAACGGTGCCGGCAATATTCTTATCTAAACTTTTACCGTTCTCAATGGTTTCTTTCAGCGCAAGGTAAGCATCTTTAGGAAGATATTTCTTCATTGCTTTGTCGTTGAACACCAAACTGCCGAAAAGTTCGGGGATGTTTTTAGCGGTCATAAAAGTTCGTACTCCTTTTAAATCATACTTCTAGAACTATTTAATTATATAAGTGCCAAGAAAAAAAGTCAACCTTTTGTTACGATATGCAGAAAAGTTGCGTATAATAAAACTAATTTGGAGAAAGGATGTGAGGTCTGATGCATAGAGTGGAGCAAACACTGCTTGAAATCAAGGATATGATAAATTGTGGGAATTATTCGTCTTTACGAAGAGAACTTACTTTTTTGGATCCGGCGGATGCTGCGTGGCTTTTGGGAGAATTGGATGAAAGCGAATGGGTTCCGTTTTTTCGATTATTACCCAAGGAAACGGCGGCGGAGGCTTTTTCACAATTAGAACCGGATGAACAACAGGTTCTGATCGAAGGTTTTACCGATCGGGAATTGCAGGCAGTCCTTTCCGAACTGTATGCTGATGATGCCGCCGACCTGGTGGAGGAGATGCCGGCAAATATGGTAAAACGTATCCTTCGTCATACCGACCCTCAGAAACGTGCGGTAATCAATCAACTGTTGAAATATCCCAAGGATAGCGCGGGCAGTATTATGACGACAGAGTTTATGGATCTCAAGGCACAGATGACGGTATCGCAGGCATTTGAACGTATTCGCAGGGTCGGCCTTGAGCGGGAGACTGTATATACTTGCTATGTGACCGACCAAAATCGTCGATTAGAAGGTGTTGTAACGATATTGGAACTGCTGATCGCTTCTCCCGAAGATACGATTGGAGCGTTGATGAATCGCGATGTGATCCATTTTAATACCCATGATGATCGGGAAGCGGTGGCTCGCGCTTTTGATAAATATGATTTTCTCGCTTTTCCTGTCGCCGATGGGGAGGGGCGGTTGGTCGGTATTGTGACAGTCGATGATGCAATGGAAGTCATGGTGGAAGAAGATACCGAAGATATCGAGAAGATGGCGGCGATCTTGCCGACCGATAAACCCTATCTCAAAACCGGTGTTTTTGAGACATTTAAAAAGAGAATTCCGTGGCTGTTGATCTTGATGATCTCCGCCACCTTCACCGGGCGGATCATTGCGGGCTTTGAAGCGGCATTGGCGGCCCAAGCAGTGTTGATTTCATTTATCCCGATGCTAATGGATACAGCGGGGAATACCGGTAGCCAGTCCTCGGTGACGGTGATTCGCAGCTTGTCGCTGAATGAATTGCAGTTCAAGGATTTGTTCTACGTGGTTTGGAAGGAAATTCGAGTGGCGGTTCTTTGCGGTTTGGCATTAGCGATAGCAAATTTTATTAAGATCCTCTTGCTTGATAACTTATTGTTTGGCGCGCAGATCTCGATCATTGTGGCGGCGGTTGTTTGCCTGACTTTATGCTGCACCGTTCTTGTGGCGAAGACGGTAGGATGCGTGCTTCCGATGGTTGCAAAAAAGCTGGGGTTTGATCCTGCGGTGATGGCAAGTCCGTTTATCACAACGATCGTGGATGCCATTGCTTTGCTGATCTATTTTGCAATCGCTATTATTTTATTAAAAATATAAAATAAGTGTTGACACAAAGAAAGGTGTGTGATATACTTTTAAGGCTGTAAAAATACTCACACAACGCTTTGCCCCTTGTTTCCGAGTGTTTCGGTGGGGTGTTCAGCAGAGCTTGTGGCGGTAAAAAACAAAAAGGAGGAAATAAACATGTCCGTTATTTCTATGAAACAGCTGCTCGAGGCCGGTGTACATTTCGGCCACCAAACCAGAAGATGGAACCCCAAAATGGCTGAGTACATCTTCACCGAGAGAAATGGTATTTATATCATTGACCTGCAGAAGACCGTGAAGAAGGTTGAAGAGGCGTATAACTTTATGCGTGACATCGCTGCTGAAGGCGGCGAAGTTCTCTTCGTTGGTACCAAAAAGCAGGCTCAGGATTCCATCCGTGAAGAGGCCCAAAGAGTCGGTCAGTACTATGTATCTGTCCGTTGGCCCGGCGGTATGCTCACCAACTTCCAGACCATCCGTAAGTCCATCAACCGTTTGAACCAGTTGGAGAAAATGGCTGAGGACGGCACCTTCGATCTGCTTCCCAAGAAGGAAGTTTTGAAGCTGCGTCATGAGATGGAGATCTTGGAAAAGAACTACGGCGGTATCAAAGAGATGAAAAAGGCTCCCGCTGCTCTGTTCGTTGTGGACCCCAAGAAGGAGCACATTGCTATTGCTGAAGCCAAGAAACTGGGTATCCCCGTTGTTGCGATCGTTGATACCAACTGCGATCCCGACGAAGTAGATTATCCCATCCCCGGCAACGATGATGCGATCCGCGCTGTTAAGCTGATTGCTGAAACCATGGCAAACGCCATTCTGGAAGGCAAGCAGGGCGAGCAGTTGGCTGATGAAGCCGCTGAAGAAGCTCCCGCAGCCGAATAATTTCAGGAGGAAAAATAGAATGAACTTTACTGCTAAAGATGTCGCCGCTCTGCGTGAGACCACCGGATGCGGTATGATGGATTGTAAAAAAGCTTTGACCGAAGCCGATGGCAACGTTGATAAGGCAATTGAGATCCTTCGTGAAAAGGGCCTTGCTGCTCAGGCGAAGAAAGCCAGCCGCATCGCTTCCGAAGGTATGGTTGATACCTATATCGCTGACGGTGTTGGTGTTATGATCGAAGTCAACTCCGAGACCGACTTTGTTGCCAAGAACGCTGAATTCCAGGCGTTGGTTAAGGGCGCTGCCAAGGCTGCTGCCGTTTATAACCCCGCTGATGTTGATGCGCTGAAGGCTTGCAAGTTTGAAGATACCGAATTCACCGTTGAAGATATCCTTCGTGAGAAGATCTTGAAGATCGGTGAGAATATGAACATTCGTCGTTTCACTCGTTTGGAAGGCACCTGCGTAAGCTATGTTCACGGCGGCGGTTCCGAAGCTGCAATGGTTCTTTGCGATGTAGCCGATGCTGCAAACGAAAAGTTCCTGGAAGCTGCTCGCAACGTATGTATGCAGATCGTTGCTATGCATCCTGCATATCTCTGCCGCGAGGAAGTTCCCGCTGAAGTTATCGAGAACGAAAAGAACATTCTTTTGGCTCAGATCAAGAATGATCCCAAGAATGCCAATAAGCCCGAGAACATCTTGGAAAAGATGATCGGCGGTAAGATCGGTAAGTACTACTCCGAAAACTGCTTGCTGGAGCAGGCTTATGTTAAGGACGATAAGATTTCTGTCGGCGATTACCTCAAGCAAGTCAGCAAAGAAGTTGGCTTCGATATCACCATCAAGACTGCAATCTCTTATGTAAAGGGTGAAGGCCTTGAAAAGCGTGTAGATGATTTCGCTGCAGAAGTTGCAAGCATGAGCAAATAATCATTTAAATATTAGCAAAAGCGACCTTGGGAAATCCCAAGGTCGCTTTGCGGAATTTAACCTTGAAGGAGTTAATGAACCATGGCTGAAAAAGTTGTTTCTCTCACATTGGAAGGTAAGGCAAAGCTGGAAGCAGAACTTGCCGAACTGAAGTCTACAAAGCGTGAAGAGATCGCTGAAAAGATTAAGGTTGCCCGTTCTTATGGCGACCTTTCCGAAAACAGCGAATATGATGAAGCGAAGAACGAGCAGGCGATTGTCGAATCTCGTATTGCCAAGCTGGAAGCCACGCTCAAAAACGCTGTAATCGTTGAAGACGAGGATGCTGCCGCTAACGATGATGATAGAATCTGGTTGGGCAACACCGTAACCGTTCTGGATATCGAGATGGAAGAAGAATTGACTTATGATATCGTCAGCTCCATCGAAGCTGATCCGATGAACGGCAAGATCTCCGATGACAGCCCCTTGGGCAAAGCAATTCTTGGCGGCAAAGTCGGCGAAACGATCGAGGTCGATGCTCCCATCGGTACTTTGCAGTATAAGATTCTCAATGTAGTTAAATAATTCGGAGAAATAATATGGAAAATAAAAATGTAGTCAATGAGGAGCTTTCTTTAAGCGAACTGCTGCAAATTCGCCGTGATAAACTCAGCGAGTTGCAGGCTGCGGGGAAAGACCCCTTTGCCATTACTAAATATGAAGTAACTCACCATAGCGAAGAGATCAAGGCCGATTTCGAGCATTTCGAGGATCAGACCGTTTCGGTTGCCGGTCGTTTGATGAGCAAACGCGGTATGGGTAAGGTGGTTTTCGCCGACCTGCAGGACGGCGAAGGCAGAATCCAGCTGTTTGTCAAGATCGACGGAGTGGGCGAAGAAGCACTCGCTGCCTTTAAAAAGTATGATATCGGCGATATCGTCGGCGTCAGCGGTGTGGTTTTTCGCACCAAGATGGGCGAAATTTCGATCCGTGCCAAAGAAATCGTTCTTCTTTCCAAATCCCTGCTGCCCCTGCCCGAAAAGTTCCACGGCCTGAAGGATCAGGATCTTCGTTATCGTCAGCGTTATGTAGACTTGATGATCAATCCCGAAGTCAAACGCAACTTTGTGATTCGCTCCAAGTTTATCCAATATGTTCGTAAGTATCTGGATAATATGAACTATATTGAGGTTGAAACTCCGGTTTTGAATACTATCGCAGGCGGTGCATCTGCCCGTCCCTTCATTACGCACCATAATACCTTGGATATCGATATGTATATGCGTATTGCCACCGAATTGCCGTTGAAACGGTTGATTATCGGCGGTATGGAGCGGGTTTATGAGATTGGCAGAATCTTCCGTAACGAAGGTATGGACCCCAAGCATAACCCCGAATTTACCTCTGTAGAACTGTATCAGTCTTATGCCGATTTCCACGATATGATGGATATTGCCGAAGGCATCCTTTCCGGTGCTGCTAAGGAAATTTTGGGCACCTATGACGTGGAATGGATGGGTGAGAAGATCAATCTTGCTCCCGGCTGGCCGCGACTGACGATGGTGGAAGCAGTTAAGAAATACGTTGGTATCGATTTCGATGCCATCTCCGATGATGCCGAAGCCGTTGCTGCTGCAAAGGCAGCGGGCGTTGAATTGGCGGAAGCGGCAGAACCCACTTGGGGCAATGCACTTTATGCCTGCTTCGACCAAAAGGTGGAAGAGCATTTAATTCAGCCTACCTTTATTACCATGTATCCGGTGGAAGTTTCGCCCTTGACCAAGCGTTCTCCCGAAGATCCTCGGTTGACCGAGCGGTTTGAGTTCTTTATCTGCCATAGCGAAATGGGCAATGCCTATTCCGAACTGAACGATCCCATCGATCAGCGTGCTCGATTTGAAAAGCAGGTAGAGCAACGTGAACGCGGCGATGATGAAGCCGAGATGCTGGATGAAGATTTTCTCACCGCGATGGAATACGGTATGCCGCCCACCGGCGGTATGGGCATCGGCATCGACCGTTGCGTGATGCTGCTCACCGGCACCGATACCATCCGCGATGTCATCTTGTTCCCCACTATGAAGCCGTTAGAGACCGGTAAAAAAGAGGTTGCTCCTGTGGTTGACGTTGTGGAGGAAGAGCCCGAAGTGATCGACTTTTCCAAGGTAGAGATCGAGCCGCTGTTTGAAGATTTTGTTGATTTTGAAACCTTCAGCAAGTCTGATTTCCGTGCGGTTAAGGTGTTGGATTGTATCGCTGTTCCCAAGTCCAAGAAGCTGTTGCAGTTCACCTTGGATGATGGTACCGGCAAAGAACGTACCATTCTGAGCGGTATTCGCGCTTATTATGAGCCCGAGCAGTTGATTGGGAAGACCTTGATTGCCATCACCAACCTGCCGCCTCGCGCTATGATGGGTGTGGAATCCAACGGAATGTTGCTTTCCGCCATCCATAGCGAGGAAGGGGAAGAAAAGCTCCATCTTTTGATGGTCAGCAACCGCATCCCCGCCGGCGCAAAACTGTATTAATTATCAAAGCCACGCTGAATTTCAGCGTGGCTTTTTAAGTTCGAAAAAAATTTCGTTCGGATAATGATTGACAAATATTTGGTGCGGGATTAGACTAAAGGTGCAATCAAACTTTTTGCCATTGGTGGTGTATTATTTTGAAAGATAAACGGGTAAATATGCTCTCCGGTTCCATTACCAAAGGACTTTTAATATTGACCATGCCGATTATGGTTATGAATATGATGCAAACTGTATTCAATATGATCGATATGGCAATTTTAGGAAGATTTGCCGACGATGTTGCGGTTGGCGGTGTGGGCGCTTGTGGGATGCTGATTACCCTTTGTACAGCACTTTTGATTGGTTGCTCGGCAGGCGCAAACGTCGTTGTGGCGCGTCATCTTGGAGCGGGAAATGATAAAAGAACCGAGAACGCTGTTGCAACATCGATTGTTTTTTCGGTTCTGGGTGGTATCGGTTTGGCAATTATCGGTGTTATATTTGCCGAAACCTTTTTGAAATGGACCAACTGCCCCCAAGAACTGCTTGCTGCAGCCACATTGTATTTTCGAATTTACTTTGTCGGATTTCCGTTTATTATGTTTTATACCTTCTGCGCTGCTATTTTGAGAGCTGCAGGAGATACCAGACGGCCGATGATCTATATGATCCTCGGCGGAACCGTTAAAGTTTTATTGAGTTTGCTATTTGTCCTTGCGTTTAAAATGTCGGTTGCCGGTGTGGCAATATCAACGCTGATCGGCAATGGAGTTATAGGAATCTTATCGTTTATAACAGTTTTAAAAATGAAGGATAAACTTCATTTTGGGTTAAAGAGTTTGCATATTCAATGGACGGAATTGAAGCAGATCCTTTATATTGGATTGCCGTCGGGAATTCAGCATTCTCTTTATGCAGTTGCAAATGTAGTGATTCAAGCTGCGGTGAATGGTTTTGGTCCTGCAGCAACCACCGGCGTTTCGATTGCCAATCAATTTGATGGGTTAATTTATAACATCAAGGCGGCACCTGCTCTTTCGGTGGTCTCGTTTGTGGCGCAGAATGTTGGCGCGGGGAATTTGGAACGTACGAAAAAATCGGTTTCCAGAGCGCTATGTATCACCATTCTTTTTGGCGGAGTTCTTGGCGCACTTTCGGCAATTTTTGCCAAAGAACTTGCGGGAACGATGAGTTCAACACCAGAAGTAATTAAATTTGCGCAGCAAAAGATGATCATCGTTTCCAGCACCTATTTTATCAGCGGTATCAATGAAGTATTGGGGGAATCCCTGCGTGGAATGGGGAGGCCGATTGTCTCCACGATAACAACCTTGATTTTTATGTGCCTGATTCGTTTCCCATGGGTATATTTTGTATTCCCGCTGCTCCCGAGTCTTTCGTTCCTTTATTTGATTTGGCCGATCGGGTGGACCCTTTCTGGAATAATTATGTGGATTGTTTATTCATCCACTATGCGTAAAATGGAGAAAAAGGCGGCGCAACCCGCATAATAATAAAAAACGCACCTTGGGTGCGTTTTTTTCTTCTTGATTCAATAGATGAAATGTGATAAAATGATTCTATCAATAATAAAGGAAAAGTCGATATGGATTGGTTAGAGTTTCATAAAAAAGCAGAAAACTTTTGGTATTATTATAAATGGTATGTGGTCGGCGGAATCTTCTTGCTTCTTACCGTCCTTGTGGGGATCACCACCTGCAAGCCGGTGAAGAACGTGGATTTTCATATGCTCTATCTGCGGGATGATACCCCGAATGCCGCGCAAGTGGCAGAAATGGAAGAGTGGCTTTCGCCGCTGGTGCCCGACCTAAATCAAGATGGTATGAAGGTTGCAAAGGTCATGAGTGTTTCCCGTAGCAATATGTGGAACGGGGATGATTCTGCCGCGATGGTGGTGCAGGTCAATTCGGGGGAAGCGGTATTATATATGGTGTCCAACGGTGCCTACGAGACCTTGCATGCCAACGGTGTTTTGCAGGATCTATCTTCTTTGGGTGAAAGCGAGTTTTTGGATGGGGATCGTTATCGCATCTCCGCTTCCGGTGTCTTAAAGGAGATGGAGGGCTTTGAGGCGGAAGAAGGCACATATAATCTTTGTATCCGCCGCATTAAAGGGACTTCATTTGAAGGAAGACCCCAATATGAGGCCCAAGAAAAGGCGGCCATCGAGGTATTACAGAAAATAATCAAGAAAGAGAAAAAGTGAGAAGCGGATGCTTCTCACTTTTTTAATTGTGCATACTTATTTTTTGTGGCGATTCCGCCACGGATGTGCCGTTCTTTGAGGTTCTGCTCCAGAACCTCCTTGACTTTTAAGTATAGCGAATAATCAATGTTTTTGAGCCGTTGGCTGACATCTTTATGTACAGTGGATTTAGAGATTTTAAATACCGCAGCAGCCTGCCGAACTGTCGCTTGATGCTGTTGGATATATAATCCGAGCTGCTTTGCACGCTCATCACATTCGTAAAACAAAATGACCCCCGCCCTTTCTTTTACTACATAGATATGCAGTGAGGGCAGGGGTTTATGCATCGGAAAGGTGAGACTCTAAAAAATCCAGAATTTCTTTTTCCACCTTTTCGCGATCTTGGAGAAAAGCGGTGCCGTGTCCTGCACCTTCAACCAAAATCAACTTCTTTTCAGCTTGGCACGCTTTGTAGTTTTGGATGGTCATTTCCGGAGGGACAAACCGATCCGCTTTTCCGTGGATAAAAAGAATCGGAAGAGTATTCGTTTTCATTGCATCGGCGACGGAATATTCACCGAAAAAATATCCGGCAAAAAGCTTGGAAAAGAAAGATAAAATCGGTAAAAGCAGGCGAGAGGGGAGGTGGAGTTTTTTCTTCATAATATAAGAAATGATTTCTTTTGGCGAGGTGAATCCGCAATCGGCAATCACTCCGCGGATATTAGAAGGCAAAGGTTGACCTGACGCCATCAAAACGGTAGAGGCCCCCATCGATATGCCGCATAAATAGCTTGGAATGGCTCCGAATTGATGATTTAGATATTCGATCCAAGCGAAGCAATCTTTGCGTTCTGTGACGCCAAAACCGATCCAATTTCCGGCACTTTTTCCGTGTGCGCGTTGGTCGATCAAGATCAGTTCGAATCCTGCGGAATAATAACTTTCCATAACACAGGCAAAGTCGGTTTCCGCCATGGATCGGTATCCATGGAATAGAAGGATACGTCCGCGGGGATTCTTTTGAATAAACCGATCGGCATAAAGAACTAAACCGTCGTTTTGAATGGAGATTTCTTGCTTGGAGTGGGTGTCGAAAAAACATTCATCTTTCAATATCTCTTTTTGCAATCGATCTAATTGCGATCCTTCTCGAAATTCGTGTTTGCGAATATCGTTTGAAGTTTGTCTCAACGAGATAATACAAAGCAATATAAAAAAGAATACGATTAAAAGATCGATGATCCCAAAAGTAACCCAAAAGATCAGCATCGAAAATCCTCACTTTTTGACGAAATACCCATAAAAGACGAGAAAGCGATCCTTGAAAAAGGACCGCTTTCATCGGTTATGGAGTTTAATTACATGTATTTTTTAACAGATTCGGGAGCGGTTTCTGCATCGGCAGATACCAAGCAGACCAAAGTTGCATTGTTTGCTTTGGTCAGCTCTTCCATCTTCTCCAGAGCAACACCCAACTCATCCAGATCTTCACCGACGATCTTCAGCAAAGAATCGACAAAAACATTGGTAATATCATAGTTGCCGGCGAACAAACCACTGATAAAGCCTTCCAGACCTTCGTTGGTGTCAACGGGGTAGTTGGTGATGTCGATCAAACGTGCTTTATGAGAAATGTCCAGCTTCAATTTATCACCGAATTCGATGCAAACAACGCTGCCTGCAGCTTCGGCGGCGGCTTTGTTGACCATCTCGATCAAAGCCTTGGTTTTGCCGGTTCCTTTTTTACCTAAAATAACTTTTACCATTACGGTCTCCTTTTCTCCGACATAAAGAATTTTAAAACAGTACTTGGTGTATGTCGGTTAACCAAGTCTGTTGATTTTCTTGTTGATTTCTTCGGTTTCAGCCTCGTAACCGGGTTTACCCAAAAGCGCAAACATATTTTTCTTATATGCTTCAACACCGGGTTGATTGAAGGGGTTTACGCCCAACAGATAGCCGGAAATGGCGCACGCTTTTTCGAAGAAGTATACCAAATAACCGAAGTTATAAGCGTCGTAGGCATCAAATTCCAAGATGACGTTGGGGGTGCCTCCGTCGGTGTGAGCCAAAACGGTACCCAAGAACGCACAATCGTTGACATATTGAACAGTTTTGCCTGCCAGGAAGTTCAGACCGTCAATATCGCCGGCCTCCTCTTCAAGGGTGATCTTATGTTTGACTTCTTTGCACTTCAAAACGGTTTCGAACATATTGCGGCTGCCATCCTGAATGAACTGGCCCAAAGAATGAAGATCGGTAGAGAAGGTGGCAGAGGCATTGAACAGACCTTTTTGCTCCTTGCCTTCGCTTTCGCCGTAGAGCTGCTTCCACCATTCGGCAAAATAAACACCGGAAGGTTCATAGGTGATCAGCATTTCAATGGCTTTGCCTTTGCGGAGCATCAAGGTGCGGTCGATGGCATATGCATAGCAATCATTTTCGGTCACCAAAGTATCCATCCGCGCATCTGCGGCACCTTTCATAATGGCATCCAGATCAATTCCTGCAACTGCGATAGGCAGCAGGCCGACAGCGGTAAGGACGGAGAACCGACCGCCGACATCGTCTGGAACAACAAAGGTTTCATAACCTTTTTCGGTTGCCAATGCTTTGAGCGTGCCGCGGGCTTTATCTGTGGTGACGAAAATGTGGTCCTTGGCATCGTCGCCATATCTTTCTTCCGCCAATTTTTTAAAGATACGGAAGGCAATGGCAGGTTCGGTGGTGGTGCCGGATTTAGAGATGACATTGATGGAAAAATCGCGGCCCTCAATGATAGACATCACTTCGGTCAGATAAGAAGAACTGATGTTATTGCCGACAAAGTAGATATCGGGAGTCTCTTTCTTCAAATTATTATAAAGAGGGGAAGCGATAAACTCAATGGCTGCTCTGGCGCCCAGATAACTTCCGCCGATACCGATTACCAAAAGAACCTCAGAATTGCTCTGGATCTTTTTGGCGGCCTCTTTGATGCGGGCATATTCTTCTTTATCGTAGTTTAACGGGAGATCGACCCAACCGACAAAATCGTTGCCGGGGCCTTTTTTGCTATGGAGCATATTGTGCGCAATTTCAATGTGCGGTTGCAGATATTCACGCTCATGCTCTTGGATGAAATTTGCCAGATATTTTCGATTTGTTTTGACAGACATTGTTAAAACACTCCTATTAAGATGCTTTTTTGTTTATAATATCATAATCGCCGAATTTATTCAAGTCTAAACTGTGAAAAAATATTCAATAATATGGAAAAACAGATGCCCAAAGGTTACCTTAGGAATCTCTTTATCGGCAATCAGATGAATATTGCCGATGTTTTTACCTTCGCAGGTATAAGAAATGGTGCCGATCTTTTGCCCTTTATCTACCGGTGCCATGATCGATTCGGATAACTCGATTTTATATTTAATTGATTTTTCGGTTCCTTTTTGGATGAGGAAGGCAGGTTGTTCTGCGAGTTGTGGTTGGATAAGATCTTCCATTCCTTTAATTACCTTTACCGGATCAATGGACGATGGGGATTCTTGATACAATGTGTATTGTGTGAACCCAAAATTCAATAATGACTTGGCATCGGCAAAACGTTTATCCGAGGTTTCGCCGCCCAGAACCACAGCAATCAACGATAGAGAGTCCCGCGTGGCAGTTGCCGAAAGGCAATAACCGGCATCGTCGGTAAATCCGGTTTTGAGACCGGTCGCACCGTCATAGAAACGAATCAATTTATTTGTATTGGATAGGGTGAAAGCTCCGTCTCGCACCGTGTCCATCCAGATGGTGGAATACTCCTTGATCTTTTTGTGTTTCATCAGTTCGCGGCTCATGATGGCGATGTCGTGCGCAGTGGTGTAATGATCTTCGGTGTCCAGTCCTGTGCAACTGTTAAAATGCGTGTTTTTCATTCCCAATTCTTTTGCTCGTTGGTTCATTTTTGAGATAAATGAAGAAACACTGCCGGAAATAGCTTCTGCCATGGCTACGCAGCAATCATTTGCCGAGACCACGGCGATGCATTTGACCATCTCGTCGGTGGTCATTGTTTCTCCCTCTTTTAAATAAACCTGACTTCCGCCCATGCCGGCAGCCTCCGGAGAAACAGCGATGGGGGAGTCCCATTCTAATTTGCCGCTTTCAACCGCCTCCATAATCAAAAGTAATGTCATAACTTTTGTGACCGATGCGGGTGGTCTTTTTTCGTCAGCATTCTTTTTAAAAAGAATTGTTCCCGTGGTTTGATCCATTAAAATTGCGGAAGGGCAGGATACATCGGGTGCACCCTCAGCATATGTCCTGATACAACATATAGTGGTTACCAGCGTGACGATGAGCATAAATGCAGTTAGTTTCTTCATAAAATAAACCTCCTCTTTCTAAATGAATATATGCGCAAACAAAGCGGCAAAGAAGAACATTTTAAAATTTGATAATGAAGAAGATTGATATTTTTAAAAATACAACAAAGTGTTGCATTTAAACAACATTAGGTTATGCCCTTCCTGATAAATATTTGCTATAATTAGACTGCTTATAACTATATATAAGTTAGCACAGTTACTTCAAAGGAGTGAAAGTAGTATGAAACAAGAGATGAAGCGTATGATATCGCTCATTGCCATGATGGTAATGTTGGTATCTATGTTTGCTGTCTTTGTGGTTCCTGCGACGGCGGAGGGAGATAATTATAATACTTTTCTTGCCGAAGCATATGTTGTGAACCCGTCTTGGACGAATAAGGTGGATGGTGATCCCATTTCCTTCACCTTCCGCGGCGAGGCAGTGACAATGGCAGGGCACACTAAATTCGATAGAACTGCTCATTTTTCGAATTTTGACGATGCCTATGCGCAGGCACAAAAGGACGGCGTTAATAACCCTGTGATCTTATTGACTGCGGGCAATTATACCGAGACCATCAATATTAAAGGCGCGGTTCGCCTTATCGGTGCCAATGCAGGCGTTGATCCAAATGAAAAGAGCAGCGCTGAAAATATTGCGTGGACAAATAAACGCAGCGACTACTCCAAGGAAACGGTGATTTCTTGTACAGTCGATGTCAATGTCAAAACCGGTGCCAATGATCTGGTGCTGGACGGCTTGACCTTTGCCAATGGCGGTGCGTTTGCCGACTACCGTCGCAATACCGGCGCATCCGAGATCACCATCAAGAATACGGTGTTTAATAAGGCGGGCAATGCAACAACAAATTATTATGCTCTTTATCTGCGCTCTGCCAACCATAGCCGTACATTGAATTTGCAGAATTTGTATATTACCGGTCAGAACAATGAGGGAAACCTCGATGGTATGATCGTCGGCTTTATCTGCCCCTATTTCACTAAACTTTATGCAGATAATGTCGCTTATGTTGAGAACAAGGTTGGGTTCCTTGCATCCACTTGGTTTGCAGCCGGCGTCGCTCCTGTGATCGAAGTAACAAACTCCTGCTTCTACAATGCAAATGCAGGTACTCCGGTTGGTCATGTTATCTCGATGGATAACAATGCGACGAACTATAATGCGGCGATTACTAAGGATGTCGCCCAACGTCCTACCGCCACATTGAAATTGGAAGGGAACGTTTTCTATAATGCATCCGCAACTACTAGTGCAAAAGATGCAACTGTAAAGGGCGGTGTTATCCACTTTCAGTTTGTAAACAGCGGATCTGTTTACAGTCTCCAAAACAACTATTTCTATGGTCAGGACGGCACTACCTTTATGGATAGTGAATTCTTGGTCAATGCGACAATGGCTGATATGAGTTCTTGTATGGCGGTGCGCAACAACAGATTTATCGGCACATACAAAGTGCCCAGCTTGGTTGACTCTTTCCACGAGACTTATATTGATTTGACTCAAAACTATTTTGCCCGCACCGGCGGTGAAATTGTGACTGCTGTTGTCTATATGGAAGAGGACGATCAACGGGCGATCCGTACCTCTTTCTGGGCAGATAAGGAAATGACTAAGCTGAATACCGATTGGGACATCGCAACTTCTGATTGGTCTTTAGCATGGGTCGATAATTCTAAATACAGCGTAGAGATTTATGCGTATACCGAAGGCGGTAAGAATGTCATCCTTCCCATCAAGTTTAACGCAAAGCGCAGTGGCTTGAATGTACAGCTTTATAAGACAGCAACCTTTGATGCAGACGGTGTTCCCCTAAGCGTAAAGGATCCGATCTCTTCTATTGATACCAATCTTTTGAATAGTAATCCCTATATTCCGACCGTTCTGTATTTGCAAGTTACCGATCCCCAGAACCCTCAATTCACTCCTATTTATACATTGAGTATCTCCAATTGCGGCGATACCAAAGATATGCTCAGTTTTGCCAAGGAATTCCCCGAGTACCTTGTATATCATCCCACTGCAGCAAAGTTAAAGAAGGGTGATTCCATTCCCTATAGATGGCGGAATCAAATCTATTTGATGGAAGTGGGCAAGAACCTGTTTGCCTCCTCTTCTGAGGCGATTTCCTATGGCTATAGCAAGGGCTATGAGAGTCCCACCATTTGTATTCCTTCCGGTGTCTTTTTTGAAGAACTGGTTCTTCCCGGTTCCTGCACCATTCTTGGCGAGCAGCATGGAATCAACCCCAATGTAAAGCCTTATGAATATCTGACTCAGGATAAGTTCGAAACCTCCGCATGGACACTCAATCCTCTGCGTGCAGATATGTTGAGAGAAACCGTCTTTAATGCTTGCATTCGTGTGGCAGAAGGTGCAGACGACTATGTCATCACCATCGATGGTATTACCATGGGTAAGGGCTGCTCCTATGTGGACGACTCTGCCCGTAAAGCGGATAACGTTACCATTATGAAAAATGTGTTGGCGCTGAACGCCGGCGGCGGCTTGGATCATACCGGTGCCGATAACACTCATTTGTTTAACTTTAATAAGACCTTCGGACCTGTAAGCGATCGTTGCACCTTCTATTTGTATGACTCTCGTGTCGATGGTCTGCAAGGAATGAATTTCTTTGGTCCTTATTATGAAAAACTGGTTCTCGACGGCAACTATTTTGGTCATGCTACCGGTGGTTCAATGTTCTTCTCCTTGATGCAGTCTCGTGATATCGCCGATCCCTACTATTCTTTGACAAATTGTTATTTTCATAAGAATGACGGTGAAGGTCAAACAGCATATATGTTTACCACCAATGATAATGCCGGCGCTCTTGATGCGAAGAAGAACATTATCTACAATATCGATGGAAATGTTATGAACTATGGGTTCCAGCGCGGTAAGGCTACGTTCAGAGTTTACTTCACCGGCACCAATATGACCTTCTATTTCACTAATAATACCATTAGGAATCAATATGGTGGCGGTTTGTTCCTGAACAACAAAACTACTCGTTTTGTAGGCACCTGCGCTAAGGAAGATTGTTCCGAGATCCTTGTTCTCAAAGGAAACCGTATCATTGAAAATGACTATGTCCCCGGAACGCAGGGTACCGGTTACGGAACCAAGTTTGATTTCTCCGGAAACTTCTGGAGCAAGACCGCCGATGGTGTCGGCCAGCTTCCCAGCGAGATGACCAGACTGAGACCAAGTGGCACCCCGCCGGGTACTTACACTTACGAACAATGTACTCGTTATAATATCGACTATAACTATCTCGATTGGGATCTGACCATTCGTTCGGATGAAGTTTTGTCGACCAAATCATATCTGAATCTTTCCAAGGGTATGTTTAATACCGGAAACGTGGCATACGAAAATGTACCTGAAAGCGGTAAAGATATGCAAGTTCTGCGCGACAGAGTGTCTGCCGATGTTCGTATTTATAATTTCCCCGCCTCTGCAGGGGAGTTTGATACCATCAAATATTTCTCAGACGCCGCTTGCACCAATCAGGTTCAAGAACTTGAGTTGACCAAGAGTGTCAATGAATTCTATGGTATGGTTTATCCGTATGAATATGATGAAGCCAATCCTTCCGGAACTATTCCGTTTAAGATTATCATCGAGCGCTCGGTAGGAACGGAAGCAAAACTACTCGCAGTTCAAGGCGGATTGGTTGATCAATCGACCAAAACCGCGATCTATGAAATTCCCAATACGCAACCCCTTCTCAACCTCAATAAAATGGTGTTTGAAGTATCCGCCGGAGCATCCTATAAACTTTATACCAATACTGACTGTACAATAGATGCATCCAGCATGTATCCGACGAACTTGGGTCAGCCGATTCCTACCCTTTATATGAAGGTCGTTAGTGAAGATGGTAAAACTACGAATGTTTATACCGTTAACATTAGTGTTGTCGTTCCCGGTAGTTGTGCTACTGCAGCAATTTCCAATGTTATCGGTATGACTGATATGGGCGGAAATATATTCTATGCCGAAGTACCGATGGGAACTTCTTCTGTGACCTTTAAGCCGGTGGCATTTTCCGGCTCGAAGATCGAGGTTCGCAACGGTTCGAAGTTAATCAGCCCCGCATCCGACGGTTCTTATACCTTCGATATGGGTGATGCTAAAACTGCAGAACTGAATCTGACCGCTACATCTCAGAACGGTGCCAATACCAAAACATACACCTTAAAATTCAACGTTGTTGCTACTAACGAAGCAAAGCTTTATGGTATCGAGAATGCAACCTGCACCTCGACCGGCTATAGTATGGTTCTTGGCTTGAGCAAGGTTGTCGAAAAAATCAAAGCGGATGTCAGCGTCGGCGCCACCTATAAGATTTATGAAGACTATGAGTGTACCAAACCGGTTGCTGACGGTCCCATCATTCTTTCGGGCGAATCCAAGGTGGTTTATGTTAAGGTTACCTCTGCTAATGGTGCAAACAATACAGTAACTCGTCTGACCATTCATTCCTCTGTCGCTCATACTAATAACGTTGGATTTGTTGGCACTGTCGGGAATACTGAATATAAAGCGCAACAGATCAATAAGACCGATTTCAATTTGTATTTGCCTGCTGAAACAAAGACCGTTGCATTAAAGAACGTCTTTGATAAGCTTCCCGAAAATGTGGAAGTAGTTTACTATGCAGATCCTTACAGATTGATTCAAATTAATCCGTCTAATGTTCAGCTGAACCAAAAAAATACTTCAATCTACTTCACCATCCCCGAGGTAACTTACGGTATTGATGTTTCCGCAACTCCTGATGCAGCTCCTGTCGCTCAGGTTGCAAGGTTAATGGGTGAAAGCGGTGTTATCAACATCATTTCTGATCGTGCATCGGTCACCTATAGCGATGCTAATGAAATTGCTGCTTGGGTGAAGCCTTATGTTGATTATATGAACAATAATAAGTTCGGTATTTTCGAAGGTGATACAAATAAGAAACTGAACGCAGGCGCAAACATTACCCGTAACGAGATTGCAACAGTTGCAACCCGTGTTATGGGCTTGGATGTTTCCAAGTTTTCTGATGTGAAACTGGACTTTGCCGATAATGTGGATGCTTGGGCACAACCTTATGTTAAAGCGGCTGTTGGCGCAGGCTTTATCAACGGTGATCTGGATGGCATGACCGGCAAGACCTATTTCAGAGGCGCGAACAATGCCACCAGAGAGCAAGTGATTAAGATTCTTGTCTGTATCTGTATGGCAAAGGATGGCATTGTGGAAAATGCGGCAACATACTATACTGCTCATAAGAACAATGTGGATCTGGTCTACAACACCTTTACATTTGAAGATGAGGCCACGGTTTCCGAATGGGCAGCACCGTATATGCACTTGGCTGTCGGTAAGTATGAGATGGTAAACGGTTCTTTGTATTATAACAAGTTGTATTTGTATCCTAAGAACAATATTACCCGCGCTGAAGTTGCCAAGATGGTTGCTTGCTATCTCGGTTATTAATCTAAATTAAAAATAGAGGCATCTGCTTTTAGCAGGTGCCTCTATTTTCTTATAAAATATAAAAAAAGACTTAATAATGGGAGAAGGAGCAGCAGTAGGGATAAGTGAGTTTTTTGAGGTAATGTTACTTTGACTTTTATTTGCCCTGCATCCCCACTCTTGTTAACAGCTGTGATTGTGGCGGTACCGACGCTGTTTGCACGAAGAATACCGCTGTGTAATCCGACTGTTGCCACAACGGTGTTGTCGGAATAATACGATATTTCTTTAAATAGAAAGAGCTTTGTCAATCCACTTTGAACATTCAAAAATTCTTTTTCTCCTTTTTCAAGAATTAAAAGTTCTTTTCCGTTCTCTATAATCAATCCTTTGCTGCCAATCGCAGCGGAGGCAGGAATAGAAACTATAAAAAAACAAAGTGTGATAAGTGCAATTAATTTCTTCATACAATAATATATAGATAAAAATATCGGAAATAGTCTTGAAAAATCAAAATCGCTGTGCTATAATATTTGAGCAATAAGGAGATGTATCGAAGTGGTCGTAACGAGAACGATTCGAAATCGTTTTGTCCTTAGCCGGGCACGTGGGTTCGAATCCCACCATCTCCGCCAGCCTTAAAGGCAGGAGGAGACGCGTGGTTAACGTATACTTCGCATCTTCTCTGTTCGTGGGGGCGTAGCTCAGCTGGGAGAGCGTACGGTTCGCATCCGTAAGGTCAAGAGTTCGATCCTCTCCGTCTCCACCAAAAAGAAACGACAATCTTCGACAGAAGGTTGTCGTTTCTTTTTGTTCTTTTCACTTTTATCTTTTAATTTTTCTCTCTTCTCTCAAATTGTCGCTTCCAGAGAAAAAATAAGAGAGAGGAGATAAAAGAAAAGGTAGCTTTGCTACGCAAAGCATTGAATTATCATCCATCGGACGGATGGTATCAGCCGTTAGGCTGCATTTTTAATATTGTTTTTCATCAATCCGATTGCGTATGTTTTGCATCATAATGTCCAATTTAGAAATTTCGTTGGCGCAGATTTTGAGTTCCTCGGCGATTTCTTCTGCATTCTTAAGGTCCTCTTTCTTATATCTCATTTTATGCTCTAAGCTCGCCCAAAAATCCATGGCGATGGTTCTTAATTGGATCTCCACATTCATCATTCGCTTTTCGTTGGCGAGAAAGATGGGAACCTGAACGATGAGATGAAGGCTGCGATACCCTGTGTTTTTGGGATTTTTGATGTAGTCTTTCACACGAACCAATGTGATATCATCTTGCTTGAGGAGGTATTCCGCCAAAAGATAGACATCTTCGGGAAACCCGCAGATCACCCGAATCCCTGCCACATCCCGAATGTTCTTCTCAATGGATTCGACCGTAAAAGGCAATTCCTTGCGCCAAAGCTTTTCAATGATGCTTTTGGGCGTCTTGATGCGGCTTTTGACTGTTTCGATGGGATTTCGATCCTGCGTGGCGGAAAGGAATTCATTGAGCACTTTGAATTTGGTTTCAATTTCCATTAATGCACCACGGTAATAGGACATCAATGTCTTGAATTTGTTTTCTTGCAAGATCATTTTTGCAATGCTGTCGATTTGCTGCAATTCCTGCGGCTCATACTTGGTTAATGTCTGCAAGTGACTCCCTCGTTTCTTTTCTTATTTAATTAAATAATACCATATTTTTATTGTAAAGTCGAGTATGTTGTGTGACGATTTCGTAAACAATTTTGGAAAATATGTCAAAATATGTTGATGAAATTATAAGGTTTAACAATGTCACGTTCATTTTTTTGATAACTTCTTGCCAATAGGGAGAAATTCTACTCATCCCATTGAAGGCGATGCTTCTTTTTGATATAATGTAATAAAAAAATAAGGAGAATAAGTCAAATGAAGAAAACAATTTGCAAATATGAGTATGATACCGATCGTTCCCAATTGATCAAAAAGATTGTGACCGGTCAATTCGGTGATCCTGCGGGATATGAGGAAACCTTATATTGCACCGAAGACGGAAAGTATTTTATCTATGTCAACGGCGGCGAGGAATCCCCCTATCCTAAGGAGGATATCAAACGGATCGCCAAGGAAAAAGCAACCCTTTGGCTGGCTGAACGCGAATGAAGAAAGAGGCTGTAAAAACAAAGTTTTTACAGCCTCTTTTATTATTTGTGCATCATATTGAAATATTGAAAAACAAGCTGAGTAAGAAAGAGTGCGCCGAAGGAGGCGATCAACAAAATCATTTTCCATCGTTTTTGGAGTTTTTCCGTTTCTTCGCAAGGGCGAAAATCCAATTTTCTGCAAAGGATGGCAAGGGTGAATACAAAGGATGCCATCAAGGTGATGCACCCGATCTCTGCAGGGATCGGAAGAGTCAGAGCGATGGCAAAGGCAGTCAAGGCGGCTCCAAATCCGCCCACAAAGTACCCGATCATCGTCTTTTTAGTCATTTCTTTCCAATAATCTCGGTCAGCGGCGGGGGATTCGGGAGAAATCCGAAATCCGCGCTCGAGGCTTTTATAGGAAAAGCCAAGATAAATAAGCCCGACTGCCGCGAGAGATAACAGAACGATTAAAAAGTAGTTCATTCTTTGATGATCCTCCGACATTCCAGATAGAACCGTTTATCGTGTGCGTGCCCCATAGAGAAGGTCTTGCGAGGAAGTGCGCCATCGGCGATGACGGTGGGGAAAAGGTCGTTCTTTTCCATATTCGGCAAAATGAAGCCCAAGGAGTCCTCGTTCATGCTCAAGTGATCCACAACATCTTCACCGTGAATATAATCAATCTCGCCGTTCATTGCGGGAACGATTTTGTCCAATGCATGTTGAAGGCTGCCCACAGCAAGTTTGGAACTTTCTTTGGCAAAGGAATAAACGGTATGTACTCCTTTGCAAACAATTTCGATGGTCTGGCTGTTTGCATCGCCTTTTTCCAATCCATACTCGTTCAAAGCATCCAGTAAAGCGTTGGGATCGATTTTGGTCACGATCCGATGGATCGGCTCAAATTGCAGCGCAGGGCTATGGAGATTGACCAACTCGACCAAGCAATATCTTGCGGGATGGCTCAACGCTTTTTCCCCGATCGTTTCTTTGAGTTTCTCATAGCAGGCTTTAGCGGTGGCAAGCGAGTGGTTGCCGTCGCCTACCGCGAAAAGAAGAGGATGGGTTTCTTCGCCGGTCAATGCGGCCAGATTCTTTAAGATTTCATCGCAGTCTTCGTTTTGGATTTGATATCCTTTCAGATGACCGCCCCGCTCCATCAGATCAAAATCATAGATGCAGTTCGCATCGGATACCTTCTTTTCTAATGCTTCAATGACTGTAAATGCAGGGTCATCGATCAGCACCATAATATGGGGCAGTTCCATCGGCGCATCCTTGCGCACACGAATGCGCGGGGGAAGGCGGTCTTCGACCGTACCTTCGGTGGCGCGGCAAAGGGTTTGAGATCCTTTGTGGTAGTCGTAACATTCCAGATCCAATGCGCCGATCAATCCTTGGCGAACGCTTCCGTCCTCTTGTGTGCGGTGCAGATAGACCATCGAAGAGGGGAGTGTTTGAAAAAGATCGTTGCTCATATAGTCCGCCATCGTTTTGTTTACCGCCGCAGGATCGGCAGAATCGAGTTCGGCTTCGGGAAGAATCAACTTCAATGTGGACGGTGCATCGCCGACATACTCGCGAACACGCTGCCAATATTCCGGTTGGCTGGTGTATTGATCACAAGCGACAACACTCCATTTGTTCATATCAACGTTGGAAGGGATCAAAATGTCTGCGGGAATAAACCCGATGTTTTTGTAATTGTTCATTATAGTTCTCCTTATTTTAAAAATGCGTAAAATGCGCGGATGGTTTCATAGATATCTGCTTTGGAAGCAATCTCAAAGGGCGCGTGCATCGAAAGCAACCCGATGCCGATGTCGACCGTGTCGATGTTGCGGTTGGCCATATATTTCGCCACCGTTCCGCCGCCGCCGGCATCGACAGCACCTAAAAGACCGGTCTGCCAGCGAATACCGTTTTCATCAAACAAACGGGTAAAGAATCCCATTGTTTCCGCCGAAGCATCGGAGGTGCCGCTCTTCCCGCGGGCACCGGTGTATTTGGTGATGCAGGGCCCGTGACTGAGGCGGCAACAGTTTTGCGATTCGGTTGCCGCCATATAAAGGGGATCCAGAGCCGCATTGACATCGGCAG
>JAZSBU010000151.1:0-2115 GCA_045602565.1 Eubacteriales bacterium | reverse complement strand
AGAAAACATCAGGAATCAGATTTGAGAACCCCCATAAAGGCTTCCTGCGGCACTTCCACACTGCCCAATTGGCGCATTCTCTTTTTGCCTTCCTTCTGCTTTTCCAGCAGTTTCTTTTTGCGGGTGATATCGCCGCCGTAGCACTTGGCAAGAACGTCCTTACGCATCGCCTTGACCGTCTCCCGCGCGATGATCTTGCCGCCGATGCAGGCCTGAACCGGTACCTCGAAGAGCTGGCGGGGGATATGCTCCTTCAGCTTTTCGGCAATGCGGCGGGCGCGGGAATAGGCTTTATCGGTATGAACGATAAAGGAAAGGGCGTCCACAATGTCGCCGTTGAGCATAATATCCAGCTTGACCAGCTTGGATTCGCGGTAGTCTGCCAATTCATAGTCTAAGGAGGCATAGCCGCGGGTGCGGGATTTTAAGGTATCAAAAAAGTCGTAGATAATTTCGCCCAAGGGCAGTTCGTAATGCAAGGTGACGCGGTCGGCATCCAGATAACTGGTATTGGTATAGATGCCGCGGCGGTCCTGGCAAAGCTCCATAATATTACCGATAAACTCCTTGGGGGTCAGAATATCTGCCTTGACAAAGGGTTCTTCGGTCATCATAATGGAGCCGGCATCGGGATAGTTGGTGGGGTTATCGATCATCAGCACGCTACCGTCGGTCTTGGTGACCCGATAAATAACCGAAGGGGCGGTGGTGATGATATCGATCTGGAATTCCCGCTCGATCCGCTCCTGGATGATCTCCATATGCAAAAGACCCAAAAAGCCGCAGCGGAAACCAAAGCCCAAAGCAATGGAGGTTTCGGGCTCGAATAGGAAAGAAGCATCGTTGAGCTTGAGTTTTGCCAACGCTTCTTTTAAATCGTCATAACGCGCGCCGTCGACAGGGTAAATACCCGAAAAGACCATCGGGGTGCAGGGCTTATAGCCCGGCAGGGCCTCTTCGCAGGGACGTTCCGCCAAGGTGACGGTATCGCCCACGCGGGTATCCTCCACGCTCTTGATGGAGGCGGTGAGATATCCGACTTGACCGGCTTGCAACAGCCCTGTGGATTCAAAGCCCAAGGGGCGCAGGTAGCCGCATTCCACCACATCGAATTCCGCACCGGTGGCGACCATACGGATGCGGTCGCCCGCTTTGAGGGTCCCTTCCACCATACGGATGTATACAATGACACCTTTATAGCTATCATAATAACTATCGAAGATCAAGGCGGAAAGGGGTGCGTCGGGGTCGCCCTTGGGGGCGGGGATCTGCTCCACCACCGCTTCCAATACCGATTGCATATTGATATTATTTTTGGCGGAAACGCGGGGGGCATCCAGGGCGGGGATGCCGATGACATCCTCGATCTCCTGCGCCACCCGCTCGGGATCGGCGGCAGGCAGGTCAATTTTATTGATGACCGGAATCAGCTCCAGATCATTGTCCAGCGCAATATATGTATTGGCGAGGGTCTGGGCCTCGATGCCCTGGGAGGCATCCACCACCAGCACCGCCCCTTCACAGGCGGCAAGGGCACGGGAAACTTCGTAGTTAAAGTCCACGTGCCCCGGAGTGTCGATGAGGTTGATCTCATAATCCTCGCCGTTTTGGGCATGGTAATCCAAGCGGACGGCGCGGGCTTTGATGGTAATGCCCCGCTCCCGCTCCAGATCCATATTATCAAGCAGTTGGTCTTCCATCTCCCGCTTGTCCACCGTATTGCAAAGCTCCAAAAGCCGATCGGCGATGGTGGATTTGCCGTGGTCGATATGGGCGATGATGGAAAAGTTACGAATGTTCTTTTGGTTCACTGAAAAATCTCCTGAATAAATGGTGTATAACCGCTATCCCCTAAAATCATATGGGTACCCGCGGCCGCCGCGTTGATGCCCCAAAGCACCAAGGCGGAAAGTATCAAAATCAGAATGGTAATAAAAAACGTTCTCATAAGAGAAGTTTTTCCGCAAAAAGAGGGAATTATTCTTCTTCGTCGATCTCCGGCAGGTCTGAAAGGAACTCATTGAGATGGGAAAGATCCGGTGCGGCGACCTCTTCGATGGGATCTTCTTTCGGCAGTTGAGAAAGCCGCTTGAGGATATAAACAGCCAGCGGGAG
>JAZSBU010000150.1:0-8125 GCA_045602565.1 Eubacteriales bacterium | reverse complement strand
TAGGCGGCGAAAGCGCATTTTTCGGGGTGGAATTTGCCTTTTTCATCGATATACCGCTCATCAATGTTTACAGCCACAATATCGGCGATAAACATATCGTGGGTTCCTAAGGGGACGATCTCGGTCACCTTACATTCGATGGAGACCGGGCTTTCCGCCACCATCGGGCAGGAAACGATGGATGCGGCCTCCCGCGTCAGCTTGCAGGCGGCGAATTTATCCAGATCCTTGCCGCTTTTGACCCCGCAGAAATCGATGGAACGAACGATATGGGAAGAAGGCATATTGATAACAAACTCGCCGCTTTTCTTGATTAAATCATAGGAATAGCGGGAAGGGCGCACCGAGATATAGGTCTTTGCCGGCTCGGAATTGATAATTCCGGTCCAGGCGATGGTAATTAAATTATCTTTTCCCCCATAGGCGCAGGAGATCAGCGCGGGCGGGACCGGTGCCATCAGCGTGCCGGGTTTCCAGGTTACTTTTGCCATAATGATACCTCTTTCAAATGATAGTATCATTATAATAGAAAAAGGGCTTTTTGAAAAGCCCCTTTTTTATTATAAATATTCACGTAAGTCTTTGGAAAGTTGTTCTTCTAATTGAATCAGTCGCTTGGCAATGTCCTTGGATTTTTCATCCGCAGCCTCGTATTTATTGAGATAACGGCTGAGGGATTTGACCCCCATATCGCAGCCGCTTACCATCAGATCGGCGATGGTGGCATCGGAACTATCGATGGAAAGCATGGCGGTGGTCTTGATCCAGCTCATTCCCTTGGCGATGGGGTTCGGGCCTTTGCCGTCGTCTTGGTATTGTTCCAAAAGTTGCTGGATCTCGTTGTTCAGGTGGTCGTGCCGCTCCTTGCAATCATAAAGCAGCTTGCGGATCCCCTCGCTTTTGGAATAATCCAAAACCTCTTTAATGGAAGAGATGCCCATCTGTACCCCCGCATCACATTCTCTCAGCAAGCAAATGGTATCGTTTTCGATCATAAAAAATCACCCTTTCTATTTTTTAATCATAGTTTGGGTGATTTTTGTTCTTTTATACACGCTTTCTGAGAATGTGTGTTTTGACGGTAGTATAAAGCATACAAAGCAAAAGAGAAAAGCCGAAGGTGATAAGCCCACGAATAGCAAAGGCAAGCAGAATGTTTTGAATTTTGAAAAGATAAATAAAGCCTTCTGCCAAGAGATTCATAATGAAAATGTGCGAAAGGTAAATGGCAAAGCTGGACCGATCTAAGAGCGCGACGCCTTTGAACTCATAAAGCCGCCTGCATTTGAGACAGAGCATATAAAAGAAGAGGATCGCGGTCATCAAAAAGAGAAGATGGGTTTCATTATTGAGCGGAAGATAGCGTGTACCAACGGTGTTGGTGCAACTGACAAAGAGATCCAGCGCAGTAGCAATTAAAAAAGCAACGGAGCAAAGCAGGGGATGGGCTTGGATTCCCTTTTTGAACGCTTGATAATGGGCGCCCACATAGCAACCGCCCAACCAAAAGAAAAGATAGGTGAGAAAGAAGCGATCGCTATATAAAAACGGCGGAAGATTGAAGGCTTGCAGCGTTGGGTTCAGCCGCAGCCAAGAAATGCAGGTCAGGCATAGGACGATCGGCATCGCAATGGCGGGATGGATCTTTTGCACGCACCAATGCCAAAGAGGTGCCAATAAATAAAACTGCAGGATGATTATGATGAAATAAAGATGGCTGGTTATATTTCCTGTAAGAAACGCATTGCCCAGCGCAGAAAAAGAAAAAGGAGCATTGTTTTGAATGATGGAAACAATATAATAAATCAGCACCCAAATCATATACGGAAACAGAATGGCTTTGGCGCGTTTCCAATAAAACCGACCAAGTTGAAAGGGGTTTTGGATATTTAAGCAGAGCTTGAGACCGGAGAGAAAAATAAATCCGTAAACGGCTACAGAAGCGATCCACCAAGGAATAAAGAATACCAAGTGACCGATCGAACCCGGTGAAAAAGAGATCATGGTACTTCCCGAGATATGGATGAAAATGACGAAAAGGCAAAACAAGCTATTCATCAGGGATAATTCGGGTAAGCGTAGCCCGGCTGTTTTTTTCATTCCGTGTTCCTCCAAATAATGCTTTTTTCTATTATATAATAAAAATTCGGTTCGGGCAATAAAAAAAGAGCCTTCGGCTCTAAAAAATAAAATAGAAGTGTCCCTCGATCCAACGTAATCTTTCACCTTACATTGAGATCAAGGGACACTTCTGGTCACTCTTGATATCTAACATCGAATTTAACCTCTCTTTCTTTAGATCTGCAGATTCTTTAATCGCTTCATTCATTTCCACGTCGTTTGGTGTTTTTTTCTTGCAAAGCAAGTTCCTTCATGGTTTTGGATTGGCGTTTTTTAAGAATGCTGCAGTCGGTTTCTTTGTGCCCTTTCGAATTTGTCCGGTCATCTATCTACACTAATGGGGGAAATCCGGATCTGTTTCTTTCTTCCTTCTCATTCGATTTTATTTTCGAAAGAAGCACCGGGCTTACTTGTACATTGGTATCACCTTTCCCTTTCCTTGTCTATATAATAGCACAAAAGTTTTCAACTTTCAATATGTAATGTTATACAAAATAAACAAAGAATTGTTGTTTAAAGGGGAGAAATTCATTGCTTGAAGCATTTTTTTATTGACTTTGTTAAATTAGGTATGGTATACTGAATTTGTTGAGGCGTAGAAAACGCCTCTTTTTTTATTACCGCATACAGCGGATCAACGACCGAATGGCTGTAAAGCATTGTTTTGCCGATTGCCGCGTGATAGAATAATTGCGAAGGAGGAATTCCCCAATGAAATGCAAAATTATTATTGATCCTTCTCGGGAAGAAGAGATCATCGTCTACGCCCAAAAGACTTCCGCACTGACCGCAGCGATCGAGCGGTTGGCAAGGGAAGAGGAATCTGCTTGGATCGGATATGGAAAGGAAAGCATCGTTCCGCTGGATCCCAAGGAGGTTTTCTGCTTCTCGGTGGAGGGAGATAAGGTCTATGCCCATCTGGAAAAGGAGCGGTTATGGATGAAATGCCGGCTGTATCAGTTGGAAGAGCGGTTGCCGGAGGAGTTCATCAAGATCAATCAATCCTGCTTGGCCAACTGCAAAAAGATTGCCCGATTTGAGGTATCGATCTCGGGGGCTTTGCGGGTGGTCTTTCAGAACGGGGATTCGGATTATGTTTCCCGCAGGCAATTAAAAACAGTAAAAGAAAGGTTTGGTATTTAATAATGAATAAATATTTGAAAGAATTTTTGCATCGCGGATTGATGTTCGGCGGCTTTGGACCCATCATTTTAGGGATCGTCTATTGGATCTTATCCGCTACCCTTGATGATTTTTCGATCCAAGGTGATCAGATGTGCTTAGGGATCGTTTCCGTCTACCTGCTGGCATTTATTCAGGCGGGGGCTTCGGTCTTTAACCAGATCGAAGAATGGGGGATCGGCAAATCGCTGTTGGTTCATTTTCTGACCCTGTTTGTTGCCTATAGCGGTTGCTATCTGCTCAATACTTGGATTCCCTTTGAGCCGATGGTGCTGTTGATCTTCGCGGCGATCTTTGTTGCGGTCTATTTTATCGTCTGGCTGACCGTTTATTTCATTGTCCGCGCCACCCGCAATAAGCTGAATTGCCAATTAAAATGATTGACGGAGCTTTTTGAAACATATATAATAAAGAAAAAACCTAAAAAGGTAGGTACTTTATGAAAGTTTTGATGCTCAACGGAAGCCCTCGTGCAGGGAGCAACACCGGCATTGCGCTGGCAGAGATGGAAAAGGTTTTTGCGAAAAACGGAATCGAGACCGAAATCATCCGGGTGGGGAAGGAAGCGGTGCGCGGCTGCCTGAGCTGCGGTTTTTGCGCCAAAAACGGCAAATGCGCCATCGACGATATTGTCAATGTTCTGGCGGAAAAATTAAAGGATGCGGACGGCTTGGTATTGGCAAGCCCTGTCTACTATGCATCTGCCAACGGAACGATGATCTCTTTGCTGGATCGCCTGTTCTATAGTATGCCCTATCCCAAGACCATGAAGGTGGGCGCATCGGTGGCGGTGGCCCGCCGCGGCGGTTGCTCGGCGACCTTTGACCAACTGAATAAATATTTCACCATCTCCGGGATGCCCATCGCCTCCAGCCAGTATTGGAACAGTGTCCACGGCAGAGCGGCAGGGGAAGCGGAGCAAGATGCCGAAGGGCTGCAAACGATGCGGCACTTGGCGGAAAATATGACCTTTTTGATGAAATCCATCGCGCTGGGGAAGGAGCAGTTTGAGGTCCCCCAAAGAGAGCCTTGGACCCCTACAAGTTTTATCAAATAAAAAAATCACCCTGCGGGGTGATTTTTTTATTGACAAGTTTTTTTGCAGGAATTATAATATTATGTTGTATGCGATTTATAAGGTTGTATATAATAAGCATATAACCGCAGAAATCTATTTTGAAAAGGTCGTGTATTAGAATGAGTCGTATAATCGGAACGGTTTCCAGAGGTTTGCGTGCCCCCATCGTCCGTAAGGGCGACGATCTGGCAAAGATCGTGGTCGATAGCATTATGCAGGCGGTCGCCAACGGTGATTTCGAGGTGCGGGATCGCGATGTTATCGCGGTAACCGAATCCATCGTTGCGCGGGTGCAGGGAAATATTGTATCGGTCGATGATATTGCCGCTGATGTCAAGGCGAAGTTCGGCGGAGAAACGGTGGGTGTCATCCATCCCATCTTCAGCCGCAACCGCTTCTCCATCTGCTTGCGCGGCATTGCCAAGGGTTGTAAAAAGGTGGTCTTGATGCTCAATTATCCGTCCGATGAAGTGGGCAACCATCTCTTTGATCTTTCCTTGCTGACCGGCAAGGATGTCAATCCCTATAAGGATGTTTTGGATCTGAAGCAGTATCGCGAACTGTTTGGCTATGAAAAGCATATCTTCACCGGAATGGACTATGTTCAATATTATAAAGAACTGATCGAAGAATGCGGTGCCGAGGCAGAGATCGTCTTTGCCAACGATCCTTGCGCGATCTTGAACTATACTAAAAATGTGCTCCATTGCGATATTCATACCCGCTTTGCCACCCGCGAAAAGCTCAAGGCTGCCGGCGCAGAGATCGTTTACGGTATGGACCAGATTATGAGCGCGCCCATCGGTGAGAGCGGCTGGAACGAGAAATACGGTCTGTTGGGTTCCAATAAATCCACCGAAGAGAAGGTAAAACTCTTTCCCCGCGATTGCCAAGGCTTGGTGGAAGATATTCAAAAACGGATCCTCGATCTTACCGGCAAGCATATCGAAGCGATGGTCTATGGCGACGGTGCTTTTAAAGATCCGGTCGGCAAGATCTGGGAATTGGCAGATCCTGTTGTCTCTCCTGCATACACCGCGGGTCTGGAGGGAACTCCCAACGAACTGAAACTGAAATATCTGGCGGATAACGATTTTGCATCCCTTTCCGGCGAAGCTCTGCGGGATGCCATTAAAAAGGAAATCGCACATAAGGATGCGGTCAGCGCAGGCCCCGGCGATTCCATGGCCGCCCAAGGCACCACCCCCCGCCGCTTGACCGACCTGATCGGTTCGCTCTGCGATCTGACCAGCGGATCAGGAGATAAGGGAACACCCTTTGTATATATCCAGGGGTACTTTGATAATTATACAGCCGAGTAAACCGTTGAAATCGGCGCAGAACGACAATATAAGGAAAGAACCTGCTTTGGCAGGTTCTTTTTTATGTCTTTTCCGTTTTTTTACCGTTCGGCATATCATTATATAGCCGAAGATAAAAGAAACGAAAATCTACATCCGATTTGAACGGTTTTGAATTTGCAACAGCCTGCGCCCGAAGAAATCAAAAAATCATCTCGATTTGAACAGTTTGAAAAATGAAGAATTGCTTAGATAAAAAAGAGCCCAAAAGGGCTCTTTTTTTAGCGCATTTTCCGTCTTCGCGGTATCGACATACAGCTTCAGCCGGAGAAATGCACTTCTACATCCAATTTGGGCGGTTTAATAAAGTGTCGATTTGAACGGTTTCAAAAAATAAAGAAATAAAGAACATACCCCAAATGATTTGGGGTAAGACAAGTTTTTTGCGTAAAAAATGCGGTGTAAAATTACACTTTTTCTTGTATCTTGGGAAAAAAAGGTATATAATGATGAAAGAATCATTAAAGAAGGAACGAAAATGAAAAAGATCGCAAAGGATTTTACAAAGGGGAGCATCCCCAAGCAGCTCATTTGGTTTACCTTGCCGTTTATGGCATCCAACGGGTTGCAGGTTTTATACAGCACCATTGATATGATCGTTGTCGGCAAATACGTCGGAACTGCGGGGTTATCGGCGGTGGCGCAGGCGAGCTTGATCGTTAATTTTGCGGTGATGGTCTGCTTAGGGTTTGCCAACGGTGGGCAGGTTCTGGTGGCGCAGGCGTTGGGCGCCGAGAAGCGCAAGGAGATGAACCGTATCATCGGAACCCTCTTTACCCTGCTGGCGGGGATGTCGGTGGTGCTTTCGGCGGTGTTTCTTTTGTTTCGGCATCCGATTCTGCGGCTGATGAATATTCCCGCCGAATCCTATGGGATGGCGATGGATTATCTCATCATCTGCGGAGCGGGATTGATCTTCACCGCAGGGTATAATATGGTCTCGGCGGTGCTGCGGGGGATGGGGGACAGCAAGCGTCCCTTTCTTTTCATCGGCATTGCGTCGGCGGTCAACTTGGTCTTGGACCTGCTCTTCACCGGTGCGCTGGGTTGGGGTGTGGCAGGTGCCGCTTGGGCGACCATCATCGGGCAGGCAGTCTCCTTCCTTTTCTCTATTTTCTACTTATTGAAGCGGAAAGAAGAGTTTGGCTTTGATTTCAAACTTAAAAGTTTTGTTCCCCATCGGCAGTATGTCAAGATGATTATGGGATTGGGGTTGCCGATGGCGATCCAGTCGGGATGCATCAATCTTTCAATGCTCTATGTCAACTCACTCATCAACGATGTCGGGGTGGTGGCATCTGCCACCTTCGGTGTGGGGATGCGGATCGATGATATCATCAATAAGATCTCCCAAGGCATCCAGCACGCGGCAATGCCGATGATCAGCCAGAACATCGCAGCGCGGCAGCAAAAGCGCGCCTCCAAGGTGGTTTGGTATTCCTGGCTTTATGCGGGGATCTTCACCGTCTTTTCCATTGCGATGTATCTGCTCTTTGGCAAGGAACTCTTTATGGTCTTTTCCGATGATCCGGCGGTCCACGCCATGAGCGGTACCTTTATCCGCGCCATCCTTTGGATGTTCCCTGCCTTGGCGATCATGCGGGGCAGCCAGGCCTTTATCCAAGGCATCGGCAACGCGAAATTGGGGTTGGTGCTCTCTATTTTGGATGCGGTGGCGTTGCGGATCGGGATGAGCTGGCTCTTTGGGATTTATTGGGGCTGGGGCTTTTTCGGCTTTGTTCTGGGCTATGGTCTGGCGGCCTATGGCTGCGCCATCCCCGGGATGATCTATTTTCTGGCAGGGCGCTGGAAAAAGCGCAAGATTCTGGCGGAGGATATTTGATTTATAAAAAATGGAACGAACCTTAATTTTTAAGCATTGCAAAGAGATCTACGGGACCACTCCCGAATATTTATGGGAGCGGTACCCTTCCTATGCAGTCCTGCGTCATCGGGGCAACCGTAAATGGTATGGGGTGGTGATGGAGATTCCCTTCCGGCGTTTGGGGATTATGCGGGAAGGGACGGTGGATGTAATCAATCTGAAGCTGGGAGAAGCGATGGTCGGCTCGGTGCAGGATGAGCGCGGCATCTTTCCCGCTTATCATATGGCAAAAGGGGCTTGGGTCAGCGTCTTGCTGGATGGAACCGTCCCCGATGAAACCATCCTTGCGTTTTTAGATATCAGCCACGAGCTGACCGATACAAAAAGCAAGATCAAACGATGAATTGCTTTATTGCAGATCGCTCCCTGCGGTGATTTAGGTAAAAAATGAACCGATTATCCAACAAAATACGGTGTAAAATTACACTTTTGAGAAAAATGGAGTTTTTTATGGAATTATCAATGTTTTTTAAAAGTATGATCGATCAGGATCCTGCT
>JAZSBU010000149.1:0-2736 GCA_045602565.1 Eubacteriales bacterium | reverse complement strand
AATAAACCCCGCGGATCCTTTCCGCATCCGCGGGATTTTCTTTTTTATTTTTTCTTTCCCAAAGAACCGTCGGTGTAGTAGGCGATATAGCGTTTTTCGCCCACATTCAGGCAGATGCCCGAAAGGTTCATCAGTTCGCCTGCCTTGATGGATTTAAGGGGATGGCGGAAGAGGATCTGATTGCCGCAGGAGATGATGAGTTCATCGTCGGCAACGCTGAAGGCACCTTCCCGCCCCAAAATGGTTTCCCGATAAGTTTGCGGATCCCGCTCGGCAAAGGAGGTGATCCCTCGCTTATCCAAGCGGCGCAGCAGGGCGACGGTCTCATCTGCTTCCTTTCGTTTTTTGAAAAATCCCATCAACTTAACACCGCCTCACCGAAGAATTCAGGCCGATGAAAATCGGGAGCAGGGGTTTCGATGGGGAAGAGCATCCCAAAATGCATAATGGGGGTAGCTTCGCCGCAGATATAGGCGTTCATCCGCAGAACATCGCCTTTTTGGAGCAGCGGGCGGTCGTAGATCTCCGCCAAAGCCGCCAAGGGGATGGTATAGTTGATTTCATACCCTTTTCCTGCATAGATGGTGGTCGATACATTCATCAGCGGTTTTAACAGAGAGACCAGGCTGATTCGTTCATCACGGCCCGCACCTTTGCCGATCACCATGGCACCGATGGGGTTACATTCAAAGTTTATGTAGTCGGGATGGTCGGCATAGGGGGCTAAAAACAGCTCCAGGCAGTTATCTTCCCAGACCGGACCGTTATCGTGATTGGTCAATACCGTCAGTTCAGAGATCGGGGATTGCAGCCGCACTCGCAGAAATTCTTCGTTATAGACCATGGTGATGGCGGCTTTGGGGGTATAGCCGGTCTCATCCCAAGGATAGATGCCCATTTCACTCAGCGGGGCGGCGGGCAAGATCAGATCTTTATTATAAGGAATTTTAAGCATTCTTATCACCTCGATCTCTATTATATTGAATTTCCATTGGTTTTGCAATCATTTCTTCCAAAATATAATTGCTTTATCGCTGCTTTAATGCTATAATAAACGATAGATGATTTAAAGGAGAGACTGCAATGCCCGAATTAGGCGGATTATATGAAATGGCAGATGTCAAAGGATTGGTCCTCTTTCTTTTGAAAGAAGCCGATTGCGTTTTAGAGGAATCGCGTCTGACCGATATTTTGATGGAAGACGGGTTGGTAGAATATTTCGATTATAAGCAGGCGATGGAGCAGCTGCTGCTCACCGGCTTGATCGATATTGCCTCGATGGAAGAGACCGGCAGCTATCGCATCACCGAGCAGGGGCGCGAAGTGGAGATGGAATACGAAAAGAAGATCCCCTATAACGTGCGGAGCAAGACGCTGGACGCACTCAAGCGGAACCTGCGCCGGCAGAAGGAGGACGACCAGATCTTCACCGAGATTGCCCCTTCTCCCAGCGGCTATTCGGTCTGCTGCAATGTTCGCGAAGGCGGGGAGACGATGCTTTCTTATGAGGTGTTGGTCCCCGACCAAAGAACCGCTTATTATGCAGCAGAGCGGTTCCGCGAAAATCCTTCCCTCTATTATCAAAAGATTATGGAGATCGTTTTAGACGAAGATCTTTTTAAAAAGAATGAAGATTAAAAAAACAGCCGTTATAACGGCTGTTTTTTTAATATTAAAATAGGTTGCAGTTGCTCCCCTTTTAAGGCAAACTCTAAAGCTTCGGGGATTTTGGTAAAATCCGCAATGCAGGAGCGGGGTTTTGCCAAAGGATCGTCCTGCCCATAGGGGACAAAATAATAATTCCGCGCCGCCTGCAATGCGCCGATGTTTTTGGCGGCACCGCTCAAGGCATCGTTGGTGGAGATGGCGAGCAAAATGGGTTTATGGTTGCGTAGAGTGGATTTGACCGCCATGGTAACGGCGGTGTCGGCAATGCCCAGCGCCAATTTTGCCAAGGAATTGGCGGTGCACGGTGCCACGATCAGCGCATCCAGCAGATTTTTGGGCCCGATGGGCTCCACCTGCGGAATGGTATGCCAAATTTCTTTGCCGCAAAGCCCCATCAGTCGTTCGCGGAAATGGGCGGCGGTGCCGAAGCGGGTGTTGGTCTCATAGACGATAGGGCTCATAATGGGAAAAAGATCGTAATGCTCCGCTAGCGGGCGCAGCGCATCCAAAACGGTGGCTAGGGTGCAAAAAGAGCCGGTCATGGCGATGCCGATGTGTGGTTTATTCATAGCAATCCATCTCCTTTAAAATGTAGTCGCCGATGATCTTGGCGGCGGTTTCGGGGCAATATTTGCCCGGCAGACCCGGCGCATAGCAGACCTTCAGATGGTGCTCCACCGCAGCCTCCGGATCAAAGCCACCCGGCGCCGATGCCAATTCGATCAAGAGGGTTCCTTTGGGTAGCATTGCCATCCGTTCTTCATTCAGCACCTGCGCCGGAACGGTATTCAAAACCAAGCGGAAGCGTCGGTAGGGCAGATCTTCATAAAGGGCGGAATTCCAGCCAAAGGAACGGCAGAGGGCAACCGTTTCCTCGCGCCGCGCGCCCACCCAAACCTGCGCGCCGAGTGCCGATAGTTTTGCCGCCAGAAATTGACCGATGCGTCCGCCGCCCAAAATCAAAGCAGGGTTTCCCGCCAGCATAAAGGGGGTGCGCTCGATGGCCAGGGCCAATGCTGCCTCTGCGGTGGCGGCGGCATTGGGCAAGAGGACCTCCTCGGCTTGATA
>JAZSBU010000148.1:0-9282 GCA_045602565.1 Eubacteriales bacterium | reverse complement strand
TTCGCCCCGAAGACGTGCTGCTGGTGGGCGAAGATGTGGGCCAGGTGACCGGCACCATCAAGAGCGTCTTGTTCAAGGGTGTGCATTATGAAATGATGGTCCGCTCCGATCGGTTCCTTTGGAAGATCCATTCCATCAAATGCCGCGAGCCCGGCGATAAAATTGCAATGAAGATCATTCCCGAATACATCCATATTATGAAAAAGGAGGCGGGTACCGTAAATTGAAAAAAAAGTTGATTGCGGTTCCATACTATGTATGGGCAGCGGTATTCATCGTTGTTCCGCTTCTGATGATTGCCTACAGCGCCTTTACCGATACCCAGGGCAATTTCACACTGGATAACATTGTCCAGATCGGGAAATACTGGCCGGTGATGCTGCGTTCGGTGCTTTATGCTCTGGTCGCCACCGCCTGCTGCTTGGTGCTGGGGTATCTGCTGGCTTATTTTATGGCGCAGCAATCGGAACGGACCAAAACCATGCTGATGATTTTGTTGATGCTGCCGATGTGGATCAATTTTGTTCTGCGTACACAGGCGATGCAGGATCTTTTGGACCTTGTTCAAAACTGGCTGCGGATCGCCGATATTCCTTTGCAGGTCAGCAACAATCCTTTTGCCGTGGTTTTAGGCTTAATTTATAACTATCTGCCCTTTATGGTGTTGCCCATCTATACCTCTTTGGAGAAATTGGATCAGCGGGTGATCGAAGCGGCGGAAGATCTGGGTGCTAATCGCTTCAATGTCTTCCGCAAGGTCATTTTGCCGCTGACCATGCCCGGTATCGGCAGCGGTATCATTATGGTCTTTGTCCCCACCATTTCCACCTTTGTCATCTCTGAAAAGTTGGGCGGGGCGAAACACAACCTGATCGGTAATGTCATTCAAGAGCAGTTCCTGCAGGTGTATAACCCCAATGTGGGTGCGGCGATCAGCCTTGTTATGCTGGTGCTGATTCTCTTTATTCTCATCATCTTCAGTGCGCTGGATGAGGAGACCAAGGAGGGGCTGCTATGAGAAAGTTTTTTGAAAAAAGCTATATGGCTCTGATCTTCGGCTTCCTTTATCTGCCGATCGCCTACCTCATCTTCTTTTCCTTTAATGAAGGGAAATCCAAGGTGATTTTCAGCGGATTTACATTGAAAAATTATGTAAACCTATTCCACGATGAAGAGATCATGCAAGCGTTGCTCAACACGCTGATCATCGCCGCCATCGCTTCGGTGGTAGCGACCATCATCGGAACGATGGCCGCCATCGGTATTCAGCGGTTACGCAAATGGCAGCGCAACGCAGTAATGAATGTGACCTACATTCCGGTCTTGAACCCCGATATCATCACCGGTGTTTCGCTGATGCTGCTTTTCTCCATCTTTGGCATCACCTTGGGCTATGGTCCGGTTTTGCTGGCGCATATTACCTTTAATATCCCCTATGTTATCTTAGCGGTAATGCCGAAACTGCGGCAGGTGGATTCCTCCATCTATGAAGCCGCGCTGGATCTGGGTGCCTCCCCCGCCCTTGCCTTCCGTAAGGCGATCCTGCCCCAGATCATGCCCGGTATCATCTCCGGCTTTATGATGGCGCTCACCCTTTCGGTGGATGACTTTGTCATCACCTTCTTCTTAAAGGGTGTAGAGGTGGAGACCTTAGCCACCATGATCTATTCCACCACCAAGGTCCGCATCGATCTTTCGATGAATGCCCTTTGCGGTGTGATGGTCTTAGTTGTTTTGATTATTTTGATCCTTGCCAATCTTCCCCAAAAGAAGAGCGGAAATAAAAAAAGAGAGGAACGCATCTGATGAATCGAACCAAGCGCTTGATTGCTCTGGGTTTGGCGGCAATACTGCTGCTTTTGCCCTTGAGCGGATGCAAGCAATATGCGCCCAACGAAGTCTTATATGTCTATAATTGGGGCGAATATATGGATGAGACGGTCAACGAACTTTTTGAGCAGGAGACCGGCATTAAGATTATTTATAAGATCTACGATAACAACGAATCGATGTATGCCGTTGTTAAAAATGCGCCCGGCACCTACGATATTGTCTTTCCTTCCGATTATATGGTGGGGCGGATGATCGCCGAAGAGATGCTGGAGCCCATTAATTTTGAAAATGTCCCTAATTTTCAATATATTATGGACGACTTCAAAAATCTGGATTACGATGCGGGCAACCGATATTCCGTTCCCTATACCTGGGGAATGGTGGGGCTGCTTTATAACACCAAGATCGTGAAAGAAGCCCCCACCAGCTGGGATGCCCTTTGGGACGAGCAGTACAAAGGGCGGATCTTAATGTATAATAACTCCCGCGACACCTTGGGCATCTCGCTTCTGCGGAACGGTTGCTCTTTGAACACCACCAGCGAAGCGGAACTGCGGGTCGCCAACGATGCACTGATCAAGCAAAAAGATCTGCTGCAAGCGTATGTTTCGGATGATATCTTCGGCAAGATGGAAAGCGGCTCTGCCGCCCTCTGCCCCGCCTACGGCGGCGATGCCATCTCGATGATGGGCGAAAATCCCGACCTTGCCTGCGTCTTCCCCGAGGAGGGGACCAATCGGTTTATCGATTGCGTCTGCATTGTGAAAGACGCGCCCAATAAGGAAGCGGCAGAAAAATATATCAACTTCCTTTGCCGGCAGGACATTGCAGAACTCAACCGCGATTTCACCGCCTATTCTACCCCTCAGCAGCAGGTCTACGATGCGCTGCCCGAGGAGATCAAAAACGATCCCATCGCCTATCCCAAAGCGGAAGTGATCCAAAAATCGGAGGTTTACGACCATCTGCCCCAGGAAACCTTGGAACTTTATAATTCTCTTTGGAATGACCTGAAGAATAAATAAAAAAAACACCCGCCGCGGCGGGTGTTTTTTTATTGAATATAATCTTCAAAATAGACGTTGGGAACTTGAAATACCTTCCCATTAAGATAGGAAAGAAAATGCTCTTTTGGGAGTTTAAATTCCAAGGAATAGGCATAAAGGGCCTGATGGCGGAAGGGGTTGCCTTTATTGGCCCCCGCGTTGCCGTATTTCATATCCCCTGCCACCGGATGCCCCTCAAAGGCCAGGTGGGCGCGGATCTGATGGGTGCGGCCGGTGACCAATTCAATTTCCAGCAACGATAACCCATTTCCTTCCCGCAATACCCGATAGCGGGTAATGATCTCCTTAAAACCTTCCCTCTTTTGGGCGGAAATCTGCACCATATTTTGGTTGGCATCTTTTTTCAGCCATGCCTTCAAAGTGGCGGCCTTTCGGTCGAATTGTCCCAATGCCAATGCCAGATACCGCTTTTCTACTTGCCGATATTTCACGATCTCATAAAGGGCTCTGCCCGCCTTGGCATTTTTGGCAACGATCACTATGCCGCCGGTATTTTTATCCAAGCGGTTGCAGAGTGCAGGGGTGAAGGTGTTTTCCGCATCGGGGTCGTAATCCCCCTTTTGATAAAGATAGAGCAGGATATGATTGATCAAGGTATCGCGGCTGCCATGGTCATCGGCATGGACCGGCACCCCTGCTTTTTTATCCACCAGCATCAGGTTTTCGTCTTCATAGACAATCGAAAGATCCGGCTGATAGGCGATGGTGCGGAAATCGTTTTTCTTCTCGGTGAAAAATTCATCATTGATATACATTTCCACAATATCGCCCAACGCCAAACGTGTATTTCCCTCGGCACGTTTTCCGTTGATCTTGATGGATTTTTTACGCAGATACTTATACATCAGCGAGGGGCTCAAATTGCCCGCCACCTTTTGGATAAAGCGGTCCAAGCGCTGCTCTGAATCGTTTTTGGTTATCTCAAATCGTTTCATTTAAACTTCCATATCATCGCTTTATAACGCGGTTTTTTATTTAAATTCAAGGTGATCCATATCCAACGGATGGGCTCGACTCTGCCAAAGAGTTTGCGGTCCAATGCTTTGGTAAACGCTGCCACTGCATCCCGCTCTTCTTCGCCGATCTCCTCGGTGCCGTACAGTGCCTTTTGCAACGCAGGAACGATCGGTTTCATTGGCAAGGGAGACAGCCCCAAATTATCGACTCTTTGCGCGAAAGACTCCAGCAGTTCTCCTTCAAAGAATTTAAAGCCGCGCATCTGCATCAGGCGTAAAATGATGGTATAGGCCTCTCGAACCCCATCGGCCGCAGGGAGGGTACGAATCTTTTTCAATCGGCTGTAGTGCAAATACCATAACCCGCCGACAATGGCACCCAACAGCATCAGCAACAGCAGAATTTCGATCGCCAGCAACCACCATCCGCTCTCTTCGCTCAGATCGGGCAACAAAACGGGGCGGGTCTCCTCTTGTTCGGGCAGGTCAGTCTCGATCGGTTCGGGGATGACGTTATAAAGAATGATCCCTTCTTCCGTTTCGACATATTCCACCTCGACGTCGCCCTCATTATATTGCGGTTCCTCCCCTTGGTCCGAAAGATCCAAAAGGTAATAATTGCGCTCCACCCCAAATCCTGCGGTGGGTTCAAAGGAGACCCAGCCAATGCCGTCGAAATAGACCTCTACCCAAGCGTGATGGTTATGGTCATAGATCTGCGCGCTGTATTGATCCAGATCGACCATCTCCGGCTCAACGTAGTAGCCGCTGACCACCCGCGAGGGGATGCCCAGGCTACGGAGCATCGCGGTCATGGAAGAGGCAAAGAGGGTGCAATAACCGTCTTTTTTCTCATTCTGGTAGAGGAAATATCGGATCTGATCAAAGGCATCCGCAGGGGTTCCGTCCTCGCGGGAAAGCTTGCGGCGCTCTGCCGAATAGGTATAGTTCTCCCGCAGGTAGCGTTCGATCGCCTGCACCTTTTCGATCTTATCGTCATAGTTCTTGGTAATGTTCCAAGCATCTTTTTGGACCATATTACGCAGTTCGGTCGGCAGAACGGTATAGTAGTTCATCACCATTCCACTATAGATCCATTCATTCATAAGATAAAAATCCCGATTGGCATTTTTTCGGCGCATACTCAGGTACGCATCTTGATTTGCCTGAAACTTGCTCAAAAAGTCATTGCCGGTCAGCAAGGGGGAAACAATGTCAAAGGAATAGGTGCGGTCGGAGGGCTGTTTATGATACATCAATGCGGTATCCGCCACCTGCTCCAATTGGGTATATTTCCCTTGGGGAGCCGTATCCGCCGCCCCATTGGGAATACCGAGAAAATTACTTGCCCGATATTGGGGGCGAACGGTAACGGTATCGTTGACGTATCCCTCAAACTCAGCATCCACAGCATCCAGCTTGGCGGTCTTGGGATCGCCGCTGGGCGCAGTCAATTTTAAATATTCATAATATTGGGTATATTCATAAAATCCATTATCCAGACCGGATCTTAAAAGTTCCTCATAACTGCCGTCGGCCGCCAACCAGCCCTCTTCGGTGATCGCCATCGTGGGGCGATAGCGCAGATAGACCGGAAGTTCGGTCGTGGTGGTGATCTTTGCCACCTTCAGCCGCCGCCAGCGGGGCAGTTCAAGGCTTAAGGCTTCGCCCTCTTCCATATAACCTGCCACATTCAAGTTCTTTTCATAGGTTTCGGCAAAGAGCAAATTCAACGCATCTTCCGCCAACATATCAATGGATGCGCGAACCTGCTCCATCTGGACAATGGGGCGGCTATAGATAAAGGAAGCGGTTGCGATGGTGATGATCAACACCACAGCTGTTACGATCACGCCGAAATTTCCGTTTTGGGAGGCAAAAGCCAACCGCTCTTTGGCGGTATATTTCTTTCGGATCTTGGGGGCTTTTTTGCCCTTTTCTTTTTTGGGTTTCTTTTCTCTTCCCTTGGATAAAGAGCGAGTCAGGCTCTGCCCATAGCAACCCACCACCGCCGAAAGAAAGACACTAAAGGCAATATAATGGGGCACGATTCCGTAGAAGAAGAACGGAACCAGCAACGCGGCGGGCAGTAAAAAGGAGACGATCGGCGGAATCCTGCGGAACAATGCCAACGCAAAAAACACCGAAACGACCAATGCCAAGACAATGATGGCGGTATAGAAATAGCGTTGCAGAACCGTCGGGGTCTTGAGGATATCGGTGATATCCATCGTCATATGATCCTTATAATCGGAATAATCGGGCTGGGTCGCCAGCAGATGTATCGTGTAGTTATAGCACACCTCCAGCGCGCGCCAGAGCGACTGATAAAGCGGAAAAGAGATCTTCCACCCCAGCAGAGAAAGAGCGCCGATGCCGCCCAAAACGCTGAAAAATACACGCTTATACCAGACCATCAAAATCATCAGGCCAAAGGAAATTGCCGCCACGAATAAAACAATCAGCGGATGGATATTCATATCCAATGCGGTGGTATTGCAGAACAAGTAGCCCGCCAGACCGACATACAGCAATAAGATCTCCAAAAGGATACCGCCTGCGGTACTACCCTCATTCATCCGCACCTGCGCGGGAATATACATAGGTTTGGAGCGTTTACTCATTCTTCAACACCCCCTTCCAGATCCTCTAAGGTAATCAGCTTCATTTGCTGGTTGCAAGGCTCTTGCTCGGGGCGGATGAGGAAACATTGCAGATCAAAGGTTGAACCCAGCAGATAGGGGCGCAACGCCTTGGTCAACTCTTCTGCAGGCATCGAGGTGACGATATAGAGCGCACCGCCCTGCAGAGAAGAAAAGTCCACTTCCGAAAGGGATTGCTCCAGACTGCCCCGCTTCATCATCGGGACCATGGCAAAGGCATCGGCAGCCGCGATCTGCTCTTCGGTGGTGGTGATGCTTTGCAGCTGAAGAAGGCCGTCATTGGTGGGATACCCCAAAGAGATATGTACCCCTTGCTCCGCCAAAAGGTTGATGACCTCCAGCACCGCTTCCACCACCCCATCGGTGAGGCGGCGGTTGAGCAGTTGCTCCTCTTCATAAGGGAAAAGATCGGCAAGCACCATAATATTTTGGCAGGAATTTTCCCAATAGGTCTTCACGATCATTTTGGAAAGGCGGGCGGATAACTTCCAATGCACATTCCGCAAGGTATCGTATTCATTAAATTCACGAATGCCCGATAGGTCGCCGTTGTTCTTGGTCTCTCTGCCGCCGGCGGTCACGGTATTTTCCTGCTCCTGCGAGCGGGGATTCAAGGGAAGATCCAAATGCAGATCGCGGGGATAGGCGGTAATATGCGATCGGCAGGCAATCTTCCGCCGAATACGAAACAACTTCATAAAATCATAAAATTCCACCCAATCGACGCCTACTTCATAGACCCCGCGGGTATTAAAGAGCAGGGGAATTTCCAGAATACTTTTACCAAAAGCACGGTAATGGGCAACGGTATAGCCCTTGATGGAGTCATCCCCTGTGGGGTTCGAGGCAAGGATGCCGAACTTCATCATCGGCAGCATCAACGGGGTTTTGCTATCGATCTGCACCTTCATCACCGCCGGTTGCATCCGATGCACCTTCACCGGTGCAGGGACAGCGCGAACCTGAACCAGCATCAAGCTGATCAAAAGGCAAAGAAGAGAGACGATCGGCAGCAAAAGCACCACCGCCAATGTAAACAGCGAAATGGAATCATACAGCGCCTGGGAAAAGACAAACGCCGCGATCAATAACGCCAGATATGTCAGACGAGAACGAATCATAATTTCAAGATTTCCTTATTATTTCAAAATCGGTGCTTTGACGGTATCTCTCAGGTTTTCCAAGATGGCAGAGGCGGTCAGCCGCTCGATCTTCGCTTCGGGAGAAAGCATCAAGCGGTGGGAAACGATGGCCTCATACATCTCTGCCACATCGCGGGGAATGACATAGGAACGCCCCTCCAGCAAGGCAGAAGCGCAGGCGGCGCGCATCAATGCAAGAGAAGCACGCGGCGAAGCCGCCAGCGCGATCATATTGTTTTCACGAGTGGCACAGACCAGATCGACGATATATTGCTTGACCGCATCGTCCACATGGATCTCTTCGGTCGCCTTTTGCAACACCAAAATCTCTTCGGGAGATGCCACCGCTTCCACCGAATCCATCGGATTGATGCCGTGGCGATCGCCGATGATCAGTGCTTCCTGATCGGCGGTGGGATAGCCGATCGACATCTTCATCAAAAAGGGGTCCAGCTGCGCCTCCGGCAAGGGATAGGTACCGATATAGCCCAAGGGGTTTTGGGTCGCCACCACCATAAAGGGCTCGGGCAATTTATGGGTCACACCGTCCACAGTGACCTGCCGCTCTTCCATCACCTCCAGCAAGGCCGACTGGGTCTTGGGGGAGGTACGGTTGATCTCATCGGCGATGAGGATATTGGTCATACATACACCGGGTTTATAGACAAACTCGCCGGTCTTGCCGTCCGGCGCGGTGAAGCCCGAAATATCGGTTGCCATAACATCGGGAGTAAACTGCACACGCTTGGCATCCAAGCCGGTGGCACGCGCCATGGCAACGGCCGCGGTGGTCTTACCCACGCCGGGAACGTCCTCGACTAAAATATGACCCTTGGAAAGCAATGCGATCAAAAGCAGGCGCAGTTGGTCGTCTTTACCGATGATGACCTTTTTCATCTCATCTAAGATCTTGCCGCACAGCCGCTTTTTCATTTCCATGTTCTGCAGATTTTCCATTCTCGTTCTCCTTAAAAATACAATAGTATATCAATTTAATAATAATAGATATTTACAGTAATTGCAAGTTATTTCTTCGTTTTTTTGCCGATCGAAAATGAGATAAATATGAATAACTGTTGACGAATGTCGCATTTTCCTATAAAATAGATATATTAACTGTTATGGAGGCAAAACCAATGCTCTATCAAAGCACCCGCAACAAAAATCTTACCGCCACCGGTCCGGAAGCGATCCTGCGCGGCATCGCGCCGGACGGCGGCCTTTATATGATCCCCGATTTTTCGCAGATCTCCTTGGATTGGACATCCCTTTTGGATTTAGACACCATCCCGATGGCCGCCAAGATCCTGCAGGCGATCCTGCCCGATTTCAGCCCCGAAGAGATGGAAGAACTCTCCAAAAAAGCCTATTGCGGCAAGTTTGAGAGCGAGGATCTCACCCCCCTTGCCAAGGTGGGCAACCGCTATGTTTTAGAGTTATTCCGCGGCCCCACCAGTGCCTTTAAAGATGTGGCACTTTCGATGCTTCCTCAGCTGATGACCGCATCCAAAGAAAAAACCGGTATGAAGGAAGAAATCGTCATCCTCACCGCCACCAGCGGCGATACCGGCAAGGCGGCGTTGGAAGGGTTCCACGATGTGGAGGGCATCCGCATCATCGT
>JAZSBU010000147.1:0-5119 GCA_045602565.1 Eubacteriales bacterium | reverse complement strand
ACCGCTGGCAGTATCTTCCATTCACGGAAGCGGAACGGGAGACCTTTTGGATGAGGTGTATCGTTACCTCACCTTTGACGAAGGGGCCGACGAAGAGGAGCAGCCGATCAAGGTGGCGTTACTTGGCAAACCGAATGTGGGTAAATCTTCGCTGATCAACCGTTTGCTGGGCGAAGAGCGGTGCATTGTTTCCAACATCCCCGGGACGACCAGAGATGCGGTCGATGCCCTTTATTCTTGCCCCGCCGGTAATTTTTCTTTGATCGACACCGCCGGTATTCGCAAAAAGAAAAAGGTGGAAGAAGCGGTCGAAAAATACAGCGTGATTCGCTCTTATATGGCAGTCGAGCGCGCCGATGTGTGTGTCATTATGCTGGATGCCGCCGATGGTGTAACCGAGCAGGATACAAAGATTGCGGGTTATGCAAATGAGCAGGGCAAGGCATTGGTTATTGCGGTGAATAAGTGGGATTCCATTGAGAAGGAAACCAATACAATGGAAAACCTTCGCAAGGATATTGCCCATGAGCTTGCTTTTATTTCCTTTGCGCCGATTGTCTTTATTTCGGCATTGGAAGGGCAACGGTTGCCGCAGTTGATGGAAGCCATCCGCGATGCTTATGAAGAAAATAAACGCCGAATTTCGACAGGAATGTTGAATGATGTTTTGAACGAAGCAACTGCGCGTGTGCAGCCGCCTTCGGATAAGGGCAGAAGATTAAAGATCTATTATATGACCCAAGCTTCTACTCAACCGCCCACCTTTGTTTTCTTTGTAAACAGAAAAGATTTGTTCCATTTTTCCTATCAAAGGTATTTGGAAAATCGAATTCGCGATACCTTTGGTTTTAAGGGAACACCGATTCGGTTTATTATTCGTGAGAGAGGTGAAAAATAATGCTGAACGGAAAATTAATTGGCCTTCTTATTTGCGTTGCGATCGGATCCTATTTGATCGGAAGCATCAATTGTTCGATTTTAATTTCCAAGATTTTTAAGAAAGACGTTCGTCAGGTCGGCTCCGGAAATGCAGGAGCAACCAATATGGTGCGCGCATTCGGTCCGTTAGTCGGCGTTCTTACAATGCTTGGCGATTTTGCAAAAACATTGGTTGCTCTGCTTGCGACAAAGTTTTTGTTTGCAGACGCTGAATATTGGCAGGCGATGATCGCATTTAGCGGCTTTTTCTGTTCGATGGGGCATGCTTTTCCTCTGTATTTTAATTTCCGGGGCGGAAAGGCGGTCACTGTTGTCGGAATGGTTTTTCTGGTGGTGGACTGGCGTTGCTTCGCCATTGGTATTACCGTTTTCTTGGTGACCGTATTGCTTACACGCTTTGTCTCGCTGGGATCGATGCTTGCCGGAATATCGGGCCCGATCACAATGTTTTTCGTTTGTAATGATAATTTGATCAATCGTTGGTTTGTTGTAGTGTCGCTGGCTGCGTTGGCGGTTATGGTGATTCTGCTTCATTCAGCAAATGTCAAACGCTTACTAACCGGAACAGAGCGGAAGTTTAGTTTTAAAAAAGATTGATAAAAGCAGCATACCTATTTTAGGTGTGCTGCTTTTTGTTGCTAATGAATCTTGAAAACTTTGACCATATATGTTATTCTATATAATAGAAAGTTATTTAATTTGGAGTGTAAATAAATGAAACGGATTTTTGATTGGTTTAAAAATTATCTTTCATATGTCCAAATCTTTTCTTTGGCAACGGTTATTGCGGCATTTATTCCTGCGCTCGATCCTGTGGTAGCCTACGGGGAAAGAGGGTCGCGGATGTTGATCTCTTTGTTTGCGGATTTGGGTGAGATCGAGCGATATTATGAAAGTGTCTTGAGTTCTTTTAGTATGTTTGGAACTGTTTTATACGTCTTGATGCTTTTGTTCTATGTCGGCTTTGTTTGCTATGTTTGCGGGCTGATTCTTATCTGGAGCAAAGGCCAAGGCGGAAAACGCTCCATTTTTACCGGCTCTATCATCTTTTTGCTTGTTTACGCAACCTTGTTCTTTGTCTATTACAGCGTTAATGCGGAACTGCTTCAGAACGGGCATGACCTCATTCAATCGAATTGGGATGTCTTTACTCGAATTCCGGTGGGCGTCTATGTTCATTTATTGATGGCTATTGCCGTTGCAGTTTTCTCGATTCTCGGCAGTGGGATAGATTTTAAAGCGGTTTGGTATGGAATGCGGTTGAATCTTATTCACCGTTTTAAAGGCGGTGTTTATCCAACAACGCATAAAAACACACGATCTAAGCCGATTGAAACTCTTCCTCCTCAAAAGGAGATGATTTATCCGCTTTTGCAGCATGACGGTGTGATATGTGAACCTTGTGTTCAAGTCGGCGATTACGTTCGTTTGGGGCAAAAAATTGCTGATGCATCGCAAGCAATTTCGGTACCGATCCATGCATCTGTTTCGGGCACAGTGAAAGAGATTCGCGATTGGGATCATCCGTGCGGAGATCGAGTTCCTGCGATTATTATTGAAAATGATTTTGAGGATAATCGCGCCGATTGCTTTATGGAGACTTGCCCGGACTATACAACAAAAACGCCGGAAGAATTGATCCGGATGATTCGTGAGGCGGGAATTGTCGGTATGGGCGGCGCAGCCTTTCCTGCCCATCTTAAGCTTTCTTCGGCCTTGGGTAAGGTGGATACGGTTATCATCAATGCGGCGGAATGTGAACCCTATCTTTCCAGCGACCATCGCGTCATTTTAGAGTCGATCGATGATTTGATCGGCGGTTTGAATATCGTTCGCTATATTACCGGGGCGAAGCATCTTTATATTGGTATTGAAAATAATAAGCCGGATGCGATTTCTTTGCTGCACAAGCGATTGGCGCGTACAAAGATGCGTGTGGTTATTTTGAAGACTAAATACCCGCAGGGCGGCGAAAAACAGTTGATTCGCGCTGTTACCGGTAAGGTAGTGCCTTCCGGTAAATTGCCTGTAGATGTCGGCTTCGTTGTTTTGAATGTGGATACGATTATTGCCATTTATCGCGCGATTGCCAATGGTTCTCCGTTGCTGCGGCGAATTGTCACCGTTGCAGGGCATGGCGTTGAACGCACCGGAAATGTTCATGTTCGAATCGGAACTCCGTTTTCGGCTGTATTAGATCATTTTGGCTATAAAAATACTACTCGAAAGTTAATTATGGGCGGACCTATGATGGGTGTCGCGCAGAAATCTTTGGATGCACCGGTTATTAAGGAAACATCCGGCTTGATTTGTATGACAAATGAACAGTTGACGGTGGATCATGATGTCGACTGTATTCGTTGCGGCGGCTGCGTTTCCGCTTGCCCGATGCAGTTGGTTCCTAGCTATATTGTTCAATATATCAAGGCAGAACAATATGATAAAGCAGAACAACTGCATATTGCAGATTGCATCGAGTGCGGTTGCTGTTCCTTTACTTGCCCGGCGAAATTACCGTTGGTCCAATATCTTAGAAAAGGCAAGCAAAAGGTGAATGAATTAAAAGGGAAGGAGGGAGAACAAGCATGAGTGATTTAATTGTATCTTCCTCTCCGCATTCAAAAGACCATCGAACAGTTCGTTCGATGATGGCGTATGTATTGATTGCATTGTCGCCGGCAGCAGCGGCATCGGTTATTTATTTTAAATGGCGTGCATTGCTGTTGATTGCGATCAGCGTTTTTTCTTGTGTCTTTTTTGAGTTTATTTATAATCTTTTAATGAAACGCAAGCAGACGATTTCTGATCTTTCTGCGGTTATTACCGGTGTCTTGCTTGCGTTTACCCTTCCGGTTTCAACACCCCTTTGGCTTCCTCCCATCGGAGCATTATTTGCTATTGTGGTTGTTAAAATGTTATTCGGCGGTTTGGGAAAAAATATCTTTAATCCGGCAGCGGCAGGGCATTTATTTTTGCTTCTGATATTCTCAAACTTTATAACCGGAAAATGGACAAAGCCTTTTGATGGCGTATCTTCTGCGACTCCGCTTGAATACTTAAAGAATGCATCCGGTGAATTGGTGACCATTGGGGATAAGTTCTCTGTTTTCGATTGTATGGTTGGAAATGTGGCCGGATGCCTTGGTGAAACGAGCGCAGTTTTGTTGTTGTTGGGCGGGTTGTATTTAATTTATAAAAGAGTGATTACCTGGCATATTCCGGTATCGTTTATCGGCACTGTCGCTGTTATTACATTTTTGTTCCCGAGATTCGATGATATCTCTGCCTTTCAGTTTATGCAATATCATCTCTTTAGCGGTGCTTTGTTCTTGGCGGCATTTTTTATGGCTACCGATTATTCTTCCGGACCGATCACACCGCTCGGACGAATTGTTTATGGTATCGGATGCGGTTTGATAACCGTCCTTATTCGTTATTTTGGCGGTTATCCCGAAGGGGTCACCTTTGCTCTTTTGATTATGAATGGTTTTGCAAGATTTTTGGATACTAAAACCATTCCAAAAAGCTTTGGCAGAGAACGCCGTGTCTTTATTCGCTATGATGGCTTTGACGGTGTGGTGGATAAATTGAAAGCACTGTTTTATAAGGTTTCAGTAGCTAAAGCAAATAAACCTACCGGTGATAATAATGAAGAATAATTTAGTTTCTGATTTGGTTCAGAGTTTGATCCAAAAAAATATAACGATTGCAACGGCTGAATCTTGTACCGGTGGATTGGTGGCAAAATATATTACCGATCAATCCGGTGCATCGCAGGTATTTGAATGTGGAATTATCAGCTATAGCGGGCGAATTAAAAATCAACTGCTTGGTGTCTCGAATGAAACGCTAAAACTTTATGGCGAAGTAAGCGAGCAAACCGCCATGGAAATGGCTTCCGGCGTACGCGCGGTCGCAAAAAGTGACATCGGCATTGGAATTACCGGCATTGCCGGACCGACCGGCGGAAGCAAAGAAAAGCCGGTTGGCTTGGTTTATTTTGCTGTCGATCTTTTGGGAAAATGCGAAGGATTTCGATTGGAATTGTTTGATGCCAAATCCAGAAACGAAGTTCGGGAACGGACAACGCAAGCGGTTTTTGAATGCATCTATAATAAAATCAAAAATAGTGTCAATTAAAAACATAAAAGGATGTGTAGATATTTCTACACATCCTTGT
>JAZSBU010000146.1:0-5578 GCA_045602565.1 Eubacteriales bacterium | reverse complement strand
GACCGCTGCCTGTGGCAGATGAAGGGAGCAGGTTAGCAGGTGCCGCAACACAAAAGATATCGAGCGCAATGCGCGAAGAATATTTTGATGTTGCAAACGGGACAAAAACATACAAATGATTTGTATGTCTGCGGCAAGAATTGCCGCTTGACCGCAGTAGTAGGCTTTTGATATAATGAGTATAGTTTGTCGAAACATCAATTTATTTGTTGTTTCGACACTAAATCTTTGATTTAGCAGCAAATTTAAGAAGAAAATTTGACTATACTCCTTGTAATGAGTGTTGCGCTCCATTGATTTTCAATGGAGCAAGCCGATTAAATCGGCTTGTCGAAGGGCTTAAAAGCGCTTCGACAACTACAATCATTATAATAAAAAAGATGACGAAAATTATCGAAAGGAAAGGAATCGGAAAAATGGTTCGAGCATTTTTAAAAAAATGCATAGCGATGGTGCCGGTATTGCTGTTGCTGGCAGGGATGGTCTCCGCCGTTGCGGCAGAAACGTTGCCCACTGATGCGGAAGACACGATGCCTACCGTTGCGGCAGACACGCTGCCTACCGAAGAAGCGTTTGGTACGCTGGTCCATACCTTTCAAGAAGAATTCCCGGTGGGGAAATATTGGAGCGATGCCAACGGAACGGTGAAGAGCGGGCGGTATCGCGGCAGTTCGCTGGTGGGGGATCGCTCCTGCGTGGGCTATGGCTGCGGCTCTTTGGCCATTGAGGACAAGGAATGGGCGTGGCAATGCCACGGTTATGCCTTGCTGCTCGCCGATCGTGTTTTCGGTAGTTTTTACAATATCGATTCTGTAAATTGGAGCAAAACGGATTATACAAGAGGTAGTTTTTCGGGCGAATTATACGCAGGGGATGTGGTTCGCGTGATTTTGCCCCGTGGGAGCGCTCATTCGGTCTTTGTTTATAAAGTGACAGAGGATACGGTGTATTACACTGATTGTAACCGCCACGGCAAATGCCAATTGGGTTGGGATAGCGAGGGGCTGCAAAGCTTCAAACAACGAGTGACCTATATTCATCATTTTAATGGAAATACATTAAAAGGCACCAAGACCGTCACTCCGCAGTTGACCGTTACCTATCATGCCAACGGCGGCCAGGTTCGCGGCGCCGATCAAGTGGAGGAACGCTATCGGGTATTGACCGAGGCGGGAATGAATCTGCGCACCGAGCCTTCTCTTTCCGCTTCGACAGTAAAAAATCTACCCAAAGGGACGGTATTTTCTGTCAGTCAAACCGAGCAGGCCGATGGCTATCTTTGGGGCAAGACTGAGGGCGGTTGGTGCGCCATCTCCAACACCGCGTGGGTGGAGAAGTTTTCAGTACCCGCCACGAACTATTATATCGATGCCGATGGCTTGATCTGCGAAAGCGAAAGCGGAGCAGTCTATCAGCAAAAATATTATATAGGTATTTCTTATCCCAATGGGCTTTCAACGGCTTCGTTTTACGGCTTGGAAAAAGAGGGCTTTCTTTTTATAGGCTGGTCGGGCGCGCCGAATGGAGCGGCGGTCTGGAGTGAAAAGCAGTCTTTTTTACCCGAGCAGCTTTGCCCTGCTCTAACAGACGGCGATCAGGAATTGACTCTTTATGCCGTCTGGAAAGATCTACGGTCGGAACTGCCGTTTTTGGATGTGTTGCCGACGCAATGGTTTTATGAAGGAGTTCAATATACCAACCAAAAAGGCTGGATGAACGGTGTTTCCGATACAGACTTTGCCCCCGATAGTGATACTACGCGGGCGATGTTGGTCACCGTTCTCCATCGCATGGAAGGAAGTCCTGCACCTCAAAAGGAAAGTGCATTTTCCGATGTTGAGGCAGGGAACTGGTATACCGACGCGGTGGCTTGGGCGGCAGAAAATAACGTGGTCAACGGGATGGGCGACAATTTGTTTGCCCCCAACGATAAGATCACCCGCGAACAGCTGACAACGGTACTGTTCCGCTATGCGCAGTTCAAACAAAAGGATGAAGGGACTCGCGCGGCGCTGGATTCTTTTGCCGATCAAGCAAAGGTTTCCGATTGGGCAGCCGAGGGGCTGCAATGGGCGGTCTCCAAAGGCATCATCAACGGTATCAGTGAGAAGGAAGAAACCAACCTGCAGCCACAGGGGAACGCCACCCGCGCGCAGATTGCCACCGTTTTGATGCGGTACGACAAAGAAATATTAAAATAAATAATCTCTCAACCCGCGCGGGTTGAGAGATTATTTTGATATGGTATAAATTTGTTCTCGTTGCGTAGCAACACATCGAGTTTTTGCAACTTGCGAAAACATATCGATTTTCGAAGAAAAATATCGAAAATTCCGAAGGAATTTATATCGCGTTGAGCATCGTTCGGATGCTCAACATTATTTTATTTCGTCCAACAGTAATTTCGGTTCCACCAAGACCGAATAATGCCCTTCGTAGACCACCATACCGGGGCGGGCGCCCACCGGCTTTTTGACATGGGAGACCGGGCAATAATCTACCTCCACCTTGGGTGCTTCCTTGCCTTTGCTGAAATAGGCGCAAAGGGCGGCGGCTTCTAAAATGGTATCGTCGTCGATCTCTTTTCCCTCGGAAACCACCAAAACGTGGGAGCTATGGATGCCCTTGGTATGCAACCAAAGGTCGTTTTTGCGGGAGAGTTTGACCGTCAGTTGATCGTTTTGCACGTTATTACGCCCCACCAGAATGGTAAAACCACCCGAAGAGATAAATTTGCGGGGCTTGGAGGGGGCACAGCTGCGTTGCACCCCTTTTTTGGTGCGGCGGGAAAAGCCGGTCTGCACCAGCTCTTGGCGGATCTGGTCGATGTCGGCGGAATTTTCGCAGTCGCAGAGTGCCAGATAGACGCTCTCTAAATAGGAAAGATCCGCTTCGTCTTGCTTGATCAGGTCGGCGACCACCCGCGCCGAGGTCTTGGCTTTATTATATTTTTTGAAATAGAGCTGGGCGTTTTGTTGGGGCGAACGATCCACCCGCAGGGGGATGGTGAAGGGCTTGCAGGCATCGTAATAATTCTCGACGGTGATTTCCTTCATTCCGCTCTGCGCCCGATGGAGATTGGCCTGCAACAGCTCGCCGCAGATGCGGTAGTGCTCCGCTTTTTCCCCCTCTTTGAGTTCCTTTTTGCGCACATTCATTGTTCGCTCGATGCGGGCGGCGGTGCGGGTGATGAGCTGTTCCACATCCTTGGTTTTTTGCTTTAAGCGGGTATCCTCCGCGCTCTTTTCATAGTAGTCCTCAATCAAGGCGACCGCCGACGGATAGGAGATCATTTCCGCCGCCGCGCCGTATTGGGCGATGGGTAGGAAAGAAAAATCCAACCATTTGCCGGTGGCGATCTCCCGCGCCGCCGATGGCGCGCCGTCGCCACTGCGCACCCGCTCGGCGGCTTGGTTTAATGCCTCTGCCAGCGCGATTTTTTGGTTGGGGGTCAAGCCGTTGGCGGCGGTATCAAACCGCCCTGCGCCCCGATGGGCGATCTCGCGGGCAACAATGGGGGAGATGCCGCTGTAGCAGTCCATAATGCCTTGCCATAAGGGCTTATCGGTGGCTAAAATGCGCTCAAGATCCGCCTCGTCGGCATCGATAAATGCGGTTTTATCCTGCGGCGGGATCGGCTCGTAGCGCAGCCCCGGCAAGACCTGCCGACCGTTTTTGGCGGTCAGGTCGATATGACGGATGGCTTCGATGATCTTATAATTTTCGTCCAAAAGGATCAGGTTGGCGGTGCGGCCCAAAATCTCCAGCACCAGATATTTTTTGACCGGCTCGAAAAAGTCGTTTTTGCCCAAAAATTCGGCAAAAATCGCCCGCTCGAACTGCGGCATCCAGACCCGCTCCAGCTTGGCACCTATCAGGTGTTTGCGGAGTACCATACAGAATAATGGGGGTTGCGCGGGATTTTCCGCATCCTTTTCGGTCAAGGTGATGCGGGCGCAGTTGGGGGCGCAGCAAAAGAGCAATTTGGCACGTACCCCCGGTGCCCGCAGATGCAGGATGATCTCATCCTTGGCGGGTTGGTAGAGTTTTTCCACCCGCGCGCCCTGCACGATCCCATCGATCTCTTGGGTCAGCAGGGATAAAAAACAAGCGTCTAATGCCATTATAAAATCTCCGTAGGATGCTCAAAGGGCATCTGTTCAAAAGTAATGTCGGGGAATGCTTGTTGCAGGCGTTCCACCAGCGGGGCAAGGACCGGGTATTCGGTCTCATAATGCCCCAAAACCAGCAGGTTGATCCCCTGCTCCTTGGCGATCAGCAGTTGGTGGTGCTTGGCTTCGCCGGTAATGAAGGTATCCCCTGCCTGCAGGGCAAAGGGCTCTTCCAAAAAGCTGCCGCCTGCGCCGCCGACGATGGCGACTCTGCTCACCTGCTCCTGCGCGCAGACTGCTTGGCAACCATCGGTATGCAGGGCTTCTTTCAGCCGCTCTGCCAAGGCAGAAAGGGTGGTCTCGGTGATGCCGATGCGGCCCAATCCGCAGAAACTTTCGGTATTCTCCAGCCCGCAAAGCTCCGCCAGAACATCGTTGACCCCGCCTGCGGCGGCATCTAAATTGGTATGGCAGGCGATATGGGCGATATTATTGGCGGCCAGCGCCAGCACCCGCCGCCCCTCCGCGGTATCGGAATTGATCTGCTTGGTGGCATCAAAAAGCAGGGGATGGTGGGTGATGATCAGTTCGCAACCCTTTTCCTTGGCGGCAAGGATGGTCTGCATCGTCAGGTCCAAAGCGACCAATACCTTTTGCACTCTGCGGCTGCGGTAGCCCACATTCAAGCCCGCATTATCCCAAGGCTCTGCCAACTCATAGGGGCAGACGGTATCTAAAAATTCATAAATTTCCTGAACGGTTTTCATAGTAAACCCTTTCTGATGATCTCGAGTAATTTTTCGGTTTCTTCGATGCGGTCGGCATCGGGACTTTTTGCCGATCTCAAGCCCTTCAGCGCGATCTGCAAGCGGGATTCTTCCTTTTGCAGATAGGGAAGATATAAAGGATCCTCCCGCAACGCTTCAAAATAATCGGCTTCATAGGGAATTGCGGTCTTTTGCACCTGGAACACCCGATAAAATTTATCGCCGTCCTGCGCCAAGCGGGCGGCTAAAACGGTATAGCCCTCCGCCGCCATAAAATCCATCAATTCATAGATGGCGCTCATCGGCTGCAGAACCCAAAGATCCGGCTCCAGCGGCGCGTTTTTGAGGATGTTTTCCATCACTTCGCCGCCCATTCCCGCCACCGCTACGGTGGTGACCTGCTCCAAAACCTCCAAGGGGATGGAGTTCAGCCCGTCGGAAAGAAAGAGGGGGATGCGGTTTTCCAGCCCCAAGGAAAGCAACTGCCGCTTGGCGGCATCCAGCGGACCTTGGTTGATATCAGCGGCAAAGGCCGCGGCGATCTTGCCGCTACGCAGTGCTTCGGCGGGCAGTTTGCAATGGTCGGTCCCGATATCCAGCAGGGTACTGCCCGCAGGGATCAGATCCAAAACTGCCTGCAAACGTGCATCTAATAGGCTCATTGCGCCATCTCCTTTAAAACAGTTAAAATATGGTCGA
>JAZSBU010000145.1:0-31045 GCA_045602565.1 Eubacteriales bacterium | reverse complement strand
CTTTACCATATAAAGACCAAGGCCGACGCCTTTGCGGTTTTCGCCGCGGCTTTTATCGGTCTTATAAAACCGTTCAAAGATCTTTCCCACTTCTTGCTCGGGAATACCCGCGCCGCTGTTGCGAACGCTAAAATAGGCTTTTCCATCCCGTCGGAAGATGCCCAGATGGATCTTTCCCTGATCGGCTGTGAATTTTACCGCGTTATCCATCAAATTATAAATGACACGATGGATGGCATCGTGGTCGCCCAAAACATAGACCGATTCTTCGGGCAGCGTATGAGTCAATTCGATCCCCCGCTCCGCGATGCGATCTTCCATTGTCAGCATCACGCGATACGATAGTTCGGTCAGATCAAAGGGCTCCATCTGATAAGTAATCTCGCCCGATTGGATCTTTGCCACATCCAGCAGATTGTTCACCATACGAGACAGGCGCTTGACCTCTTCCGAAACCAGCAACAGATATTTCTGCTCCGCTTCGGGCGGGATGGTTCCGTCCAAGATCCCATCGATAAATCCGCCGATGGTGGTCATGGGTGTTCGCAGTTCGTGGGAGACATCGGCAATAAATTCGCGGCGGGTCGCTTCCAAACGGTTCAGATTTTCTGCCATTTGGTTAAAGGTCGCCGCCAAAGCCCCCAGTTCTCCCTCCGGTGTCACACTGATCCTGCGTGAAAAATCGCCCTTGGAATAAGAACGGGCGGCGATGGCCATTTCATAAAGGGGGCGGGTGATCTGCTTGGTGACAAAATAAAGTATCACCACCGCCAAAATCAATATAAGTATTCCCCAGAGCAGAAAGCTGGGCAAAATGCCGCCGAATTCCGAGCCGATCCGCACCTGACGGGCGGTGACAAACACACCGCCGATGGTTTGGTTCTCGCTATATATAGGAGCACCGACGGTATACGCATCGCCATGCTCCCGAATAAATACCCTTTGCCGATGATAACTCTTCCCGCTCAACACCGTATCAACCGCTTCTTTCGGCAGCGCAACGGTCGTTCCGTTTTGGAGCGTGCTTTGGACCAAGGTGCCGCTCCGATTTATAATCAGAACGTCACAATCGATGGTTTCCTTTACCGTCTCGATCGAGCCCTTCATCACTGTTCCGACAAAGAAACTATAGTTTGCTGGAACATCCTCCAGCATCGATGCGATCTTATTTGCCGCCTTTTCCATATTTCGGTTCTGCTCGCGGATATTACGATAGGTAAAGACGGTAGAGGTTACCGCACCTAAGGTAAACACCGTTAGGAATATAATTAAAGCGCATACATTGAAATAACGCAAAAAAATTCGTTTATGCACCGATCAATCCACCGTTTCAAATTTATAGCCGATACCCCAGACGGTCTGGATCTTCCAGCGGTCCGAAGCACCCTCCAGCTTTTCGCGGATCCGCTTGATATGGACATCCACCGTTCGGGAATCCCCGAAATATTTAAAGCCCCAGATCTCATCCAGCAGTTGGTCGCGGGTAAAGACCCGATTGGGGTTTTTGGCCAGATGATAAAGCAGTTCGATCTCCTTGGGCGGCGCATCCACCTGCTTTCCGGCTACTACCAATTTATAATTGGTAAGCGAAACAAAAAGGTCGGGATATTCCACTTCCTGCCTGCTCTCTTCCACCACCGAACCGACACGGCGCAGCACTGTCTTGATCCGTGCCATTACTTCCTTGGAATCAAACGGCTTGGTGATATAATCATCGGCACCCAATTCCAACCCCAGCACCTTATCAAAGGTCTCACCTTTAGCAGAGATCATAATGATGGGGACATTGGAGTTTTGCCGAATCTCGCGGCAGACCTGCCAACCATCCTTTTTGGGCAGCATTATATCCAGCAGGATCAGGTCGGGGCCAAAGGTCTGAAATTTCCGCAATGCCTCTTCCCCATCCGCCGCAGTTTCGGCGGTATGCCCTTCCTTCACCAGATAAAGGGTCAGCAGTTCGCAAATATTCTGTTCATCGTCTACGACTAAAATCCTGCTCATTTTTATACCTCGTTGATATGTATTTCATCTATAGTATACCGATTTTCGGCAAGAAATAGGTGAAGAAATTGTTAACAATTTGTTTTGAAAGGATAAAACATCCGTTCCAGCGCGGTCAGAGTGGCTGTCCCCGCCGAAAGATCCGCCAATGCTTGAGAAAGCCCCTGCTCTTCCGAAGCCCGCAGCATCAGTTCGATTTCGATCTCCGCACCAAATTCGGTGGAAAGAATTTCGGCCGTTTGCAGCTGAGGCATCCTCTGCACCCGATCATATAAGGGATAACCGCAGCAAAGTTTCAGCCGCACCCCCTGCTCCATCAACGCCAATCCCGCTTCTTTGACTCCATCGGCCGCACCCTTGGAATAGGCACGCACCAAGCCGCCCGCGCCCAACAAAATGCCGCCGAAGTAGCGGGTAATTACCACCGCTACATCAAAGAGCTCTTGCTTTTTCAGCACATCCAGCATCGGCATCCCCGCGGTGCCGCCCGGTTCGCCGTCGTCAAAAAAACGCTCCACCAGCGGCGTTTTAATACGGTATGCCGCGCAATTATGGGTGGCATCGGGAAACTCAGCGCGGATCTTCGCCAAAAAGGCATCCGCCTCCTCCACGCTCTCCACCCGCGCAATGCTGGTAATGAACCGGCTTTTTCGCTCTATAAATTCCGTCCGGCAGTTGCCGGCGGGAACAAAATACTTCGTTTCGGTCATTGAAGATTCTCCATCTTAGTTTCTTACCTTTAATATAGCATATTCTTCAAATTAAGGCAATAAAAAACGGAAGAATCTCTTCTTCCGTCTTTAAAAACTTATAGATTATCCAGATAAGCAGAAGCGGCCAAGCCTGCCACCGCGCCGTCGCCGGCGGCAGTCGCCAATTGGCGTACCTGCTTTTTGCGGCAATCCCCCGCCGCAAAGACACCGGGGGTCTTGGTCAGGCAATCTTCGCCCGCATCGATATAGCCCGCTTCATCCAGATCACAAAGATCGGCAAAAGGCTCATTCTTGGGCTGCTGACCGATAGCGATAAACAAGCCATCCAAGGTCATCTCTTCGGTGCGGTCGGCATAGGTCAGTTCCACCGCATCCAGCTTCGAATCGCCCAGCAACTTGCTGACCACCGCGCCCAAGCGGAATTCCACATTTTCTTTGGCACGCAGCCGTTCTAAAAGGACCGGTTCGCAACGGAAGCCGTCGCGGCGATGGATCAAGGTCACCTTACTGCAAAGCTCTGCCAGAGAAAGTGCCGATTGCACCGCGGCGTTGCCGCCGCCGACCACCGCCACTTCCTTGCCTTTATAGAAAGCACCGTCGCAGACCGCGCAATAGGAGATGCCCGCCAGTTCCTCTTCCCGCTCTACACCTAAATGGCGATGGGCGGCACCGCTGGCGATGATGATGCTTTTGGTTTCATATTCTTCCTCGTCGGTGGTGCGGACCAAAAATCCCTCGGCGGTTTTTTCCACCTTTGCCACCTCGACCGGATCAATACTGCCGCCAAACTCAAACATCTGCTCTGCCAAGCGATCGGCATATTCCACCCCGCTCACCCCGAACAAGCCGGGGAAATTCTCAATGCGAGCGGAGGCGGTGATCTGACCGCCCAGGGCAGTAGATTCCAGCAAAAGCACCTTTTTCCCCGCGCGGAGCAGGTAAATAGCGGCGGTCATACCGGCGGTACCACCGCCGATAATAATGGTATCAAACATAGTTTTTCTCCTTAGAGAGCAACCGACCCAACAAGTTGGATCGGTTGCTTTGTTTCAATTATTTTTTCAAAAATGCGCGGATCTCGGAAGCGTTGGTCAGCTTCTCGACGCCTGCATCCGTCTCCACGATCAGAGTGGGAGCACGGTTGATCTGATAAGCATCCACCAAGCCGCGGTTTTCGGGGGCTTCGGCATCCAGCTTTTCATATTCAAAGCCTGCCTGATCCATCATAGCGACGACCATTTTGCAGTTGGGGCAGGTTTTGGTGGTGAAGAGCATCGCACGATTGCCGCCCACCACTTCGGGCTCGGCATCGCCGCAGCCGCAGCCGCAAGCGCGGTTGACCGGCACCTTATTGATGGCGATCTGCTGATCATAGAGTTTACGATCCTTGAATTCCTGCGCCTTACCATCATTCCAGTTCTGGACCGGACGATAGTAGCCGGTGATACGGCTATAGACTTCGGTATTTTCCCCACACTGCGGGCAGGTATACTGCTCACCGGTGATATATCCGTGGTTCTTACATACCGAATAGGTGGGGCTCATGGAATAATAGGGCAAACGGTAGTTTTCGGCGATCTTACGGACCAGATCGGCGCAGGACTTCCAGGTGGGCAGTTTTTCACCCATATAGGCATGGAAAACCGTACCGGAAGTATACAACGTATGCAGTTCGTCCTGCAGATCCAGAGCGGTAAAGATATCCTCGGTATAGCCGACAGGCAGATGGGAGGAATTGGTATAATAAGGAGTACCGTCCATATTGGCGGTGATGATGCCGGGGAAGCGGCTGACATCGTGTTTGGCCAGACGATAAGAGGTAGATTCGGCGGGAGTTGCCTCCAGATTGTAAAGATCGCCGTATTCTTCCTGATAATCGGAAAGGCGGTTACGCATATGGTTCAGAACATCCTTGGCAAACTTCTGACCCTCTTCGGTGGTCAGATTCTTGCGCAGCCAGCACGCGTTCAGGGCAGTCTCGTTCATACCGACCAAGCCGATGGTGGAGAAGTGGTTATTGAAGGTGCCCAGATACCGCTTGGTATAAGGATACAAGCCCTCATCCAAGAACTTGGTGATGACAGTACGCTTTACATGCAGGGAGCGGGCAGAGATATCCAGCAATTTATCGAGGCGGGCATAGAATTCCTTCTCGCTGGCGGATTGGAACGCGATACGGGGCAGGTTGATGGTCACCACGCCGACCGAACCGGTGCTTTCACCGGAGCCGAAGAAGCCGCCGGACTTTTTACGCAGTTCGCGCAGATCCAAGCGCAAGCGGCAGCACATACTGCGGACATCGCTGGGCTCCATATCACTATTGATATAGTTGGAGAAATAGGGAGTGCCGTATTTGGCGGTCATCTCAAAGAGCAACTTATTATTTTCGGTTTCGGACCAATCGAAATCCTTGGTGATGGAATAGGTGGGGAGGGGATATTGGAAGCCGCGGCCGTTGGCATCGCCTTCGATCATCGTCTCGATAAAGGCGCGGTTGATCATATCCATCTCGGCCTTACAATCACCGTAGGTGAAATCCATCTCCTTACCGCCGACGATGGCAGGAAGATCCTTCAGATCCGCAGGAACTGTCCAGTCCAATGTGATATTGGAGAAGGGCGCCTGGGTACCCCAACGGCTGGGGGTATTAACACCGAAGATGAAGGACTGAATGCAGTTCTTTACTTCGGCATAGGAAAGATTATCCACCTTAACAAAAGGTGCCAGATAAGTATCAAAGGAAGAGAAGGCTTGTGCGCCTGCCCATTCATTCTGCATAATACCGAGGAAGTTGACCATCTGGTTGCACAAAGAGACCAAGTGCTTTGCGGGTGCGGAAGTGATCTTTCCGGGAACACCGCCAAGGCCCTCTTTGATCAACTGCTTCAAAGACCAACCGGCGCAATAACCGGTCAGCATCGAAAGGTCATGGATATGGATATCGGCATTACGATGAGCCTCGGCGATCTCTGCATCGTAGATCTCGCTGAGCCAATAGTTTGCGGTGATCGCACCGCTATTAGAAAGGATCAAGCCGCCGACCGAATAGGTCACGGTGGAATTTTCCTTCACACGCCAGTCGGTAACGTTGACGTAGCTATCCACCAAGGACTTATAATCCAAGAAGGTGGTCTTGAGGTTACGAACCTTTTCCCGTTGCTTACGATAAAGGATATAGGCTTTGGCGACATCGGCATAACCCGATTCACTCAAAACAGCCTCAACGCTATCCTGAATCTCTTCAACTGCGATCTTACCGTCCTTAATCTTGCTTTCAAAATGGGCGGTGACCTTCAACGCCAGAAGGTCAATAATGCTGGGGTGCGACTCCTTGCCAACGGCATCAAATGCCTTTTGGATGGCTACGCTGATCTTGGCAATATTAAAATCAGCCTCGGCGCCATCGCGCTTAATTACGTGGTACATCGTTTCTCTCTCCTATATGTTTTATTATAATTTTTCTATTTCTCGAACAATTGCTTCCTTGAGCAGTTCGCAACCGGCAACATCGGGATGAACACCATCATATGTAAGGTGCTGCACGCCTCTTTTTTTCGCCTCGTCAAACAGCGGCTGGGTTGCAATATAAGGATAACCGCGCCGCTTTGCAATCTTGCGGACGATTTCGGCGCGCTCCTTGATCTCATTCAGGAAAGACTCATTATATTCCTGCACGCCTTCCTCGTAATACGAACCCATCAGAATGATCTTAATGTTGGGCAAAGCCGCCTCCACCTCATCTAAAATCATCTCATAAAAACGCGCATATTTTTCGGGCGGGACTCCGTTTTTGCGGGTATATTCCGCCCAGACATCGTTGGTGCCGATCATCAAGGTCATAATATCGGGTTTGAGGTTGATGATATCTTGCTTAATACGGGCATAGATATCCACAATGCGGTTGCCGTGAATACCGCGATTGATAAAGGTGTATTCACCGGGGTGGGCGAGTTCCAAAGCACCTGCCACTCTTTTGACATACCATTGACCCAGATCTTCGGGATCTGCTTTATTCCGCAGGCCGTCGGTGATGGAATCGCCTTGCATTAAAACTGTCTTCATCTTACCGCACCTCCTCGAACGCCGCAACCAGCGCATCTTTGATCAATTCGCAGCCGGCATAATCGGGATGGACGCCGTCTTTAGTCAAATGCTGAACGCCTTTGGCGTATGCTTCATCAAACAACGCCTGCAGATCAACAAACTTAAAGCCACGCTCTTTGGCGATCTTTTCGGTAATTGCTGCGCGTTCTTCCACATCAGCGCGGAAGGCTTTATAATCATAGGACAAACCGGGCAGAATAAAGGCACCCATCAAAATCACTTTGACATCGGGAAGAGCCTCCTGCACTTCGTCCAGCAAGAGATTATACATCATCTCAAACTTTTCGGCCTCGACACCGTTTTGGTGGCTATATTCATGCCAAACATCGTTGACACCGATTAAAATGCTTAAAATATCGGGTTTGAGATTGATCAGATCCAGCTTATTGCGGGCAAACAGGTCCACAATGCGGTTCCCGTTTTTTCCTCGATTTATATAGGTATATTCACCGGGATATTTCAGTTCCAGCGCGGAAGCAGTCAGGGCAGCGTAGCCTTTTCCCAGTGCGTGATACGGCGCCGGATCGGCGTTTCTGTCGCGCCCGGCGTCGGTGATGGAATCCCCTTGCATTAAAAACACTTTCATTTTATCCGACCCCTCTCAATTCAGTCTCCGGAATACGCTCCCGAGCAATTTGCAGATAATCCTGCATTTTCTGATAACTCGGCGCGGTCAACTCCTCATTAGGGACCCGCTCCGAGGATTTAAACTGCTGCAAAAAATAGCGTTTGGCACCTTGGATCCATTCCGCTATGGCGTGGATTTCTTTTTCCGAGTGATACTGCTCGATCACCGTGGTGCGAAATTCATAGTCCACCGCATCGGTCAAAAGAAAATCGATACTTTCGCGGATGGCGGAAAGTTCCAGTTTCAAAAAGCCGACCGTCTCGCCATAGTGTTCGGGGGCATTTTTGATATCCATCGCCACATAATCCACCAGCCCTTCCCCCACCAACGCTTTCAAGCGGGCAGGAAAGCTGCCGTTGGTATCCAATTTAATTGCATAACCTAATGCTTTGATCTTTCGCAATAATTCCGGCAATTCCTTCCGAAGCAAAGGCTCTCCGCCGGTGATGGCGACACCATCCAGCAGACCTTTACGCTTCTTCAGATACTCCAGCAGTTCCTCATCGGTCATCAGCGGGGCGGCGGGCCTTACTACCAACTCAAAGTTATGGCAAAAGGGGCAACGAAAATTGCAGCCTGCCAAAAAAACGGTGCAGGCTGTACGGCCGGGATAATCCAGCAATGTTAGTTTTTGCAAGCCTTCAATCGTCATTTTCTTGGCATTTCCCTTCATTTTCGCATAGTTTTCCCTATATTTTGCGGTTCGGCTATTATTGTAACACGAAATATAGTGTTCTGTCAATAGCAAACACAACATATATTTCTGTTATTTTTTGTAAAACACAATATCTTGTGCCGAAATTTCTGCAAATTGCGCATAGCAAAGCCATTTTTCTCAATTTCCTTCCTATTATATATATAGAGATCATAAAAAAGCAGCAGAGAAAAAATTTCTCTGCTGCTTTATTATTTGGTTTTTACTTACGCTTCGTAAGAAGCCCAGACACCGTCGTAGGCATCCAGATAAAGAACTACTTCGCCGCTCTTCAAGCTTTCGGTATCAGAAATATATCCTTCGGTCTTGAGGACCTTTCTGCCACCGTCGAGAATGAAATAATCTTCGGTCTCGATGGCGATGGTCGTGATCGGAGCGATTTCATTCATCACAACCTTCTCGCCTGCGGTTACATAGTAGGTATAAAGATCGCCTTTATCAATGACACCGTCCTTAGACGAGATACGAGCAAGATCGACGGTCAGAGTGGATTCCTTCCCACCGTCTATCGCACGGACCTTCACATTAGCGGTATTGCCTTTGGCAGTGATATCGAGAATCTCGACCGCTACATCCTTAGTGGCCTTCTTCTCTTCATAGGCCAGATAAGCGGTACGGGTGGAATCTAAAACAGCCACCACAGGACCAACCGTTTCTTTTATTTTCATCGTGGGCTTATTGACAAAGGAGTGTGCATAATATCCTTTGGCGTTCTCAGCGGCACTGTCTTTGATGCCATCCAGACCACCGACTGTAGTCGCGGCGATCTTTTCCATTTCTTCTACAGTACCTGCAGAAAGATGAAGCTTGCCGGATGCAACATAGAAGTTGACATAGTCGCCGCTTTGGGGATTAGCAATTCCCTTGAAGATAATGTCGTTATCATCATATACATGAACGCTGCCATCATAATAACTATAAACAGAAATATAATTGTCGGTCACCGTCATCAGTTTTCCGGGGATCCATTCGGTCGCCAAAACGACGTCGGCGTTTTCCGCAGAGCCGTGCTGAATAAAGGTAAGCTCCAGATTCGGTCTGCCGGTGATCTTGGTAGGATTCTTGAAGTCTATAACGCTGACTGCTTTGGTCAGATTATATACATCACCCAACGGCCAAACATCATCATTAAGATACAGCATGGTATTGGAGTAAATTGCATATGTACTGTTTGTAGAGGTGCCGGAGAGGCTGGAGAAACTATTGACAGAAATTTCGGTAAGAGGAACGGTATTGACAATGGGTGAAGCGATCTGGTAGGTGATCAACTCTTCATCCTCGGTAAAGGTGCCGGAATGATCTTTGTCCATATAAATGATATCGATATTATAACCGATAAATTCGCTCAAATCTGCGCCGATATCGGTCTGGACACCATTGGAGAGCAAAACCTCTTTAACAACCCCTTCATAGTTCATCGGACGGTTTTCGGTAGCACGGATGGCAAGGGTGGTAACATTACATCCATAAATTTGGGTTGCAAGGCAATTCAACAGGTTGCCATCAAAATCACGGAAGTTGGTCAGCATTTCGCTATCGATGGTGCCGACGTTGGCATCATACAGCATGGCGCGCGCCACAATGACCGCAGCTTGCTCACGGTTGATGCTCTCCACCGAAGCGTCTACCTCAGATCCTTCCAAAATTATAGACTGGAACTCTTCGTATTCCGAAGCATTATCCTCACCGGTGGCAATACCGCAGGTTTTGGTAATGAGGGTGATAAATTCTTCGCCGGAGATAAAGCGGTCTGCTTCAAACTTTTTCTCGGGAACATACTCGCCGTTTATCAGCTGACAGTCTTCGCCCCAAGCAACATAAGGAAGAATCATAGCAGTATCGGAAATATCGCCGCCTTCCAGTTCATCAAAGGAGGTGGCAGCGCTTTCATAATCAGCAAGTTCATCATAGCTGTAGTGCAGCATCCGATATGCGATCTTCAACGCTTCACCGCGTGTAAGCTTGCCGGAGGGATCAAAGCTACCGTTGGTATGCGCAGTAATGACACCGAGCTTATCGACAAAGCGAATATAATGAAGGTTTACATCAGACAGCGTTGTCCCGTACATATCATGAACGTCGTCATATGTAATTTCTTCATATGCCGCAAATGCAGACACGCTCATGCATACGATCATGACGACAGTCATTATCGCTGCCAGCAAACTTTTGATGGTTCTCATTCCGTTACCTCCGTCTAAAAGGGAATGCCCCTTCTATTTTATTATATTATATATAATAATAGAGCAAGATGCAAGGATTTTTTGAAATGTTTTTTGAATGAGGTTCAGTTTGTTTAGTTTGAATAATTTTTGACTCAAAAATTTGTTTAAAGTGCCACTTGTTTGGAGGGGATAAAAAAACCTTGCCGAACCGGGTTCGGCAAGGTTTTTAAAAAGTTATACTCTGGAAATCATCGCAGCAAGTTCTGCGCGGGTGATGGGCATTTGGGGATTCAACATTCCGTTGTCGTCACCCTCGATCAAGCCGGAAGCAACAGCGGCTTCTATGCTTTCTTTCGCCCAAGAAGAGACCGATGCATGATCTTTAAACGCGGTCAGATCGGCACTGCCGCTCAAATCATAAAGACGAACAAACATTGCGAAAACTTCTTCGCGGCTGATATTACTTACGGGGCGGAAGTTCAGGCCGGTTGCATCAGCCGAACCCTTCATAATGCCGAAGTAATAGGCCACCTTGACGTTGCCGAGCGCCCAATCCGCAATATTTGCGGTATCTGCAAAGGGGAGTTTAACATCGGCAAACGCGGTGGTATTGATGCCAAGCAGACGGCTGGCAACGATCGCCATTTCCTGACGCGTGGTATTATCATCTCCGCGGAATGCAAATTCACTTCCGCTGGGAGATCCTTGCAGGACACCGTTGGCGGTGGCAGCGTCCACGTATTTCTTATACCATGCGTTCTCAGGAACGTCATTGTACACATTGGCCTTTACGGTCTTGGTGACGATCAGGTCATACGGATTGACCTTGCCGTTTTCAGCAATACAATCGACATAATATTTCGAAACTGCATGGGTAACATCCAAAGAGAAGGAACGCTCATCAATAAAGCGGTTGGGCTCTTCTTCCACCGGAGTAGAGGTATACTCCAAGGCGATCTTTCTTGCGGGATCGGCATAAACCTTAACCACGGCATAGGGATCGCTGGTATTGAAGACCACATTCATACTGTCGCCACCGGTTTGAACGATAATGACATTATTATTAATGATGGGAGAAAGACCGGTCATACCGACGATTTCAGCATCATCAGACTTTCCTTCATTACGAACGATGAAGGGAATCTCATTGGTATTCTTGCCATCGTTTACTTTAACGATAAACTCATTGTCACCGGGATCCAACAAAATGTCTTTGAGATTTTTAGAAGAAGAAACTTCTACCCTCTTTGTTACAGGATTGCCGTTTGCATCCTCTTCTTCTACTTCTCTGTAAACGATATAAGAAGCACCGGGGGTGGGGATCAACTCAAAGGTCGCTTTGAGCAACAACTGATCACTGCTAAAGAGCAAAGAGCCGTCCCGCAGCAATCGGTAGGTTCCGGTGGAAGGAGCTTTTCCGCCGAGCAAACTGGGATCGCTCGACTTATTATAGTCACGGTTGAATACAACTGTATAGACATTCCCGTTCATTCCATCGCCGGAAAAAACAACCACGTCAAACTGATAGCCGCCATAGGGGATATAATTTCCGATATCCTCCAACGGTGTGTGGTTATTGTGCTCCTGGTCATATTTGGCATATACTTCATATGTTGCACCGGGAGAAACCTTCAGTTCATAATCCGCAAACGCCAGATCGGCAGGGAAATTATAAGTAAAGGTCGTACCCTGGATGATGGGCATCGGCGCACGGTTGCTATCGATGACAACATCCACCAGCGCCGCTTCGGTACTGTCGCCGGTGAGCAGGCGGATCTCATAGACCACACCGCCCTTACCGTCCAGCGTGGTGATCTCGGCAAAATACTGGGTCACAACTCCGGAAAGATACGCCATCTTATTTTCAACTTCTGTTACCAGAGTTTTTTCTTCATAAAGTTTCCAACTGCACTCGGCATCGGTCTTCAACACCGTGTTCAGATCGATGGGGTTCGCGGTAATCCCCATCTTTGCAAGATTGATGGTAATCCTCTTATTCACATGGTCGATCTCCACCTTATCCATTGCGGCCGAGAAACTACCGACCAATTTGGTCATTGCTTCATCTGCATAGTAGGGATAGAGATCCAGTTTTGTATCTTCATGTTTAGTAATACGATCGACGGAGATAGGAGTTGCATAATAGTTATTGACCAGATTCAGAGAACCGACCATTTCCGAATCCACAAACATCGTGTTTACAGGAAGATCGAAATAGTTCTCGTTGATATTGATCATAAAGGGAAATTCATAATAATATTCGTAAGAACCAACAAAGGGGAAATCAAACACGGTCTTCCCTTCATCGATCTTCATTACGGTATTATTAGTGATCTGCAGGTTGGTACCCGGCAGAGTATGCGCGCCGAAATAAGTATTATGGACAAAGGCAGCAGGACCCATATCCGCAATATAGTTGTTGCGAACGATGGCGGTATAGAGCGCCGTCTGCTGCTCGTGGTCATATTTGAAAATGTTGCCGCCGCAGTACTTATAATAGTTGTTCTCGATCAACGCATAAGAACCCATACTACCGGCGCAGACCAACTTCGTTTCGATGGTGTATCCGGTCAGATTCAGATAGTTGTTAAATACACGGATATCCATCATACCGCTGACATTGACCAGGTTCTTACCATTGAGAACGCGCAGATTGCTGATCTCCATATTGGGGTTATTCGCCGTCGAATGGTTGAAAAGGACTGCCGCGGCGGTATTGACCACACAGTTCTTCACAACGGTACCGTAACGATAGCCCGTACCATCGACAGAGAAGGCAAAGTTCCCATCCAAATAAAAGCCATCGAATACCAGATCAGAACCACTCGCATTATAACTCATACCGCCGGTCAGAACCGCTTCATCCATTTCATCCGCTTTGGAAGCCTCAATACCTGCCGCAGCGGGACGCTTGGCCAAATTGGGCTTGGAAAGATCCTTGGGATCATTGGGATTTATGCCCGCCTTAGGACCATAAAGTTTGATATTACCGACTCCCTGCGTCATGTAGGACTCATAAAGACCGGCAGCAACATAGATGGTCTCGTGGCCGTTGGCTGCCTCCAGCGCGGCAGCAATATCGGCAAAACCGTTGACCCCGATGGTAACGTTATACACGATACCGCCCAATTTAATGGGTTGGAGCCCCTTTGCTTTTTGCCAATCGCTGTTAACAACCAGAACATCCGGCTCGGTCAGCAACTGACCGCCGACAACAATACCGGTACCGTCGGATTCCCCTCGCATGGGCATCTTTTCGATGGATACCGGTCCACCCAGATCCAATTGGGCCGCAGTAGTACCAAACACCATGCAAGAAAGCATGGAGATCAGCATAACTGCAACCAACAGAACGGCAGATAATTTCTTCATGTGTCTCATTCTAAACAACCTCCTGTCGTTACGTCGATCGGTGAAGTTTTCAAAATGTGCATACTGCACCGATGATACATACTGTTATTATATTTTAATATCATAAAAAAGTCAATAAATATATAGATGTTTTTATAACATTTTTACCGATTGGGAAAAATTACACCTTACACTGCAGAGTTTTAGTATATTTAGAGCATAATAATTGTAACAAACCTATCGTAAAGCAAGAAAGGATAATTACTATGTGTGGAATCATCGGATACAACGGTCCGCGAAAAGCCGAGACTGTTTTGATCGACGGATTAAAAAAATTAGAATATCGCGGTTACGATTCCGCGGGCATCGCCCTGATGGAAAAACAAGGGATCCGAATTTTTAAAAAAGAAGGCAAGGTGGCCGCCTTAGAATCGATTTTGCCCAAAGAAAACAACGCAACCATCGGCATCGGACACACACGTTGGGCAACCCACGGCGCGCCGAAGGACCGCAACGCCCACCCCCATTCTTTCGGCAAGGTCACCTTAGTCCATAACGGAATCATCGAAAATGAACAAGCCTTGCGTACCATGCTGAAAAACCAAGGACTCTCCCCCATCAGCGATACCGATACCGAATTGATCGCCATGTTGATCGATCACTGTTATCGGGGCGATCCCCGCGATGCCATTCGCGCCGCCTGCGCCTTATTGGAGGGCTCCTATGCACTGGGAATTCTTTTCGAGGACCGCCCGCAAATGCTCTATGCCGTTCGCAAAGATAGCCCGCTCATTTTGGGGATTGGCGAGGGCGAATATTTCATCGCTTCCGACATCCCTGCTTTTTCAGATTATACCCCTGCCTATTGCCTTTTGGAAGAGGGGGAGATTGCCGAACTTTCTCCGCAGGGGTTGGCCCTATACGATCGCACCGACAGAATCATCGAAAAACCGCATCACATCGCCGATTTTGGAGATATTTCCACCTCCAAGGACGGCTATGAACACTTTATGAAAAAAGAGATTTTTGAACAGCCTTCGGCAGTGCAAAAAACCTTGGATCGGTACGCCGAAAACGATCGTATTATAAACGAATTAGGGAAGGATTTTCGGGTTGATGGAAAGGTCATTATCGTCGGATGCGGATCTGCATACCACGCCGCCTTATTGGGCAAAAACGCTCTGGAAAAATACGCCCGCATCCCCACCGAAGTTGCCATCGCCAGCGAATTTCGCTATAGCGATCCGTTACTAAAAAAAGAGGATCTGGTGATCTTGATCTCCCAATCGGGCGAGACCGCAGACACTCTGGCAGCATTGCGATTGGCGAAGAAAAAAGGAGTTCCCACATTGGGGATCGTCAATGTCTTCGGCAGTTCCATCGCCCGCGAAGCCGATCGGACTCTTTATACAGTGGCAGGGCCCGAGATCAGCGTTGCCACCACCAAGGCCTATACCTGCCAAGCGGTACTGCTCTATCTTTTGGCAATGAAACTTGCCCATCGTTCCCCTGCCGAATTAAAAGAACTTCCCCAAGCGATAGAGCGCGCATTGGAGCGGGAACCCCTTTGCCGAAAACTTGCCGAAAAATATGCATCTGCCGACCATTTATTCTTTATCGGTCGTGGGCGGGACTATGCGGTCAGCCGCGAAGGATCTTTGAAGCTCAAAGAAATTTCCTATATCCACAGCGAAGCCTATGCCGCAGGCGAACTCAAGCACGGCACCATCTCATTGATCGAGCAAAATACACCGGTCATTGCTGTCATCACCGACCGTACCTTGCTGCCAAAAACCGTTGCCAATATCAAAGAAGTGCGTGCCCGCGGGGCGCAGGTGCTCTGCATTGCGCCGAAAAACGCCCCTCTTCCCGACTGCGACCACTTGGACCTGCCCGATTGCAACGAACTTGCCGCCCCCATCGCCGCGGCGGTGCTCTGCCAACTGCTCGCTTATTACGCTGCCCTCGCGCGGGGAACCGATATCGACCAGCCCCGCAACCTTGCCAAGAGCGTAACGGTAGAATAAAAAGCAGTCCTTATTCCAAAGACTGCTTCTCCCGATGCTTTAGATTAAAAAATGTGCCACTTAAAACCGCTCAAATCGGATGCAGATTTTCGTTTCCAAATACAAAAAAGCAGGCAAATTGCCTGCTTTTTTACGATTTGATTTCATACCAAAACCGTTCAAATGGGATGAGATTTTCGTTTTCTCTTACCGAAGGCGTATGTCGATACGTCGAGGGAAGAAAAACGGAAAGATCGCCCATTTCAGCGGTTTATTTCTTGGCTTTGGTGTCGATGACTTCTTTGATGAGTTTCAAGAAGTCTTCTACAGGCATCGAGCCCAGATCGCCATCGTGGCGGGAGCGAACCGAAACCGTACCTGCTTCGGCTTCCTTTTCACCGATAATGACCATATAGGGAATCTTCTGCATCTGCGCTTCGCGGATCTTATAACCGATCTTTTCGTTGCGCTCATCCAATTCGACGCGCAAACCGGCAGCGCGGAGTTGCTGATACACTTCGGTGGATTTTTCCATCGTACGCTCGCTGATGGGCAGGACACGCACCTGGGTGGGTGCCATCCAAGTGGGCAGAGCGCCGGCATATTTTTCCAGCAACAGAGCCAAGGTACGCTGATAGCAGCCGATGGAGGTACGGTGGATGATATACGGTGTTTTCTTCTCACCGTCGGAATCCACATATTCCATCCCGAATTTCTTTGCCAGCAGCATATCGATCTGAATGGTGATCAAGGTATCTTCCTTACCGAACACATTCTTGATCTGAATATCGAGTTTCGGGCCATAGAACGCCGCCTCATCGATACCGACGGTATACTCGACACCCAAATTATTGAGGATCTTTTCCATGGTATTTTGGGCAACTTCCCATTGCTCGGGAGTTCCTTCATATTTATTGCCAGGGTTGGCGGGATCCCATTGGGAGAACCGATAGGAGCAATCCTCCTTCAACCCCAAAGTTTCCAGCATATAGTTTGCCAGATCCAAGCAGCCTTTAAATTCTTCTTCCAATTGGTCGGGACGCAGCACCAAGTGGCCTTCGGAGATGGTGAACTGACGGACACGGATCAAGCCGTGCATCTCGCCGCTGTCTTCATTGCGGAACAAGGTGGACGTCTCGCCCATACGCATCGGCAGATCGCGATAAGAGCGCATCCGATTGAGATAGGCTTGGTATTGGAAGGGGCAGGTCATGGGGCGGAGCGCAAAGCACTCTTTTTCTTCATCGTTGGGGTCACCCAAAACGAACATCCCATCCAGATAATGATCCCAGTGACCGGAGATCTTATAAAGTTCTCTCTTTGCCATCAGTGGAGTCATGGTCATGACATAGCCGCGCTTTTCTTCTTCATCCTCCACCCAGCGCTGCAACTGCTGAATGACCTTCGCGCCCTTGGGCAGCAGGATGGGCAAGCCCTGACCGATGACATCGACGGTGGTAAAATATTCCAGCTCGCGGCCGATCTTATTATGGTCGCGTTTGCGGGCTTCTTCCAAGCGGGTCAGATGCTCTTCCAACTGCGCCGCCTTGGGATAGGAAACACCATAGATGCGCTGCAGCATCGGGCGGTTGGAATCCCCGCGCCAATAGGCACCGGTGGAACTCAGCAAGGCGATCGCCTTGATTTTGGAAACATCAAAGAGATGGGGGCCGGCGCAAAGGTCGGTAAACTCGCCTTGGCGGTAGAAGGAGATATTCTCCCCCTTGCCGGCGTGCTCTTCGATCAGTTCGAGCTTATAGGGCTCGTCCTTCATCAGTTCTTTGGCTTCCGCGACCGGCAGTTCAAACCGCTCCAGACGCAGCCGCTCCTTGACGATCTTTTTCATCTCGGCGGTGATCTTTTGCAGATCCTCCGCGGTAAAGGGCTTCTCTACTTCAAAATCATAATAAAAGCCGCTGTCGATCGCCGGACCGATGGCAAATTTTGCCGCAGGGAACAGGCGTTTGACGGCTTGGGCAAGCACATGGGATGTGGTGTGCCAGAAGACCTTTCTCGCCTGCTCATCTTCGAATGTCAGGGTAGTGAGTTCATCCCCTTCCGAAGGAACATAAGTAAGTTCTTTCACCTCTCCGTTGACCAAGGCGCAAAGCGCTTCGCGGGCAACTGCAGGATCCAGAGTGAAAGCCGCATCGAATACCGATTTGCCGGCTTCTGTTTCGATCATCTGACCGTTGATTTTAACTTGCATTCTTTTTTCACCACACATATAAAAATTTCGGTAATAAACCGTTAAAAGTTATTATATCACTATAAAAAATAAATTGCAAGCAATAAAAAAGGCTTTCCGAATTTTCGGAAAGCCTTTCAGCAAGACACTTATTTAATGATCTCGCCCTTGGCATCGCGGGGCAGAGCCACAGCGTTTGCTTCGTCGGTATCAATATGCATCGCATCGGCGAACTTGGGAGAAACACGCAAAACGGTCTCACCGAAGGTGACCTCGCGGTCGCCCTTTACCTTAACAGAAACGATCTGACCGTCGGTAAAGCCTTCTTTTTCTGCGGTCTCGGGGGTCATATGAATATGGCGCATCGCTGCGATCACGCCCTCTTCGATGGTGATCTCACCGCAGGGGCCTTTGATGGTGATGCCGCCGCTGCCCTTGACATCGCCGCTCATACGGATGGGAGCATCCACACCCAGAGTGCGGGCATCGGTGAGAGAGATCTCGACCTGATTTTCGGGGCGGGTGGGGCCCAGAACGCTGACACGGGTCAGGGTCTTTTTGGGGCCGACCAGATCAACGCGCTCTTCCGAAAGGAACTGACCGGGCTGAGAAAGCTCGCGCACCTCGGTGAGCTTTGCGCCCTTACCGAAGAGGATCTCAACCGCTTCTTCGGTCAGGTGAACGTGACGGGCAGACATTTCGACTAAAATTTCCATAATTTTTATATCCTTCCTTCAAAAGTATTATTTTTCCACAGATTATTCTACACTATTCACACCGATTTTTCAAGCCATTTTCTATATAATTTTATATTGAAAAAGAAAAATAGATATGTTAGAATGTTTAGAGATACTAAAAAATAGGGGGAAATACCTATGAATGAAAAATATTATTTAACTACTGCCATTGCCTATACGTCGGCCAAGCCGCATATCGGCAATACCTATGAGATCGTGTTGGCGGATAGTATTGCCCGCTTTAAGAGAATGCAGGGCTATGATGTCTGTTTCCAGACCGGTACCGATGAACACGGCGAAAAGATCCAGCTCAAAGCCGAAGATGCGGGCATCACCCCGCAGGCTTATGTCGATAACATCGCCGGCGAGATCAAGCGCATCTGGGATCTGATGAACACCACCTACGACCGCTTTATCCGCACCACCGATCCGAGCCACGAAAAGAAGATCCAGCAGATCTTCAAAAAGCTCTACGAGCAGGGCGATATCTATAAGAGCGAATACGAAGGAATGTATTGCACCCCCTGCGAATCCTTCTTCACCGAATCTCAGTTGGTAGACGGCAAATGCCCCGATTGCGGCCGCGAATGTCATCCCGCCAAGGAAGAGGCCTATTTCTTCAAGCTTTCCAAATATGCCAAGAAATTGGAAGAGCATATTGAAAGCCATCCCGAATTCATCTGGCCGCCTGCCCGCAAGAATGAAATGATCAATAATTTCATCAAGCCCGGTCTGCAGGATCTCTGCGTTTCCAGAACTTCTTTCAACTGGGGCATCCCTGTTGATTTTGATCCCGGCCACGTGGTCTATGTCTGGATCGATGCCCTTTCCAACTATATCACCTTCGCCGGCTACGATCCCGAAGGCAACCATACCGAAGGCTATAAGCACTATTGGCCTGCCGATCTCCATCTGATCGGTAAGGATATCGTTCGGTTCCATACCATCTATTGGCCCTGCATCCTGATGGCGTTGGGCGAGCCCTTGCCCAAGCAGGTATTCGGCCATCCCTGGCTGATCATGAGCGATGGCAAGATGAGCAAATCCAAGGGCAATGTTCTTTATGCCGATGAATTGGTGGATCTTTTCGGGGTGGATGCGGTGCGTTATTTCGTTCTGCACGAAATTCCCTATGCCAACGACGGTATCATCTCCTATGAACTGATGATGGAGCGGATCAATGCCGACCTTGCCAACATTTTAGGCAACCTGGTCAACCGCACCGTTTCCATGACCAATAAATATTTCGGTGGCGAGATCCGCACCCCCGGCGCGGAAAACGACATCGACCGCGATCTCAAGGCGGTGGCGGCGCAAGCACCCGCCTTGGTGGAAAAGCATATGGACGATCTGCATATCGCCGACGCCATCGACGATATCTTCACCCTGCTCCGCCGCGCCAATAAATATGTGGACGAAACCGAGCCTTGGATCTTGGGCAAGCCCGAGGGCGATCACGAGCGCTTGGCGACCGTTCTTTATAATCTGCTGGAATGTATCCGCATCGGCGCAACATTGTTGAAACCCTTTATGCCCGAAACCGCCGAAAAGATCTTTACCCAGATCAATGTGGGCGATCAGACCTTGGAAGATGCCAAGACCTTCGGCAAGCTGGTTGCCGGCAACAAGGTGGGCAAGCCTGAAATTCTCTTTGCCCGCATCGATATTCCCAAGATGACTGAAGAACTGAATGCGAAAAAGGCGGCAGAAAAAGCAGCCAAAAAAGAAGAAAAGAAGCCCGAAGGGGTTGCCATCATCGGCATCGAAGATTTTGCCAAGGTGGCATTAAGAGTGGCAGAGATCAAGACCTGCGAGCCGCTCCCCAAGAGCGATAAACTGCTGATGATGACAGTAGATAACGGCAAAGGAACCAAGCAGGTGCTCTCCGGCATCGCCCAATATTATAAACCCGAAGAGTTGATCGGCAAAAAGGTCATTTTGGTCGATAACCTTGCCCCCGCCAAGCTGCGCGGCACCTTGAGCGAAGGGATGCTGCTGGCGGCGGATGCCGAAAACGGCGTCAAGGTCATCTTCCTGGATGGCGACCTGCCCGCAGGAGCGGTGATCCGATGATCGACGTCCACGCGCATATGAATGATCCCCGTTTCGATGAAGATCGGGCAGAGGTCTTAAAATCCATCAAAGACGGCGGCATTTATCGGCTGATCAATTCCGGCTGCTGCCTGGAGTCCTGCAAGGACACTTTGCAGTTGGCGGAAGAGAATGATTATATCTACGCCGCCATCGGCATCCATCCCCAGGAAGCCGCCGATTTGGAGTTGGGCGGGGATGCCGCCTGGGAGCAACTCAAAGAAATGCTCAAGCACCCCAAGGTGGTCGCCTTAGGCGAGATCGGGTTGGATTATTATTACGAAAATGTTTCCCGCCCCATTCAGCGCAAATGGTTTTGTGCTCAATTGGAATTGGCGGAAGAACTGGATCTGCCGGTGGTGATCCATACCCGCGATGCGATGCAGGATACTTTAGAGATCCTGCGCGCCCACCCCAAGAACCGCGGCATTTTGCATTGCTACAGCGGCTCGGTGGAATCCCTGCGGGAGATCTTAAAACTAGGCTGGTCCATCTCTTTAGGCGGTGTGGTCACCTTCAAAAATGCAAGAGTTGCCAAGGAAGTGGCAGCCGCCGTTCCCCTCGATCGGCTGATGCTGGAGACCGACGCACCCTACCTTGCCCCCGAACCCCATCGCGGCAAGCGCAACTGCGCCTTGAATCTCCCCCATATTGCCGCAATGATCGCCGAACTCAAGGGAACCACCCCCGAAGAGATCGAACGGATCACCGACGAAAATGCAATGAGAATGTTTCAAATGAAATAAAAAATGACCGCAGATGCGGTCATTTTTTATTTGGTCATTTTATTTTCGGCGTTTTGCAATAAATTCAGCAAAGAATTGGCAAACAAAGGATATTTCTCTTTCAATGCCGCTTCGTCGGTCTTGGGAAGGGTTTTCATCTTCTTCAAACGGCGGCGGATGGAAACCTCCAGCCGATTCATTTCTCCCTCCGCCATCATCGGCATCAGCTCTTTATCGGCGGCAAAAAAGGTCTGAGGATTTTCCCCATCCGCATCGTAGAGGGCGCGGAACATTTTATACACCGCGATCTGTAGATACATCGAAACATCCTGGATCAACTGCTTATCGCCCGATTCCCCCAGCAGGTCTTCCACTACCGTAACCGAATTGCAGATGAGCTTTTTATTCAGAACGGGCAGCAGGCTCCCCTTGCCCCGATTGCCCTGCCCCGCGGCATCCTCATCGGGGACTTCTTCCAATAAGATGGCGGAGCCGTTCCGCTCCAGCGAGCGACCCAGCAGATAATCCAACGAAACATGATAAAAATCTGCCACCTTCACCAAAAAGGAAAGCCCACATTCGCGGATGCCCTTTTCATAATGGGAAAGCAACGCCTGAGAGACGCCCAGCGCATCAGCGACCTTCTTTTGAGAAAGCCCCGCTTCCTTGCGCAGATGCACCAAAAGGCGGGGAAATTCCGAAATTGCCATAGAGATCTATTCCTCCGATTTTATAAGACGAGTACCTTTTAATTATATGGGAAATTTCGCCTAAAGTCAACGCTTTAAGGCAAAACCGAAAAATTTCGTCAATATGTAGAAAATGCAAAAACCGTCTGTTTTTTCCTTCCCTTATATGATAGAATAAAAATAGGAAAACCCAATCTATTCCAAAGGAGATGACCTTGATGAAACAAACCTATGTGGCAAAGAAAATGAACCTTTCCGAAAACGAAAAGCGGCTGATCGAAAAGAAGCTGGCAAAGCTGGATAAATTTTTCTCCGATGCGGCAGAGGCCACCGTTACCTTTACGGTGGTGCGGGAAGAGGTGACCGCGGAGATCACCATCAAGGATCACGGTGTGCTCTTCCGCGGCGAGCGGCGGGCTTTGGATAAGATGATGGCGGTGGATGAGATCGTCGATCTGCTGATCCGCCAGGTGCGAAAAAATAAGACCCGCCTTGCCAAACGGATCTACGAAGATCTGCCCGATTTTGAACCTTGGGAGGAGGGCGAGGAGGAATTCCATCTGGTGCGCACCAAGGAAGTTTTCCTGCAACCGATGGATCTCAACGAAGCCATTTTGCAGATGAATCTTTTGGATCATAATTTCTTTATGTTCTTAGACAGCGAGACCGAAAAGGTCAGCGTCGTCTACCGCCGCAAGGATGGGCAATACGGTTTGATCCGCAGTGAAAACTAAAAAATATAGAGAAAAGCACCCCGCGGGGTGCTTTTCTCTTTTATTGGAGAGAGGTTAAACTGCCGAGAAAGATCGGCAGATTGGTTTCACGGTCAAAGATGAAATAAAGGAAGGGGCGGTCGAGGGTAACCACCTTGGGCTCCTCCATCGGCGCGGCGGATTTATCCATCTCTATCGCGGTGGCGGCGGCAGCGCGGGTGCCATCCTCATTGACTTCGATGACTGCTTGATGCAGCACGTTGCCGATGAACAGATCATCGTTGCTCATTTTGCCAAAGCCACCCTCAAAAGCGGAGGGCATCCCCATGGCTTTTAACGCTTCGTTCATCGACGTTTTAAATTGCGATGAAAATTTAGGCAATTGAGCACGTACCTGCGTGGTTTGTTTATTCTTCAAAATCGCCAGCAAGGTCTCGCCGTCCAAGGCCGCCACATATTCCTCCAGCGACTTTTCGGTGGGCAACAACGCGCCGAAGGCATAGCGGCCGCCCAGATAATTACGGGTAAAGCCGATAGCTCCCTCCCCTTCTAAATAGGAATATTCGGTGGAGTTCATCATTTTCGCCTTTTGCTCCTTACCGTCGATGAAATGAAAGACCCCATCACGTACCTGATGCTCGCTATAAGGATCGGTCCATTGGGCGTCAAAAGAAAGGGCATTGATCAAGATCATCATCGTTTCGGGGCGCAGTTCATCGATCAGCTTCGGAATCATTCCGTCCGTCTTTTCCTCCACCCATTCATTGATGGCTTTTTCCCCGATCTGATTAAAGGGCGCTTTGAAGACTTGGGCATCATAATATTTCGCGTTGGCCGCCAAAAAGGCATCCTTAGCCTCAAAGCCCTGCAGATCGCGGATCCAGATGGAATTGGCGATCCGCAGTTTGGTTTTTTCACTGCCTTGCAGACCTACCCGCCAATTCAAATAGTAGGCATTCAGCTTATCCATAGCATGACCACCCAAGATCTGCTGCATCTCCTGCTCGGTCTTCCCCTCGGCGCCGTTAGCAACCATCGCCAAGGCCATCGAAACGGACAATGGAGCAATTAGTGTATTTTTACACCGCGTTTTTTGGGTGATCCGGTGGAACAGATCCATCGAAAAAGCCATCTGCCCGCGGATAAACTCTTCATCGGGCGGCTGAAGCGGGAACTCTTCGGTATAAAACACCTCAGCGGTCAGATCCTGCACCGCAAGGGGTGTTTCGATGGGAACATCGGTGATGGGATCATCGGTCGGTTGGTCGCTCGGTTGCTCCACAGAGGGATCCACCGATTGCTGCGGATCGGCAACCGCACCCGATTCGGGATCAGGCTTTTTGCAACCCGCCATCATAACCAAGAGCAGGGTTAAAATCATCAGTAAAGAAATCATTTTTTTCATTGCTTCATTCCTCCCTTTACCCTAAATACGAATCATTATTGGAAAATGTTGCAAAAAAGCACCGAAAAAATTTCGGTGCTTTTGGATTATTTCTTTGTTTCGCAATAAATGCAACGATAAATGCGATTCTCCCGATCGGTAAGCTTGAAGATATGGGGAAGTTCCTGCTCGGTGGTGGTGATACAGCGAGGGTTTTTGCAGAAGATGACATCCTGCAATTTTTCCGGCAACGCAATGGAGCGTTTTTCCGCCAAGACACCGTCGCGGATAATATCCACCGTGGCATTGGGGTCCACATAACCGATGATATCCATTTTCAGATCCACATCTGCGTCGATCTTGATGATATCTTTTTTGCCCATCTTATTGCTGTTTACATTCTGGATGATCGCCACCGAACAATCCAGTGTATCCAGTTTCAGCAGGCGGTAAAGTTTCATCGCATTGCCTGCGGAGATATGGTCTATCACAATACCGTTGATGATCGAATCGATTTTCATACCTCTACCTCCAGCAATTTCAAAATCAAAGCCATCCGCATATATTTCCCATTTAAGACCTGCTTAAAGTAGCAGGCGCGAGGATCGGCATCCACCCCGACACTGATCTCGTTGACGCGGGGCAGCGGATGAAGAATCTTTAAGTCCTTATTCGCCTTTTCCAGCTTTTCGGGGGTCAAGATATAGCTATCCTTTAACCGCAGATAATCCTCTTCATTGAAGAACCGCTCTTGCTGAACGCGGGTCATATAAAGAACATCCAATTCGGGCAGAGCACTCTCCAGATCGTTGGTCTGGACATACTCGATGCCGTTTTTCTGCAGAATATCCTTTTTGACGTAGCTGGGCAATTTGGGTTCTTCGGGAGAGATCAGAACAAATTTATTTCCGGTATATCTTGCCATTGCCGCGATCAACGAATGGACGGTTCTGCCAAACTTCAGGTCGCCGCAAAGACCGATGGTCAAGCCGGTAAAGCGCCCCTTTTCCCGCCAGATGGACAAAAGATCGGCCAAAGTCTGGGTGGGATGGTTATGGCCGCCGTCGCCCGCACTGATGACCGGGATAGAGGCGTTCATAGAAGCCACCATCGGTGCACCCTCTTTGGGATGGCGCATCGCGATGATATCGGCATAGCAACTGACGGTCTTGGCGGTATCGGCAATACTCTCGCCTTTGGCGGCGGAGGAACTGCCTGCGCTGGAGACCGAAAGAACCTGACCGCCCAGCTCATACATTGCCGCTTCAAAGCTCAAGCGGGTGCGGGTGGAGGGTTCAAAGAACAAAGTCGCTAATTTCTTATATTTACAGCTTTCCCGATACTTTTCGGGATGGGCAATAATATCTTCCGCGGTGGCGATCAGCTGATCGATCTCCTCCGTCGAAAGTTCCAAAATATCGATCAAACTTCTCATGCTTTTGCACCGTTTACAGCCAGATAGTTCTTAATGCGCTGAACATTCTCTGCGTTGGCTGCATCCTCTTCCAGATATTCGATAATGTCGTAGACGTCCACAACGGAATAGACAGGGAACCCGAACTCCTCCTCGATCTCCTGCATCGCGCCCTTTTCGCCCTGGCCTTTTTCCTTACGGTCGACCATAACAAAGGTGGCGACCACCTTGCTGCCCTGCAGAGACGAAAGGTTTGCCATACTCTCGCGGATGGCGGTACCTGCGGTGATGACATCTTCCACAATGACGATCTCTTCCCCCTCCTTGGGAACATAGCCGACAAAGATGCCGCCTTCCCCATGGTCCTTGGCTTCCTTACGATTGAAGAAGAAGGGAACATCCAAGCCTTCCTTTGCCAAAGCGACAGCGGAGGATACCGCAATGGAAATGCCCTTATAAGCGGGGCCATAGAGAACGGTGCGCTTATTGCCCACCTTTTCAAAATAGGCCTTGGCATAAAATTCGCCCAATTTGGCGATCTGCTCGCCGGTCTTGATCTCGCCTGCGTTGACAAAATAAGGGATCTTCCGGCCGCTCTTGGCGGTGAAATCACCAAACTTCAACACATTGGCTCCCATCAAAAATTCGATAAACTCTCTTTTATATCCTTCCATTGCTTTACTCCTTAATCTACGAATTCGTCTACACAACGACGGTATGCTGCTACCGGATCTTCCGCCGCGGTAATGGGGCGACCGACCACGATATAATCCGAGCCGATCTTCTTGGCTTCAGCGGGGGTCATGACTCTCTTTTGGTCGCCGATATCCCCATCCGCAAAGCGAACACCGGGGGTAACGGTCAAAAACTTCTCGCCGCAGGCGGCGTGTACCTTGCCCGCCTCCAAGGGAGAGCAAACGACGCCATCCAAGCCTGCCTTGGCGGCATTGGATGCATAGTGCATCACTACTTTATCGATGGGTTCTTTAATGAGCAGGTCATTTTCCATCCGCTCCTGATCGGTGGAGGTCAGCTGAGTGACCGCGATCAGCAAGGGGCGGGTACCGTCGGGGCGGGTCAAGCCCTCCAAGGCCGCTTCCATCATCGAGATGGTGCCGGCAGCGTGCAGGTTGGTCATATCCACATCCAACTGCGAAAGGACCGCCATCGACTTTTTAACGGTATTGGGGATATCATGCAGTTTCAGATCCAAAAAGATCTTATGTCCGCGGGCTTTCAGTTCCCGAACGATCTCGGGGCCTGCCGCATAGAACAGTTCCATACCGATCTTCAAAAAGGGCTTACGCTCTTCGTTCTTAAAAAGATCGAGAAAATTCAAGGTTGCTTCCTTGCCCGCAAAATCACAGGCGATAATTACATCTCTGCCCATCAGTGTGCTCCTCCTATAATATCTTGCAAATTTTCAATTCCGTATTTTTCCATCACCCGCGGCAGATCCTCGATGATCTTTCGGCAGGCGAAGGGATCCCGCAGATTGGCGGCACCCACTTCCACAGCGGTGGCACCCGCCAGCATCAGCTCGATGACATCCTCGGCGGAAGATACGCCGCCCATCCCGACGATGGGGATCTTCACCGCTTCATAGACTTGATAGATCATGCGGCAAGCCACCGGCAGAATGGCAGGGCCCGAAAAACCGCCCATCTTATTGGCAAGGATGGGCTTTTTCTTCTTGAGATCGATCCGCATTCCCAGAAGGGTGTTGATCAGACTGATGCCGTCCGCGCCCGCATCTTCGCAGGCCTTGGCGATCTCCACAATATTGGTGACATTGGGGGTCAATTTAATAATGATCGGTTTTTGGGTGACTTTCCGCACTTCACGCACCACCGAAGCCGCCGCCTGCGGATCGGTACCGAAACTCATTCCGCCGCCATGGACATTGGGGCAGGAGATATTGATCTCAAACCAAGCGATCTGCTCTTCTCCGTCCAATTTACGGACGGTCTCACGGTATTCATCTAAAGAAAACCCGCTCACATTCGCCATGATCGGTCCGTCAAAGCATGCCTTTAATTTCGGCAGTTCTTCGGCAATAACTTTGTCCACACCGGGATTCTGCAACCCTACCGAATTGAGCATCCCCTCATAACATTCGGCGATGCGGGGGGTGGGGTTGCCGAAGCGAGGCTCTAAGGTCGTCCCCTTAAAGGAAAGGGAGCCCAAGATATTGATATCATAAAGTTCGGCAAATTCATAGCCGAACCCAAAGGTACCGCTGGCGGGGACAATGGGATTTTTCATTTCCACACCGCAAAGGTTGACTTTTAAATTTACCATATGATCTCCTCCCGTTCCAGCACCGGACCATCCTTGCAGATGCGTTTATTGCCGTATTTGGTCTTGCAGGAGCACCCCATACAGGCACCGAACCCGCAACCCATCCGCTCTTCAAAACTATACTGCCCCGAGACGGTCACAACACTTTCAATGGCGCGGAACATCGGTTCGGGACCGCAGGTGAAGAAATAATCATAGTCCATTTCTTTCATCGCGTCGGTGACAAAGCCCTTGACGCCCACCGAGCCATCGGCGGTGGCGACGGTGACGGTCGCGCCCAGCGCTTCAAATTCGTCTTTCAAAAAGACCTCTTCCGCCTTATTAAAGCCCAAAACGACTTGGGGCTTTTTGCCTTCGGCGATCAGTTTTTTGCAAAGAGCATACAGGGGCGGAACACCGACCCCGCCGCCGATCAACAGCGGCTTTACCCCGCTTTTGGCGGTGTTATAGCCATTGCCCAAGCCAACCAACAGGTCGAGTTTCTCACCGATGGGCATCTTTGCCATCTGCTCGGTGCCGCCGCCCACCACCTTATAGATCAGGGTGATGGAGTCCCCATCCCAATCGCAGATGGAGATGGGGCGGCGCAGGTACTTACCTTCCAGCAGGATATTGACAAACTGACCGGTGGCGGTGATGGCGGAAGTATCCCCTGCCAACACCATCTTATAAACGTCTTTGGCAATTTTTACATTGCTTTTAATTTCATAAATTCCTTGTTTCATTCACTTAACCTCAAGCGTCAATGGTCGAGATGCAAAGGGTGGTCTCTTCCAGAACGTCCAGCAGCACCCGCACGGTATCCAGCGAGGTGAAGAGGGTGACGTTGTTCTCGGTGGCGCAACGGCGGATCTGATGCCCATCGCTCTGCACCCCTGCGGAATTGATGTCCTTGGTGTTGATGACATAAGCGATATGCCCTTGGCGCAACGCATCGGGGATCTCATCACTGCCCTCGCCGATCTTGCCCAGCGCGTGGGTACGGATGCCGTTCTTTTTCAAGAACTCGGCGGTACCGACCGTCGCCTGGATATTAAAGCCCAGATTATAGAAACGGCGGATCAGCGGCAGGGCTTCTTCCTTATCATCGTCGGCAATCGTTGCCAGAACAGTACCGTAGTTTTGCAGTTTCATTCCCGAAGCCTGCAGGCCTTTATAAAGGGCGCGGTTGAACTTATCGTCATACCCGATCGCCTCACCGGTGGATTTCATTTCGGGGGAAAGATAAGCGTCCAGCCCGCGGATCTTGCTGAAGGAGAAGACGGGGACCTTCACATAATGACGCTTCTTTTCCTCGGGATAAATATCGAAGATTCCCTGCTCTTTGAGGGATTTGCCCAAGATAACCTCGGTGGCAATATCCGCCAGGCTATATCCGGTCGCTTTGGAAAGGAACGGCACCGTTCTGGAGGAACGGGGGTTGACTTCGATGATGAAGACGTTATCGTCCTTATCGACGATGAACTGAATGTTATAAAGACCGATGATGCCGATGCCCAGACCCAGCTTCTTGGCATATTGCAGAATAATGCCCTTGACGCGGTCGGAGATAGAGAAGGTGGGATAGACGCTGATGGAGTCGCCGGAGTGGATACCGGTACGCTCGACCAGCTCCATAATACCGGGGACAAAGACATCGCGGCCATCGCAGATGGCATCGATCTCGACTTCCTTACCGAAGATATATTTATCCACCAAGACCGGCTTATCTTCATCGATCTCAACCGCGGTCTTGAGGTAGTTTCTCAATTGCTCTTCATCGGCAACGATCTGCATCGCTCTACCGCCCAGAACAAAGGAGGGGCGAACCAATACCGGATAGCCGATCTCGGCTGCGGCGGCGACACCGTCTTCGATCTTGGTGACAGCGCGGCCCTTGGGCTGGGGAATCTCCAGCTCCCGCAGGATCCGCTCAAAGCTGCCGCGGTCCTCGGCGCGCTCGATGGCGGCGCAATCGGTACCGATGATTTTTACTCCCCGCTCCATCAAAGGCTCTGCCAGATTGATGGCGGTCTGACCGCCCAAGGAGGCGATAACGCCGATGGGCTTTTCAAATTCGATGATGTTCATCACATCTTCGGTGGTCAACGGCTCGAAATACAGTTTATCGGAGCAGGTATAGTCGGTAGAAACGGTTTCGGGGTTATTATTGATGATAATGGCTTCGTAGCCGGAATTTTTAATGGTGGTAACCGCGTGGACGGTGGAATAGTCAAATTCCACGCCCTGACCGATACGGATGGGGCCTGCACCCAGAACGATGATCTTTTTGCGGTCGGTCAGAATGGATTTATTCTCGCCCTCATAGGAGGAGTAGAAATAAGGAATATAGGCGTTGGTATGGCAGGTATCCACCATCTTATAGACGGGGATGATCCCCTTTTCGCGACGCAGGTTATAGACCTCGATCTCTTTCATCCCCCAAAGGCGGGCGATGAACTTATCGCCAAAGCCCATCTTCTTGGCTTCCGCCAGCACAGCGACATCGCCTTTGGCGGCGGCGAGCTTCTTTTCCATCGCGACGATCCGCTCAAAGGCTTCCAAGAAATAGGAAGTGATCTTGGTCAGCTCGTGCAGTTCGGCGACCGAAACACCGCGGCGCATCAGTTCGGTGACGGCGAAGATATTGTCGTCTTTAAATTCCAAGATATAATCCCGCAGTTCGGCTTCGCTCATATCGTCGAACTTGGGCAGATGGAAATGGCAAGCGCCGATCTCCAATGAACGAACGGATTTCAAAAGGCATTCTTCCAGATTGGAGCCGATGCCCATAACCTCACCGGTCGCCTTCATTTGAGTACCCAACGTGTTGGGCGCGGTGGGGAACTTATCAAAGGGGAAGCGGGGCAGCTTGGCGACCACATAGTCCAGCCGCGGCTCAAAGGCCGCGTTGGTATTGGCAATTTCGACCTCTTCCAACGCCATACCCACCGCGATCTTGGCGGTGACGCGGGCGATGGGATAGCCCGATGCCTTGGATGCCAAAGCAGAGGAGCGGGAAACGCGGGGATTGACCTCGATGAGATAATATTCGCTGGTCTCAGGATTCAACGCAAACTGCACGTTACAGCCGCCCTCGATCTTCAAGGCGCGGATGATCTTGATGGCGCTGTCGTTGAG
>JAZSBU010000144.1:0-7577 GCA_045602565.1 Eubacteriales bacterium | reverse complement strand
AAATTGCCGGACATAAATTTGAATATGATGCGATCGGAATGTCGCTACTGTTTTTTCCGGGAGAATCGGTTGTTTTTACCAAGTCTCCGCGGGGAGAACTGCGCCTTTCCTCTCGATTGTTGCAGCAAAACGATCAGTTTGTTGCCAAGGCTCGTTTTTATTGTCGCGGAAAGGTTTATTCCTGCAGCAAAAAAGCTAATGGTAAAGAAACGGAACAACTATTGGCGGCAGTAAAGTATTCCATATACCAAGTGTTCCATCGTGCAACAGAGATTTCTCCGCCCTGGGGGATTCTGACAGGGATCAAACCCACAGGGATCTATCGCAGAGTTTTGAATGAAATGGGCTATGAAAATACAAGGAAATTTCTTTTGAATGAGTATTGTATGCAGCCCGAAAAGGTTCCGCTGTTGCATCAGATTTGTATGGTGATGGACAAGGTTCAAACAGACAGCAAAAAAGAAGCAAGTCTTTATGTGGCGATCCCGTTTTGTCCGTCGCGGTGTTCCTATTGCTCCTTTATCAGTGTGGCGGCAGAAAAAAGCAATCGATTGATCGATCCATATCTGCAATATTTGCAAAAGGAAATCAAAGAAAAATGCGATGTTTTGCATCGGGCAGGCTTAAAGATTCGTTCGGTCTATGTGGGTGGAGGCACCCCCGGTATTTTGACAGCGGAGCAAATGAATCTTTTACTTGATACCATTACCAAGAATACAAAGGATATTATAGATGAGTTTACCTTTGAACTTGGCCGTCCCGACACGGTAAGCGAAGAAAAACTTAACATATTAAAAAAATATGGCGTGACAAGGGTTTGTATCAATACCCAAACGACCAATAATGAAATCCTTTCCGCGATTGGCAGGCGGCATACCAAAGAGCAATATTTGGATGCAGTGTCCTTGACAAAGAAATTCGAATTTGATAGTATTAACACCGATTTGATCGCCGGTTTGCCCGGCGAAAGCGAAGAGTCTTTCGCTGCGTCCTTGCAGGATGTTCTTTCCGCCGGTGTTGATAATATTACAATTCATACCTTATCGATAAAACGTTCTTCCAAACTATATGGAGACGGAACGCACTTTGACCCCAAAAACGATCGGGTTCAGCGGATGCTGGATAATGCATATGATGAATTGCGGAGCAGGGGATTGGTTCCATATTATATGTATCGTCAGAAAAACACCGTATCCAACGGCGAAAATATTGGCTTTTGCCTGCCGGATAAGATTTGCGCTTATAATCTTTATATGATGGAAGACTTGCACACAATCGCTGCCTGCGGCGCAGGTGCGTCTTCTAAAATCATCGCGGCAGATACAGGGAGAATCGAGCGGGTAATCAATATGAAATATCCCTATGAGTATATAAATGAAAACGAAAAAATCGGCAAAAATACAGTTCTGTTCGAGCAGAAACTGAAGGAGAATTTATGACAGCTGATGCGGCAAAAAAAGAAATAGAGATTCTTTCGGAACAACTGAGTGAGCATATCTTTCATTATTATGTGGAAGATGCACCCACCATTTCCGATTATGAATATGATATGATGATGCGGAAGTTGATCGCTTTGGAAGAAGAGTTTCCGCAATTCAAACTCCATCATTCGCCGTCTCAGCGCGTAGGCGGAGCGGTGGCGGAACGGTTTGAAGCAGTAACGCACGAGGTGCCGTTGCTTAGTCTGCAAGACGCATTTTCTTATGATGAGTTATTGGCGTTTGATGAGCGTGTAAAAAAAGAGTGCCCCGATGCGCAGTATGCGGTTGAACTCAAAATTGATGGCCTTTCGGTGTCGCTGACCTATGAAAAAGGTGTCTTTGTTCGCGGTGCGACAAGAGGGGATGGTTTGGTTGGTGAGGATGTCACCGCTAATCTGAAAACGATCGGCAGCATCCCGATGCAGTTGAAACAACCGGTGGATATCATTGTTCGAGGCGAAGTATTTATGCCTCGAAAGAGTTTTGAACGCTTGAATAAAGAATATACAAAAGCGGGAAAGAAAACCTTTGCAAATCCACGCAATGCGGCGGCGGGGTCCTTGCGGCAATTAGATAGTAAGATTGCCGCCGAACGCAAATTGGATGTTTTTATTTTCAATGTTCAAAAGCAATCGAGTGAGCCGCTCGGCGGTCACGCAGAGAGTTTGGATTATTTGAAATCCCTTGGCTTTAAGGTAAGTCCTCATTATAACTGTTATTCGGATATTGCAGAAGCCTTTGCGGAAGTGGAGCGTTTTAACGCTATGCGGGATACGTTGGGATTTGATATTGACGGTGCTGTTTTAAAAGTAGATCGTTTTGATCATCGCGCTCGCTTGGGTGAAACCGTTAAGGTTCCCAAGTGGGCTGTTGCATATAAATATCCGCCGGAGCAAAAAGAAACCTTGTTGCGGGATATCACCATCCAAGTCGGTCGCACCGGTGTTTTGACACCGAATGCGGAATTGGAGCCGGTTCGCCTGGCGGGGACAACGGTTTCCCGCGCGACTTTGCATAATCAAAAGTTTATTGAGCAATTGGATATTCGCGTGGGTGATACAGTGGTCGTCCAAAAAGCTGGGGATATCATTCCGGAAGTGGTTCGGGTGATTCCTTCGAAACGCCCTCAAATCAGCGTTCCTTATGAAATGCCCGATCGGTGCCCGGAATGTGACGGTGCGTTGGCTTGCGATGAGAGTGGAATCGCGATTCGTTGTATCAATCCTTCTTGTCCGGCCAAGATTCGCCGTCAATTAGAGCATTTTGCTTCTAAAGCGGCGATGGATATCGATGGGCTCGGTCCGGCGATTATTGAGCAATTATTGGACCATAATTTGATTTATACGCCGGTAGATCTTTATCGATTGGATAAAGAGGCCTTGGCAGAGTTGGAAGGTTTTGGAGATAAATCGGCAGATAATCTGCTGAATGCGTTGGAGGTTTCAAAAGACGCTTCTTTGGATCGCGTGGTATATGCTCTCGGTATTCGCAATATCGGTGCGAAAGCGGCAAAACAGCTGGCGGAGAGCTTTGGTTCGATCCAAAGGATTATGGACGCTACGCAAGAGGAATTGGCTTCCTTATATGATTTTGGTGATATTATGGCGGAAAATGTGGTAAACTTTTTCGCTGTTGAAGAAAATCGGAATTTGATCGAGCAATTACAGTCGGTTGGGCTGAAAATGGAATTTGAACAACAAGTTCGTTCGGATCGGCTGCTTGGAATGACCTTTGTTTTGAGCGGCGGGCTCGATTCCATGTCCCGCGATGAAGCGAGTGCTGCGATCGAGCGATTGGGCGGAAAGGTTTCCGGTTCGGTTTCCAAAAAGACTTCCTATTTAATATTAGGAGATAAACCGGGAAGCAAATTGACCAAAGCGCAAGCGCTTGGCGTTCCTGTAATTGAAGAAGATGAGTTTTTAAAGATGATCGATGTGGAGGAAAGAATATGAAAGAATATGAAATCGTTGTCGGTCTGGAAGTTCATGCCGAACTGAATACAAAGACAAAGATCTATTGCTCCTGCAAAAACAGTTTCGGCGGGGAAGTAAATACCCAATGTTGCCCTGTTTGTACCGGTATGCCCGGAGCATTGCCTGTGTTGAATCGTAAGGTGGTGGAATACGCCATTCGTATGGGGCATGCTACCGGATGTAAGATCGATACATTGCTCAAGCAAGATCGTAAGAACTATTATTATCCGGATCTGCCGAAAGCATATCAGATTTCTCAGTTTGACATTCCTATTTGCAGTAACGGTGCTGTGGAGTTTATGTCCAACGGTGAAACCAAACGTGTTGGGATCACAAGAATCCATATTGAAGAAGATGCGGGTAAGTTGCTGCATCAGGATGGGATTCCCTATACTTTGGTCGACTTGAATCGCTGCGGTGTTCCGTTGATCGAAATCGTTTCCGAGCCGGATCTTCGTTCTTCCCAAGAAGCAAGAGAGTATCTGGAAACAATTCGCACGATTCTGCTTTACTGCGGAATTTCCGATTGCAAGATGCAGGAGGGATCCATTCGTTGCGACGTCAACGTTTCGGTACGCCCCAAGGGCTCTGAAAAGTTTGGTACTCGCTGCGAAATGAAAAACATCAATACATTCAGCGGCGCTCAGCGCGCCATTGATTATGAAGCGGCACGGCAAATTGAGATCCTCGAAAATGGGGGAGAGATTTCCCAGGAAACCCGTCGGTGGGATGATGAAAAAGGAATCAATGTTCTTCTTCGCTCTAAAGAAGACGCACAGGATTATCGCTATTTCCCCGAGCCCGATATCCCGCCGGTTGCTTTGGAGCAGGCTTGGATCGACCAATTGAAATCTGAAATCCCCGAAATGCCGAATGAGAAAACCAAGAGATATGTTCTTGGTTATCATCTTTCCGAAAATGATGCGGGTCTGATCGCTCGTAATTATGAGCGTGCGGTTTATTTCGATGCGTGTACGGTTATTGATGAGAAACTCGCCAAGGCGGCGGCCAATTGGATTTTGGGCGACATTGCCAAGTATCTCAACGATCGCAATGAAGAGATCAATTTGTTCCCTGTACGCCCCAATCGTTTAATGGCGTTGCTGAAGTTGGTGGATCAAGGAACTATCTCCGGTGCGGCTGCAAAGAAAGTTCTTGCTATTATGCTCGAGGACGAAGCGGAACCGATGGCGATTGTCGAACGTGAAGGTTTGGTTCAGAATAGTAATGAAGACGAGATGGCCGGAATTGTCGATTCGGTTCTTAAGGCAAATTCCGCAGCGGTCGAAGAATATCGCAACGGAAGAACCAATGTGGTTGGATTCTTGGTTGGTCAGTGTATGAAACTTTCCAAAGGAAAGGGAAATCCGAAGCTGATCAATCAACTGTTGATGGAACGCTTGAAATAATGTAAACAGAGCGGGTAAAACGGATAATTTTTATCCGCTCTGTTTTTTTAAAAAAATGCTTGACTATGGCGATTTCATATGCTATAATCTTTTATACCTGCCGTAGGGCTTATTTTTTTGTGCAAAAAAATAGGTCCCAATATGAACGCAGGGAGGCCAAAATAACAGGAGGTGCCGCAAAATGAGAGTCAAGATTACGCTGGCTTGCACAGAGTGCAAACAAAGAAATTACGACACAATGAAAAACAAGAAGAATGACCCCGACAGACTGGAAATGAACAAGTATTGCAAGTTCTGCAAAAAGCACACTTTGCATAGAGAAACCAAGTAAGTTTCCAAATTTACAAGGAGGACGAAAACATGGCTGAAAAAGCAAAGAAAAAGTCCGTCTTTTCCAGAATCGTTGGTTGGTTCCGCGAGGTTCGCATTGAGATGACCAAGAGAATTATTTGGCCCACTTTCAAGCAAGTGGTCAATAATACAATCGTAGTTGTCGTATGTGTTCTTGTCGTGGGCGCATTGATCTGGTTGTTCGATTGGCTTTTCTTCACAGGAATTCAAGCGCTGATCAGTTGGTTGGGCGGTTTGTTTGCCTGATTTAGTTTATTAAGAAAGGAACAGGTGTATTATGGCTGAAACTGCAAAATGGTATGCGATCCATACTTATTCGGCTTATGAGAATAAAGTTGCGACCAACTTGCGCAGAATCATTGAAAATCGCAAGCTGGAAGAGGTTATTCAAGATATCTCTGTTCCCACTGAAACCGTTGTCGAGACGACTGAAAAAGGTCAGAAGGAATACGAACGTAAAGTTTTCCCGGGTTATGTTTTGGTAAAGATGATTATGACCGATGAGACTTGGTATATTGTCCGTAACATTCAGGGCGTTACCGGTTTTGTCGGATCTACATCCGAACCGTTGCCTCTTACTCAAGCTGAGATCGAAAAACTCGGCGTAGAGAAGCGGGTGGTTCATACCGATTATAAGAAGGGCGATTCGGTACGTTTTGTTGCTTCGAATATGAGCGGTTTTGTTGGCGTGGTAGACGAGGTATATCCCGAGTCTTCCAAGTTGAAAGTGGTTGTATCCATGTTTGGCAGAGAAACTTCTGTTGAAGTTTCCTTCGAGCAGGTTGCACCCGTAGAGTAAGGCTGATTCGCATCCTTGGATGCGTTATCGCGAGTGGGAGGAGAGTACTTTTTAATCTTTCCGCTATATTACCACATTGAAACACGAGGGAGGTGTTTGAAAATGGCTCAAAAAGTAACAGGGTTCATTAAACTTCAGATTCCGGCAGGTAAGGCAACACCGGCGCCCCCGGTTGGTCCTGCGCTGGGTCAGCATGGCGTCAACATTATGGCGTTTGCAAAGGAATTCAACGAGAGAACAAAGAATGATATCGGATACATCATTCCGGTAGTTATCACCGTTTATGCGGATCATTCTTTCACTTTTGTTACCAAGACACCGCCTGCAGCAGTTCTTATTAAGAAAGCTGCCGGTATTGAGAGCGGCTCCGGCGTCCCCAACAAGACTAAGGTTGCTTCTCTTACCAAGGAGCAGGTCAAGAAGATCGCTGAGCAGAAGATGCCCGACCTGAATGCAGTTGATATCGAACCTGCAATGAGCATGATCGCAGGTACTGCGAGAAGCATGGGCGTTACTGTCGAAGAGTAAGCTCTAAATTCTGTGGGAGGAATATTCCGTAATACCACAAAGGAGGATTATTTAGGTGAAAAGAGGAAAGTCTTATATTGAAAGCACCAAGCTGATCGACGCTACCAAGTTGTATGACGTTGAAGAAGCTATGGAAGCTGTTACCAAGGCTGCACGTGCAAAGTTTGATGAAACTGTTGAAGTGCATGTTAAATTGGGTGTTGATTCCCGTCATGCCGATCAGCAGGTTCGTGGTGCAGTTGTATTGCCCCATGGTACCGGTAAAACCACTCGCGTTCTTGTCTTTGCTAAGGATGCAAAGGCTGAAGAAGCTAAGGCTGCCGGTGCTGATTTCGTTGGCGGCGAGGAACTCATTCCCAAAATTCAGAATGAGAACTGGTTTGAATATGATGTTGTTGTCGCAACTCCCGATATGATGGGCGTTGTCGGTCGTTTGGGTCGCGTTCTTGGTCCCAAGGGCTTGATGCCGAACCCCAAGGCCGGTACCGTTACTATGGATGTTGCTAAGGCAATCGCAGAAATCAAAGCCGGTAAGATCGAATATCGTTTGGATAAAACCAACATTATTCACTGCCCTGTCGGTAAAGTTTCCTTTGGTAAGGAAAAGCTTACCGAGAACTTCAATACTTTGATGGGTGCGATCATCAAAGCAAAGCCTGCTGCCGCTAAAGGCCAATATGTAAGAAGCTGCACCGTTGCTTCTACCATGGGCCCCGGCGTTAAGATCAACCAGGCTAAATTTATGTAAAAATGCTTGACAATAGTATCGCTATGTGATATTATTGATAGGCAAAATAAATGCTTCGCAGACAGCTGGTGCCTTTTATTGGCTTAATATCCCGCCGAGGAGTGCTATTATATCTTAGGATATCTATGCTCCCAAGCCGGTCTGCGTGTTTGGGAGCATTTTTTTGAAATACTAACGGAGGTAATTCGATTCATGGCAAATGAGAAAATCATTGCGCAGAAACAGGCTGTTGTTGCTGAACTGAAAGAGAAGCTTCAGAACGCTGTTACCGGTGTACTTGTTGACTAC